>JBPCMI010000126.1:0-29408 GCA_051002415.1 Pyrinomonadaceae bacterium
CGCCGGATGTGAGGCGGTGGCTATGCACCGCCGTAGCGCCCCAATTGTTTTTGGACTACGCCGTAGTTCGGGCTTTGCTCTTCGATTATGAACCAAAAGGAGCACTTAGGGCTTAGCCCACATAGTAAGACGCCTGCTACGGTTGGGCATAGCCACCGCATCACATCCGGTGGCAAAGCCGAATCTACAGCGTCGCGTGTTTAAGGCGAGCTATTTGAGATCATCTTTCCTGCGATTTCGTGGATCGGTCTTTGAGAACTCATTCCATTTCGACCAGATGTTATGATTCGCAAAACGCATACTCCCTTGGAGGCCAGGCACATGCCCTACACACCGCACACCGAGCGTCACTTCACCGCCAGCGAAGTTGTACGCGACGTCGTGATCGGAATGTCAGATGGACTAACCGTCCCGTTCGCACTTGCCGCCGGACTAACAGGCGCGGTCGCTTCCACTCACATCATCGTTACGGCGGGGCTCGCTGAGATTGCCGCGGGGGCGATCGCTATGGGACTCGGTGGTTACCTTGCCGCGAAGAGTGATGCCGAGCACTACGCCAAGGAGCGCGAGCGTGAGAAACGCGAAGTCGCCGAAATCCCGCACGAGGAGATGCGCGAAGTTGCGGAAGTCTTTCAATCCTACGGGCTCACCGAGAAGGAAACGTGGCCGATCGTCGAAGCCCTGCGCAAGCAGCCGAAGCAGTGGGTCGACTTCATGATGCGTTTTGAACTTGGCCTCGAGAAGCCTGATCCCAAGCGCGCGCTGATCAGTGCGGTGACGATTGGCGGAGCTTATGCCCTAGGCGGATTTGTGCCGCTATCGCCGTACATTTTTACAAACGACATCGCGAAGGCTTTACTCATTTCAATCGGGGCGACGCTCCTCGCGTTATTGATTTTTGGATTTGTGAAAGGACGGTTTACCGGAATGAAGCCGGTACGCAGCGCCCTGCAAACGGCCTTCATCGGCAGCGTCGCCGCTGGAGCTGCATTTCTGATCGCGAAGCTGGTTTCCGGTTCCGCGTGATCAGCCGAGCGAAGCGGCTCTGCCAATTGGTGCAGGGTATGTCTTCGACTCAACGCGCCGGATGGCAAGCCCGAAAGTAGGCACTCTAAAATTTTCCGGCCAGCATCAGAATACCGATCAAGATGAAAGCCGCGGCGGCGACGCGCTTAATCCAAAGCATCGGCAAATAAGCTCCTAAGGCGCTGCCCACAATCACGCCAATAGCCGACACAGCAGTCAGCGCGATTGCTGCTCCCAGGAAAACGCTCCACGGCTGCTTCGATTGTGCCGCCATCGTCATGGCCGCGAGTTGAGTCTTATCGCCGATCTCAGCGAGGAAGATAACGCCGAAAGTTGTCACGAGTACGCGCCAGTCCATGAGGCCTCCTGCAGGTCTTGAATTTGCAATCGCCGCTTGCCATTTGCGATTGCCGATTGCCAAATGCCGATTGCCGATTAATAGTTTTCGGTCAATCGCGGTTCCGGTTATTCAGTGGTTATGCTACATCATTTGGGAATTAGCGGTCGTTGCCCGCCAATGCGCAACCCGGCAATTGGCAATTGGCAATTGGCAATCTCTCATGCCCGTCTTACAATCAAGCTCTTTACGGGGTTCTCTCTTTAATATCTGAAGTCTTCGTCCGCGTTTACCAATAGTGTCCCACTCGACCGCCGATTTCATAGGAACAGACAGATTCCGAATTCGTCGCCGCCTTGGCTCCGGCGGTATGGGTGTGGTCTATGAAGCCTACGATCGTCAAACCGACAAAGTAGTAGCCCTCAAAGCGCTCACTCGCACCGAAGCCGCGCACATCTCCCGCTTCAAGAATGAGTTTCGCTCGCTGGCTGACGTCGCTCATCCCAATCTCGTCTCGCTTTATGAATTCATGTCAGACGGGCATTACTGGTTTTTCACGATGGAGTTGGTGCAAGGGGTCAACTTCCTCGAGTACGTGCGGCCGGGTTATCGCGCGCGGCAAAGTCAGACGTCGCTGTCGGAAACAATGCAACGCACGTCCATGAATACGAAGATAGAGGATGGCGCTAACTACGAAGCCGAAACTCAGCAGCTGGATTCCGTGCCAGTGATCTCGGCGGAGCTGCATACGCAACAGCCGGTTTCGATTAATACCAGACTTTCAAGGGCCAGCCTCGATATCGATCGCTTGAACAATGCGCTGCGACAACTAGCCGAAGGTCTTCACGGCCTGCACGAAACCGGCAAGTTGCATCGCGATATCAAGCCGTCGAATGTTCTGGTGACCAAGGAAGGGCGGGTTGTAATTCTCGATTTCGGTCTAGTGGCGGAGGTGGCGAGCATCGGACTGCATGAGAGTGTGAACCTGGCTGGTACACCTGATTACATGTCGCCGGAGCAGGGAGCGCAGCTTCCGATTTCGCGGGCCAGCGATTGGTACAGCGTGGGCGTGATGCTTTATCAGGCACTCGTTGGTCGCTTACCGTTCTCGGGAAAATTTTTTGAAGTGATGATGGACAAGCAAAACCTTGATCCCCCGGCCCCCCGCGAACTCGTGCACAACTTGCCTGCGGAGCTCAATGAGTTATGCGTCCAACTTTTGAAGCGCACGCCTGAGCGACGACCAAGCGGTCGGGAGATTTTACAGATTCTGGGCGACGGTCGCACCGGACCTCTCCGCGCGCCTTTGATAGTTCCGCGAGAAGTTCCTTCACGAAAGAGACGTACTTTTGTCGGTCGCGATCATCAAACCCGCGAGCTGTTGAACGCATTTCAGGCGACGCATCAGGGGCAAACAGTAAGTTGTTATGTGCATGGCGAATCTGGCGTGGGCAAGTCGGCTCTGGTCCGCAACTTCCTCGACGATTTACGCGAACACCAGGGTGACACGGTAATTCTGGAAGGCCGCTGTTATGAGCGCGAGTCGGTTCCTTACAAAGCGCTCGACGGCGTGATCGACAGTCTCACCAAGTACCTGATGGCGTTGCCGGAAGTTAAGGCGGCGGCACTCATGCCTCGGGATGTGCTCGCACTCGCGCGTCTGTTTCCGGTGATGCTGCAAGTGGACTCGGTATTCAACGCGCCACAACGCGAGCAGGAGATTCCCGATCCGTTCACATTACGACGACGCGCGTTTGCAGCTTTGCGCGAACTGCTGGGACGAATCTCAGATCGGCTACGTCTGGTGATCTACATTGATGACCTGCATTGGTCGGATGCGGACAGCACCACACTATTGGAAGACTTGTTGCGGCCACCGGATTCACCGCCACTGTTGCTGCTGGCGAGTTTTCGTACTGAGGAGATCGAGTCGAAGCCCTTTCTCGAGGAGTTGCTGGAGTCCGCAGGAACTGAGACGCGGCGCGAGCTGCGAGTTACGACGCTAAGCGACAACGAGGCGCGGGATCTGGCGCAGAAGCTACTCGGTTCCGGGGCGGAGACTCTGGTCGAATCAATCGCTCGCGAAGCGCGAGGCAATCCATTTCTCCTGGAGCAGCTGGCCCGTTATGCCGCCGCCAGTGAACGGTCAGCGACGAGTGGAATCAACTTGAGCGTGATGCTTGATGCGCGACTTGCGCAGCTACCGAAAGGCACGCGACCATTCGTTGATGCGCTCGCCGTCGCGGGCCGGCCGATTAATCCGGAGGTGGCGTTTCACGCCGCCGGACTTTCGGGAGATGAACTGCCGCTCGTCAGCACATTGCGCGCCGCGCAGTTTCTCCGCAGCGGCGGTTCGGAACACACGGTTGAGCTTTATCACGATCGAATTCGCGAAACCCTCGCAGCCCAACTTGATCGCACGAGTGTGATGCAGATTCATCGCCGGCTCGCTCAGGCGATTGAAACGCGTGGGATTGACGATCCGGAATCGCTCTTTGAGCACTACATGGGCGCCGGGGAGCGAATGCGAGCGGCGACACATGCGGCGGTTGCCGCCAGGAAAGCAGCGGTTGCACTGGCTTTCGATCGCGCGGCAGTTTTCTACCGGCGCGCACTCGAACTCGCGCCTGGGCGCGGAGCAGAAATGATTGCGATGAAGCGGGGACTCGCCGAAGCCCTCGTGAATGCCGGCCGTCCCGCTGAAGCCGCACAGGCCTATCTCGATCTGGCCCAGGAAACTTCGGCAGCACAAGCATTGGATTCCCGGCGCCGCGCAGCAGAGCAGTTGTTGATCGGTGGACACATCAAAGAAGGACTCGAGCTGGTGCGATCAGTATTGACAGCCGCTGGCTTCACTTTGCCTACCGGCCCCAAACGCGCGTTGCTGGCACTATTGATTAAGCGCATTCAGATCCGCATCCGAGGTTTTAATTTCACGGAACGAAAAGCTAGCGAAATTCCGGAAGCAGATCTCTTTCGCATCGATATCTGCTGGGCCGTGGCTGCCGGGCTGGGCGCAGTTGATTTGATTCGCGGTGCGGACTTTCAGTGCCGGCACTTGTTGCTGGCTTTGAACGCCGGAGAGCCGTTCCGCATCGCCCGCGGTCTCGCCTTTGAAGCGGCACAGAGTGCTTCACGCGGCGTGCCCGCCCAGGCGCGCTCTCTTAAGGTTGTGCAGCAAGCGGAAGCTCTCGCGCAGCGGGTGGGACATCCGCACGCCCTCGGGCTCGTCACCTGGGCCCGTGGCATCACGGCCTACGTCAATGGACGATGGAAGAATGCGGCCGAACTTTGCGAGCAGGCTGCGGAAATTCTGCGTGACCAGTGCACTGGTGTGACCTGGGAGTTGTCGATTGCCCATCGATTCTTGTTTAGTGCGATGGTTTACCTCGGTGAAATTGGCGAAGTGTCGCGCCGCGTTCCCGCACTGCTGGCGGCCGCCCTGGAACAGGGGAATGTGTTTGCCGCCACTGATCTGCGAACGCGTCTAAACCTGATTTGGCTCGCTGCGGACGATCCTGATCGCGCGCGCGCGGAAACGATTGAGGCTCTCAAGGCCTGGCCTCACGAAGGATTCCACCTGCAACACTACAGCGCAATGCTGGCGCTCGCCCAGATCGAGCTATACACGGGAGATACTGAAGTGGTGTGGAAACATCTTCAGGGCCAGTGGCAAGCGCTTGAGGATTCTTTGTTGCTGCGCATTCAGGTATTAAGAATTGAAGCGATGCACTTGCAGGCCCGCGCCGCGTTAGCTACTTCGGAGGGCAAACAGCGATCACGGCGTTTGAAGACTGCTGAGAAAATGGCGAAACGTATCGAGCGCGAAAAGGCTGCGTGGGCCACACCCTTCGCCAGTCTGGTCCGTGCCGGAATTGCCAACCGGAAAGGCGATAACGAGCTGGCCGGAAGGCTGCTTTCAGAGGCCGCCACAACTTTTAAGCAGCAGGACATGGAACTATATGCCGCCGCCAGCCGGCGTCGCCTCGGAGAGATGGTGGGCGGAGACCACGGTTACCAACTGCTGACGGAAACGAGTGCCTGGATGTCGAGTCAGAGAATCAAGAATCCCGACGCGATGACTCGCATGCTAGTGCCGGGCTTTTAAAGGTTTGGATTGATGGACACGCTGAAAACTCTCACTTACGACGTGACCGGGCGGATCGCGCGGATCACGCTAAACCGTCCCGAGCGCGGGAACGGGATCACACTCGAGATGCCCGCCGAGCTGGCCGCGTGTGTAGAGCGCGCGAATCTCAACCCCGCCGTGCATCTAATTGCGCTTGCGGGGAACGGCAAGGGGTTCTGTGGTGGTTATGATTTGGTGCTGACCGCGGAGCAGAAGTTAGGCGGCGAATTGATCAGCTGGCCCTCAGGCTCACCCATGGATCCAAACGTTCAGCTCGAGAACCACAATCCGGATGAAGTGTGGGATCCGATGCTCGACTTTGCCATGATGAAGCGCAATGTGCGCGGCTTCATGAGTTTGTTCTACAGCGACAAGCCAGTGATTTGTAAAGTTCACGGCTTCTGTGTCGCCGGCGGCACCGACATCGCGCTCTGCGCCGATCTGATCGTGATCGAAGACAAGGCTTCAATTGGTTACCCGCCCGCTCGTGTTTGGGGAGTGCCGACTACCGCCCATTGGGCCTATCGCATCGGCATTGAACGGGCGAAGCGGCTGCTCTTTACCGGCGATTGTTTGTCGGGCACGCAAGCGGTGGAATGGGGACTGGCGACAGAAGCGGCGCCCGCGGAGAACCTCGATGCGCAGTTTGAAAAGTTACTTGAACGCGTCGCCTTACTTCCTCTCAATCAGTTGATTATGATGAAGCTTTTGGTTAACCAAACGATGTTGGGGAACGGTCTGAACACCACTCAGTTGCTTGGCACCATTTTCGACGGCATCGCACGTCACACAAAGGAAGGGTACGCATTTCAAAAGCGGGCAGGAGAAGTTGGATTCAAGCAAGCAGTCGCAGAACGCGATAAACCGTTCAAGTAATTGCCAATTGGTCAGTTGTCAGTTGTTCGTGGTCAGTAAATTGACTCTGAGTTACTGTGACCACTGACTACTGACTACTGACCACTGACCACTGACCACTGACCACGAACCCTCTCGCAAGGAGTATCAATGATATTCAGCAGTCCTCACCCCACTGTCGCGATTCCGGAAATCTCCCTGACGGATTTTGTTTTGCAACGCGCTGCGGAATTTGGTGACAAGCCTGCCATTATCGAGGGCGAGACCGGCCGGACAATTACTTATGCGCAACTTACTCCTCTCATTCGCCGCCTGGCAGCGGGCTTCGCTAACCTTGGTTTAAATAAAGGCGATGTTGTCGCAATTTACAGCCCTAACTCGCCGGAATTTGCTCTCACGTTTCACGCCGTCGCATCGTTGGGAGGCCTGGTCACGATGGTGCCACCCCTTTTTACCGACGAGGAGATCAAAACTCAGCTGCGTGATTCTGCTGCCAAGTTCTTGGTTACCATTCCTCAGCTGCTTGCCAAAGCTCGCGACGCAGCAGCAGCCGCGGGCATCGAAAAACTTATTGTAATTGGCGAGAGTGATAGTGCGGCCGATGTAATTTCTTTCGCTTCCTTATTAGCTAACAACGCCGAGCCTCCATTTAGTCCAATCAATCCTCACGAAGATCTCGCAGCCTTGCCTTATTCGAGCGGCACGACAGGTTTCCCCAAGGGCGTAATGCTAACCCATCGAAATCTTGTTGCCATGCTTTGCCAGATTCAGGGCAACGATGCTCTCGATGACGACGACACAATGATCTGCCTCGTGCCGATGTATCACCTCTATGGACTTCATGTGGTGACGAACCTGGCACTCTCGCAGGGAGCCACAGTCGTTACGCTGTCGCGCTACGAGCTAAAACAGTTTCTTGAGGCATTGCAGAAATACAAGGTCACTATTGCTCCACTCGTGCCTCCTCTCGTTCTCGCGCTTTCTCGAGCGCCGGAAGTGAAAGACTATGACCTGTCAAACTTGCGGTGGATCCACTGCGGTGCGGCCTCGCTGCCTTCCAGTGTGGCGGTCGAGTGTCTGGAACGACTCGGTTGTCGGATCAAATACGGATATGGATTGACCGAGGTTAGTCCCCTATCGCATGCGAGTGCTCCCTCAAAACGCGATACGCCTGGCTCAGTTGGCTATTGTCTGCCCAACACCGAATGCAAGATCGTCGATCCGGAAACCCACGCGGAACTGCTTGCCAACGAGGCAGGCGAAATCTTGATTCGTGGGCCACAGGTAATGAGAGGATATTTAGGTAATCCGCAGGCGACAGAGGAGATGATCGACGCGGACGGTTGGTTGCGCAGCGGCGATGTTGGATATGCAGACGAGTTAGGTCAGCTTTTTGTAATCGATCGTCTAAAGGAACTAATCAAATATAAAGGACGGCAAGTAGCGCCTGCGGAACTTGAGGCGATCCTCTTATCGCATCCGGCAGTTGCAGACGCCGGTGTGATTCCCAGTCCTGATGAGGAAGCAGGAGAAGTGCCCAAAGCTTTCGTAGTACTCAGGAGCAAAGCCAGCGCGGATGAGATTATGGATTTCGTGGCCCAGCAGGTAGCGCCGCATAAGCGCATCAGGCTGATGGAGTTTGTTACGGAGATCCCCAAAACTCCGGCAGGAAAAATTCTGCGCCGCTTGCTCGTCCAACGAGAACGCGCCCGCATGCGGCCAGTAGCCTAATTCCAGTTTTTCTCCACCCAATCAATCGCAGGACCCAGATCGTAATCGTTTGCGGTTTGGATCAACTGCGGAATCGCCCTCCAGTCGTCGAGTTCAGTTTGCTGCGCCAGCTTCGGGTTGAGTCGTAGGTAACGCTCCCGCAACATATGCTTGCTCATCGCCGCGTCAGCTTCGACCACTCCGTCGAACAGAATGTTCAGAAGTGGAGTCTGAGGTTGCCGGAACGGGTTGAGCATCCATTGGATGATTCCCCAGTTAGTTGTGTTGAGACTAATGATCGTAGGAGTCAGTCCCGTCCCAATCGACAAGACGCGCATATCCTCAAGCGCAGGTCGCGGAGTTTTATGACCGAGAGCCATCGCGATCGCCACCGTGCTGGGATTATTCGCCACCATGCCGCCATCTATGTGTCCCTGGTGCGAGGGAAAGACCGTCGGCGCCGCAGCGCTACGCAGTGCCACGTCGACTACCAACTCATCGAGGTGATGCGAACCGGGAAAGTTATGAGCGAAGACCGGGCTCCAATCCTCCTTCTTTTTATTGTCGAGCTTGAAAGTAGGAGCCACTAGATTGTGCTTCGTTAAATCCCGGAGACGCGGGTTGCCCGGGAAATGGCTTTCAAGCAGAGAACGAAAATTGGCATTGCTGAATTTCGGCCGAAACCAATTGAAACGCGAAGGCGAGAATGCTGAACGCAGGTTGGCTTCAGAATAAAAACTTACGAGCGTGTCCGCGCTGAAACCAGAGGCCAGCGTAAGGGCCACAACTGATCCAGTGGACGTGCCCGCAAAGAGATCGACTTGTTCAAGTAAGGTTGGAAATTTATCGCTGAGCCGTTTGACGAGTGTGGCCATTAATGCGCCTTTCACACCACCACCGTCAAACGTCATGATTCTATAGGGGGGCATTCAGAATCTCCTGGCGTAGTTTTAGGCGCCTGCGGCCGCTGTGCGCGGAGCATTCAGCAGCAGGCCTGACTCAAGTAAATCCTTGTGTAGTTCGCCACCCTTGTCTGTAACCATGGTGGCTTTGAAGTAGCTTTCGTAGCGCGATTCCACGCGAAAAGCGGGCGTGTACATATGATCAAGCGGTTCAGTGCTGCTGACGTAAGTGCGTGGCTTTGGGCGATGGCGAATCCAACCCAGCCCGGCCAGCGACCCAGTCAATGGTTGCGCGCAAACCATCAGGCCCGCGCCCAGCGCAAACATCATCTGCATAGTGTTGAGCTTGGAACGATAGACCCGCGCAAAGGCAGCTGCATGTTTGAGGGTGCGGCGCCTGTATCCTTTGAGCGACTGTACATCATCGACAAACTTAACGACCTCACTAATCGGATCCAAAGGCTTCTGCAGCACTGTCGTACCATCCATGTCGCGCAGTTTGGTGTCAGGAAGAATCGAACCGCGATTGAGACATTCAAAAAAGTACGGCGTACCCAGCAGGGGAATAGAAAGCGTGACAAAGGATGGCAGCGTAATTTCCGGTGTGCCGGTAATGAATCTTAGTTCCCGGCGCAAATCAGAAACGCTGCGGCTGGTGACGTCAACCATCAGGCCATAGGCGAAGACGATTCCTGCATTGAGCGATTTCCTGATCATTTCGACCTGGGGCGCAGTCGTGTTTTGCAGCTTATTAAAGTTACGTAACCAATCGTTATCAAATGACTCGAGGCCACTAAACAAGAGCTCACAGCCTGCTGCTTTTATCCGACTCAAATTCTCCTGCTTCAGAAAGAAGTCGTTGGTAACAAGCGCACCCAAGTGCTGAAACTGGCCCTGCCGTCGCATCTCGCTGATCAAGTCGAGGCGCGCATGAAAGTGAGCGCGATCGCTACCGTAGAAATTGTTGTCGATAAAAAACATGCGATTGCGTTTTCCCGAGGCCAGGATTTGGCGGCGGATGTATTCGAGGTCGTAAGTTTTATAACCGTGACCTTCTGCAGTTAGGGAACAGAACGAGCAGCGGAAATTGCAGTAGCGCGTAGTCTCAACATAACCGATCCGGCCCAACCAGTAAGCCAGATCGTAGCGTGGCAACATTTCCTCCGCGACATAAGCAGCGCCAAAGGATTCTTTGATGACATCGCAGAGCTCTTCAATGTCCCCCATGCAGGAGTAATCAAAAAACTTGCGGGAAAGAATTGGTAGCGAACGCACGGGAGGGCCACCAGCAACAACTATCACCTTAGGATTTTTAGTGCGCGCATAGGCCGTGAGGTGCAACATGCGATCGAAGCTGTTAGTCAGTCCGGTTAAGACGAGCATGTCGATCCCGGAGAGCAGCTTCTCATCTTCCAATGGACCGCTGGCCACTTCGGTGTAACAGCTAACGTCACAAAGCTCTCGTGCGAAGGCTCCGGCGAGATAGATTGGCCCAACGGCTTGGGGAACTTTCGAAGTGCGACGGATTGGCTGGCGCGAGTCGTCGAAGTAACAATTGACGATGAGCACGCGCTTGCGTGGAAGGGTAACTTTGAGGGTTCTGGTGCCGACTATTCTCTGCTGCATTAGCTATCTCCTAATAGCAACGACTTGTCTGCCCATCATGCGTTCTGCCCATGCAATTACGATGGTGTGGCTGTGGCGGCCTCGAAGGCAATTTGGCTGAGGCGAGTCGGTTGGAAGTCAGCGAACAGCGAACGGGCGCTACTCTACTCTTTCAATAGGCGTTCCGCAATATTTTTCGCAATTACTACTTGAGGGCTTTACACAAAAGGTCCGATGATAGGTCCTACAACGATGCATCATCTGCCTATCCTTTCTCACCTGGCTTTAGCCAAGTGGAAACTTGGTCGGTAATTCACGGGAGACCGTTTAATCGGTTTCCATAACACCTATCGTACTGACACTCATCTGATTAATGTTAGGTGTGAATGAGAGTACAAGGTACTGCTTGTGCAAAGCACTCCAAGGCGCATTTTGGCTGTCGCAGGCTAGAGCAGCGGAACCCTTAGTTTAGCCAACAGCCTGGTTGACTAAACGGAGACCTGGATCACCCGGGATTTCGACCTGCTACAAGTCGCATCATGGTCCGAAACGGAACCGATATTCCAGCGAGTTCATAAAGCCGTTCACCATGCCGCGGAAATCGCCCGTCGTGTCGAGCACCTGGATCCAGTTGACATATAGCGCGTCCGGATCCCGCCGCAAATAACCGAAGTACTGCATAACGACGAACGCCTGGTTGTAGTACTCGTTGTAGACCTCTGAACTTTCCGAAATGTCTCGCAGCACTGTTGCCCGGGTTCTGGTTCCGTTCCCGAGTGCGGCGAAACCCTTCTGATAAAAAGCGACCGCTTGCGGATGATCACCCTGCGCATGGTGAACTCTTCCTATCCAGATCAGGAGCCTTGCCATCCCGTGTTTGTTTTTGAGGGCTTCATAAAGTTCAAGGCTCTTTTGAAAATACGTAGTCGCTCCCGCTTTATCATCCTTCCAGTTAAGTGAGGAGATACCAATGTATTCCAGCGCAAAGGCCACTCCATACTTGTTCTTTAATCGTTCCTGCAGAGTCAAACTCTTCTGAAAATGATCGAGGGCTTGTTCCTCATTACCTAATGCACGGTAGTTGATACCAAGAAAATTCAGTATGTTGGCGATTCCACGCTCGTCCTTGATCTCCTGGCTGACCTTCAGGCTTCTCCTAAAAATCTCGAATGACGCTGTAAAATCTCCCTGGGCCATGTGTGCGTTGCCGATGTTGCTTAACAACATGGCGATCCTACTCTTATTTCCCAGCTCTTCATTTATCACTAAAGCTTTCTGGTAGTAGCTCAATGCTTGAGCCAACTCGCTTTGCGTTCTGTAATAGGCCCCCAGGTTGTTTAGCGATCGAGCAATCTCTGCCTTGTCTTTCACTTCCTCGCTTAAGAGAAGGCTTCTCTGGTAGTGCTCGAGCGCCAAGGCCATCTCACCTTGCCCCTGATAAATAATCCCGGCAGTGTTGAGAGCCGGCGCAAGCCTTTTCTTGTCTCCCTTGGCCTCACTCAAAGCGATGCTTTTCTGCACATGGTCCAAAGCTTCAGTGTAGTTACCTTGCAGACGCAAAATGTTTCCGAGTTTGCCAAGCACCTCGGCCAGCGCGGCATCGTCGCCAATCCGCTCCGCAGCACCTTTGGCGTTACCGAATAAGGCCACAGCTCGTGGGTAATCGCCTTCCGCAAAGGCCTCGTCGCCTTGCTTGATCAGCTCGCTCGCCTGCTCTGGCGATGCTCCGTCCTTACCTGTGGGATTCTTGTTTTGAGCTGTTTGCGGAGGTAAGCGAGATCGGACGGTGCTATCCGATAAAGGCAGCCCAATGGGGAAGAGGCTGATTACAAGAATAACGCTTTTCAGGCGCATAACATGCCAGGTCTGGTTTAAGAATCGTACTTGAACCTGCTTTAACTTTGAATGTAACCCACTGTTACTTTGCGTCGTTACAATTCATCCAACTTTCGAGAACCAAGGCGTTCCGCAATATAACAGGTTGCGTTACATGCCCGCGCTCAGGCTTGCCAGCGTCACTTCCACTCACCCTGCAGTTCAAATGCAGCCCAATAGAATGGCGCATTCCAACGTTTTTGTTTCCACATCTCAACCTTTGCAGCGCGGATACTTAATCCATCTGGCCAAAATAATCGTGTGCTGGTGAGAAGTTCCGATTGATCAGTTGCGCCGCCCTGGAAAACACTTCGGACGATTCGTTTAGCCGGCCTCTCTCTACTACCTCATGGAAATCCGGCAGCTGGCTCCAGTGCAGACCGGGGTTGAGATGGTGAGCAACGTGATAGCCCTCATTGAAACTGAGGACGGTATAGTAGAAGTTTAGAAAGTTGTTCGCGGAGGCGTACTTGTCTGTCATGTTGCAGCCAATGTGATGGTCGTAGTTGTTATATCCCATCCCAAAGAGCAGCACAGCCCACGGCAGCAGGAAAAAAGTTAAAAACCCGGCGGCGTTTAGCGAGATAAGGAAAACACTGGCGCCACTCACGAGGGCCATCGATGTGAAAAACCCTCGAGCTAATTTCGACGTCGGCGCGCGCAGAAACCAAAGCAAGGTTTCGGCGTGGGCGATAAACGGAAACGACGCGACGTAATATGCTTTTCCCATCGGCTGATCCGGAAAACGCGCGCCTCGAAACCCAAAGATGCTGGACCAATCCCGTCCTGATGAATCGAACCGATTGTTATAGCGATGGTGGCCAACTACATGGTGAAGACGATAGGTATTCAGCGGTACTCCGCTCGATAAATGGCAGACCCAGCCCAGCAGGAGATTTGCAAATCTCGAAGGAAAAATTGTCAGGTGCGCATGATTATGTTCAACCAGACTGACCTGACGCAGCATCAGCAAAATAGGAATGACCGCGTACCACGGCCAGTGCAGCACCAGAGCTATTAACTGCAGCGACAGCGTGCTGAGTACCACCAGCACCGAAATAATATCGATGGGATAACGGAAGATGCCTGAAGCTCGCATGCCTTCTCCTTTGTCCGCCTTAGATAAGATCAGCACTCGTCCACTACTTCACCGCTTTCACCATTGCATTCAGTGAGTCGTTCGCAAAGCGTCGCTGCAGCATTCGCGCGACCGGTCGACTGAATTTGATGAGGTATTGATTAGGTCGCGAGAAGGCGAGAATGTCGTACCAGACCGAGTCATCATCACGATGCCATCGAACCGTGAAGCGTTCTTCGCCCTGCTCAATGTGGCTGGTTAGGGTGCCATACGCGAAGCCAAACTTTTCAATCGGTCCACTTTCGTCAATCAGATAAACGATTCGAGAAACGTTCAGCGACCAGAACCCGAAATGGCGCGCGAGTACGCCGACAGCTGCGCCTAATTCGATGGGAATGTCTGCGGGAACCGCCTCCACCCAGCTAAGGTCAAACTGTTTCCAGGATCGGATCGCGTTCACTGCGCGCTCGAAACACTCTTTCCCAAACCCTAACTGCACGCGATTATGATCGACGGTATAGCCTTGCGGTGGGGTGGTGCGAGTTGCGCCCACCTCTGGATAGGAAAACGGCAGGTTGATCTGAGCGGCGATCAACTCGCGAACTCGTGCTGGCGAAGGTTTCGTTGGCAGGAACATGTGTCAGTGAAACGGGTTTCGGGTTTCAGGTCTCAGGTTTCGGGTGCGGAGCCAATTCGCAGGTCAGGAAGGAGGCCTGCCCCCGCTTGTATTTTTACTTCCCTAAATCCTTGGCTGTCGGGCTGGGAGAACAACCGGATTAGTGGGCAGGCCCCCTTCCTGACCTGCGAAATCCTGTATCCGGCCCCCGATACCCCGACACCGGAAACTCGAAACTAGACTTTCCGTCGCGCGCGGGGATGATGTTTGTCGTAAGAGTTCCGCAAATGTCGATCAGTGATGTGCGTGTAAATCTGCGTCGTCGAGATATCGCTGTGACCCAACAACGCCTGCACCGAACGCGAGTCGGCGCCGCGCTGGAGCAAGTGCGTTGCAAAGCTGTGGCGCAGGGTATGCGGCGAAATATCTTTCACTCCAGCCTTGATTGCATAACGCTTGATCATAGACCAGGCAAATTGTCGCGTGATCGGCTTGCCGCGATTAAGGAACAAGTTCGGTGAAGTCGGCTGCCCATAACCAGCGCGAATCGCGCTGTACTGTTGTAACCAATGAATAGCACTCTTACCAATCGGCACGCGCCGCTCCTTGCTACCCTTGCCGTGACAAACCACTAGACCGGATTGGACGTCCACGTCTGCCTGCTTCAGCGAAGTCAATTCCGAAACCCTCAAGCCCGCCGCGTACATCACCTCGATCAGGGCGCGATCGCGCACGCCTTCTTCAGTCGCAATGTCAGGCGCGGCCAGCAACTGGTTTATCTCATCCTCAGTAAGAAATTGGGGGAGGTAAGCAAAGCGTTGCGGTGTGTCGAGATCCTCAGTCGGGTGACGTTTGATGTGACCATCAAGCATCAGGAAGCGAAACAGCCCTCGCGCGGCGCTGACCGCGCGCGCCACGGAAGTGGGCGCCAGCCCTGCGCGCGAGAGATGGGCAATCCACTTTCGCAAATCAGCGCGCGTTAACTCTGCGAGTGGTTTTCCGGCTTTGTCGGCCCACAGTTGTAGCCGCGCCAGATCGCGAGCATAGCTTTCGAGTGTATGCCGCGCTAATCCCTTCTCAACCTGGATGTAGCTCAGAAACTCTTTAATGAAATCGCGTTTAGGCGTAAACATTTATTAAGACCCCAAACGCCAAGACTCAAGGCGCCCAGGCGCAAAGCAATTACAACTCAAGGTTCGATTATAGAGGTATTTGAGAGAAATGTTGTGAGCTGATTTTTCGAAAGGATTCGAGCTTTGCGCTCATTGTGGGCCCGCGATCCACAGAATGCGGAACTCGAAGACCTATTCGTAGCGGAGACACTCGATGGGATCGAGTCGTGAGGCTTTCCGCGCCGGCCAGACACCGAAGATTAAGCCAACTCCTACAGAAACAATCAGTCCTGACATCACCGCCCAAGTGGGAATGGAGGCCGGCAAGCTGGGAATCAGCAACATAATTATCTGACTAATACCTACGGCTAATACGACGCCCAGGATGCCGCCGAGGAACGTTAGCGTCATCGCTTCAAAAAGAAACTGTCGCACGATATCTCTGCGACGCGCTCCGAGGGCTTTACGCACCCCGATTTCTTTCGTGCGTTCGGTGACGCTGACTAACATGATGTTCATTACACCAATGCCGCCCACGAGCAAGCCCAGACTCGAAATCGCGATCGCAATCAAGCCAACCATCGCCGTGATGCTGTCGAACTGTTCGATAAACTTGTCCGCGGTTTTTATATCGAAATTGTTAGGCGCGTCAAACTTTACATTGCGCCGGCGCCGCAGGATTTCTTCCGATTGGGCTAGAGCCTCATTCACTTGTCCGGAGCGCCCCCGGATCACAAACAGCAGGTAACCGCGCGCCGGGGCAACTTTCTGCGCCGTCCGGAGGGGAATGAAGACGGCGTTGTCTTCCTCGTTCTCGCCGAAGAAGCCTGCCTTGCGTTTTTCCAGGACGCCGATGATTTCAAAGTTGTAGCCGCCCATGCGCACTTTCGTGCCAGCGATGTTATTTTGCTGTCCCGGGAAGAGCGCATCGGCACCGTTAACCCCAATCACCATCACATTCGCCCGCTGTTGGTCGTCCAGCTCGCTAATGAACCGTCCTTCCTTCAAGGCGATGTTCGAAAGGTCTGCGTAATTGGCGCTTACTCCCTGGGTATTACCCCAACGATAGTTGTGTCCTTCGTAGGTGACGTTGTCGTCAAATGGGCCGCCGCTATACCCAACATTCGGCGCCACAACTGCGACGTCGTCCACTGCGCTGGCTTGCACTTTGATTGTTTCGGCATCAGCAACCGTCAACGGTTTCCGTGTCCGTTCTGAACGATCCTCGCTGACGCGCGGACCCGTGGACAGATGGAACGCGTAGATGTTGTTCGTTCCATACTCTGCAATCATCGCAACGACGTTTTGTCTCAAACCTGTAAGAAGCGACGCGATCACAATAGCGGTCATTACACCGATGACAATCCCCAGCACGGTGAGGAAGCTGCGAAATTTGTGCGAGCGCACGCTATCGAGCGCCATCACCAGCGTTTCGCGCAGTACACCTTTGGGTAGTCTGAGTTTCATGACTAGGTCGCGTGGGTCAGGGCCAAAATCGGATCAAGTCGAGCTGCTTTAAAAGCCGGATAAATGCCTGCGAGCATGCCGATGGCGGTGGAAACAATCAATGCCAGCAGAATGTAGCCAATCGTAATCGTCATCGTGATCGAAGCGAGTGTGGTGATCAGCTGCGTCACTCCCCAGGCGAGCAGCAACCCGATAATGCCGCCCAGGACACAAAGGATTGCCGACTCAATCAAGAACTGCATCAGGATTTGTTTGCGAGTGGCTCCCACTGCTTTGCGTAAACCAACTTCAAATGTTCGTTCGGTAACACTCACCAACATGATGTTCATGACGACGATGCCGCCCACTACGAGTGTGATGAGAGTGATCGGTACGACCACAGCGGCGATGCTGCCAGTCATTTCATCGATCTGATTATTCAAGTCTTCAACATTCACTACGCCGAAGTCGTCTTCTTCATTTCCCTTAAGCCGGTGTTTATTCCGCAACGCAATGCGTGCGTCTTCGATCGTTGCCTGGAAGGTCGCGCGATCTCGTCCTTTGCCGTGAATTTGCAAACCGTTGCGTCCGAAAATCTGCTGATGCGTGGTGACGGGTATGTAGACCTGGCGATCGAACGAGTCGCCGAAAAATGAACCACGCTTTTCTTCGACTCCGACGACACGGAATGGCAAACCGCGAATTTTCAATGTCTTGCCGACGGCACTCGTGTTCGCGAAGTACTTGTCTTTAATATCACCGCCCAAAACGCAGACGAGGGCCGAGCGTTCTACTTCATCTCCGGAAATAAAGCGGCCGTCTTCGATGGTCTTATCCTCGATATCGACCATGTTCGAGGTAACGCCATTGATGCGTGCGCCGGGGAACTCGATACCGTCCTGCTTAAGATCGACGCCGCTGTTGAGCTGAGCACCAACCTCCACACACGACATGCAGTGATCGCGAACCCACTCGTAGTCCTCCCAATAAAGCATCTTGTTGCGACGGTTGACGCGCTCGTATTCATCGTCAGATAACCGGCCGTGAAAGGCCATGCGCGCAATCATGAAGTGATTGCTGCCCAGCACCTTCGACATCTTGTCGATTACATAAGTGTTGAGGCCGCTAATGGAGGCTCCGACTACAACTACCGAGGCCACGCCAATGATGATTCCGATCAATGTGAGAAAAGCCCGCAATTTGTGAGCAAAAATCGACTGCAGGGCAATCTTTAGGGCGTCGGTATAAAAGGAGAAGAAGGCTTTCATTGATGCTTTTTGCGCGAACCCCCCGGCGGTCACGTGGCTGTACGACAGATTGCTTGAGAAAGTTTGTCTCAGTTTCCAGGGAAGTTCTGTCCACCTCGAATGACCAGTAGCCCCCCTAAAACACCGCTACTTTTCTAACGCTCGTGAAGCGCGGTCATTAACACCTAGGTGAGTTCGGCTGCCGGTTCTTTTGCTGGGTTAAGGGAAAACTTGTCTGCCCAGCGGATTCGCCCGGTCACCTGCATAGCGACAAACAGCGAAACAATCGCCCCGCTGCTGACCGCAAGGCCGGTAAATCCCTTGAGAAAGAAGGCATACGAAAAAGCGACGAGATAAACGAATTGTGCGAATGCTGCCTCGCGACTTGCGAAACCCATGCCCACGACGAGCCGCAGGTAACTGACTACCAGAAAGATCGAGACTGCTGAGGCGATCACAAATCCGACGTGGACCGAGACGTGATCGACCAGATACGCAAGTAAGAGGTGGAAGGAGAAGAACGCAGCGGCGAGAAACAGATAATTCATAGGGTGAAGTTCGATGCCACGTATGGTTGTAATGATGAACATTAAGAAGAAGAAAAAGAACAAAGACACCGGCGCGAAGAAACTGATACGTCCAGCAAGTGGGCCCGGCTGAAGTTTCTCCGGCATTACCATAGCGATCTGGAATCCGGACAACAAATTTGAGTAAGTCCAGCTCAGCGCCCAGCCGTTTTCAGTTTCGTGCTTCTCTGTCGGCGAAATTGTGTTATCCGGGAAATCTACATCTTTGAAGTTCGTCTTCATGTTGAGAATGAAGTCTCGGACTTGTGTGACGGCGGGCCCGCCAAAACTGTAACGCCACTCATCTAGTCCCTGTGAGCGATACCCAACTGCGAGCTGTGCTGTTTTCCCGGCGGCGATTTTGACGACGCCAACAGCCGAGTTGTCCTGATTCGTAATCGGAACCGGCGCACCATCGACGAGGAAAGTCAGGTTGTCATAGATCGCTTCGGTGGTAGGAAATCGCAATGCAAAGTGGACGGCCTCCTCTTTTTCGCTGATGTTACGAAACGTGTATGCCCCCGAGAAATCGACTTTATACGTGCTGAACCAGAGCAGCCCTTTCTGCCGGTGTTCAAGATCAAGAGAAACATTAATTCTGCTGCTTTCCAACGGGAGGTCCGTTGTGACGATGTCCTCAACTGTCTTGGTTACCTTCTTCCCGTTTTCAACAGCCTCTTCTGTTTTGGGGACAACATGTCGAAACAGAGCGGTTGGTGGCAATTGGTTTTGGGAAGCACCCCAAGTGGAAATCACCTGGCTTTCAGCCAAGCGGTCATTTGAATAGGTACGTGAGAAGATCGTCCCACCCAGTATCGCCCAGGCTATCGAAGCACACACGAAGATGAAGGCAATGGCAATGATCCGCTTAGTCATATCCGAACACTCCTTACTCTTTTCGCTCATTGGTTAGTCGGCACTCCCCGGTTCCCCAGTTAATATCGAGAAAGCTCAAGCCGGACAATGTGGCTTGCCACACACTGTCGTTGTGGGTGCAACGCCATTCGCAAAATGCTTCGACCTCCTCTTATGGTTTGGCCTTAACGCGTTTGTGTAGCGAACTGCTTTCATGTCCGCTCACAAGATGAGTCAGCCGGGTCCTTGAATCTCAGGATTGCCAAGCTGTCGTTTGCGGCCCGAGTTGCTCCCCAACGTTGGGAAAAGATCCACGACCGAAAAATACCTGGTTTGCAAACGTGTTTATGATCGGGAGACGCAAAGCGGCACAAGCAATTTCCAGAGCCGGCTGATTCAAGTGAGTCAACACACCCCGCATCCAAAGTCTGGAAGTGAAGCGAGTGCGAAACAGTTCGCCGGAATAGCCTGCTAGGGCGGTGGCATCATTAGTAGCGAGATAGCGGGTGATTACGCGAGCGGCGAGTGTTGAAAGTCGCATACACGGATCAAGTCCGCCGGCTGTTAATGGTGAGACAGCTCCCGCTGCGTCTCCGATTAACAATCCGTGACGATTGGCGATGCGACGCAACACGCCGCCCACGGGGACGCGCCCACCGCGTCGCTCCACCCAATTAGCAGACTCTACATCGATGATCTCGCCTAACGAGTTACGAAATTTATCCAGAGCATTAGTCGGTTCAAACATCGCCGCATACCCACCAACGCCGATATGAGTCTCCTCGCCGTCGTTTGCTATCCATGCCAGGTAACCGGGAGCCAGATGCCGATCAAGAAAGCAGTGGAGGCGTGGGGGCCCATTTAAAGGTACGCCTTCGAAAACGTCCTCAACGCCGACGATCCACTCGGTATTGCTGTCGAGCTCCAGCTCGCGACCGACGCGCGAGTTCGCACCGTCGGCACCTACGATGTAACGGGCCTTAATCCAACGCGACGAGCCATTTCCATTCAAGCGCACAACAAGGTCACTCTTCAGTACGGAGTGGCCGCCATAGCGTGTCCCCGGCATCCATTCGACTCCGTTGCGCAGGGATTGTTCCAGGAAACGCTGATAGAGCCGACCCATGCGGCCGATGCGAAATTCATCATGAGGACTCGACAACTCAAACGAACGCCGTGCGGGTGAATGCAAGGTGACGTGGCTGACAGCGGGACCAAGACAATCTGCGGGAATAGCAAAATCCTCGAGCGTTCGCCGCACAAAGATGCCGGTGGTATGGATCGACTCGGTTAGTCGCTCCTTGCGATCAACAAGCAGGACTTGCAAGCCTGCCTCACCAAGCAGTCGGGCACACTGCAACCCTGCCAGCCCGGCACCGACGATCACGACATCAAATTGTTCCATGGTTTGTTAAGAGAGCCTGATCTCTCAGAGTTGAAATTTTGTCAGCTTATGAAACGGACTGTTTTCGTGTCCGATGACGAAGTGTGTGAGCCACTCGCCTTCATTGATTAGGAGACTGGGGTTGCGCGCGTCGGCAGGAAGATCGAAAACGACGGTCGTAGCGTACGACTCACCAGGACGCAGCGGGGAAGTCATCGCGGTGCCGGCGCTGCGGTTTTGTTCAAGAACGCGCTGACCCTCAGACGAGGGGAGGTATTTCCTGCCCTGCTCGTCAATGAGGGTCACTACGCGGCTGTTGGGGTACAGCAATCCGGTGCCTCTGTTGGGGCTAATCGTATTTTCGTCGAAGCGAGTTTTGATAGTGATGCTGCGAAACGTTCCCGCCGCGATAGCCTGCTGAGGCGGAGCGCCTAATGTTTTGGAGTCCGTTACGTCGACGATGGAGTAGGCTAGATGGCAATCGATCTCGCAGAAGTGTTTTTCCTGACCGCGCGCCAGGGCCTGCTCGCTGCTCTTGAGGGAAAAAATCAGCAGTACACCGACATACGCAGCGGCGATCAGAGCACCAGCGACCAGCACCGACTTATTTGCGCGAAACTTTCGTTTCACGAGTGTAAGAACGAAAGCCAAGGCAAGCAGCAGGAACAGGAACCCGGTTCCCAGCAGTGCTAGTGCGCCGAGCGGCGCCGCGAGATTGACGTTCGTGAACATGGCGTGTCTCCAGTCGTTCGGATGAGCAAAGCCCTTTGCATCGCAAAGTGGGTGAGCAAAAAAAAATGCGGAACTCAGGCGTTGCGCATTTTCTGAATCAAAGTCTCCATGTGGTTCAAATAGCTTTCCAAAGCGCGCCGCCCTGCCGTAGTTAACGTGTACTCAGTCTTGGGAACTCTACCGTCGAATGATTTGGTGCAACTTATGTATCCGGCGTCTTCGAGCTTGCGCGCGTGAACACTCAGATTTCCATCTGTCGACTCCACCAGGCCTTTTAGATCGCTGAAAGTTAACGACTCGTTTGCCGCGAGGGCACTGACGATGCCGAGCCGCATCCGTTCATGAATCAGGCGATCGAGCGGTGGTGCGGCCACGCTCGCTCGAGCACTGCGTAGTTCGCGCGGCGGCGCCGCTTGCCGGCGTGTCGATGTCTTTAATGCTGACTTAGCCACCGTACCTCCTTGCGATTATCACTCCAAAAACAATGTGCAGGCCGCCGAAGCCCGCGGCCAGAAACCAATTAGCAAATGCGGGCGGCAGGAAAAGCGCCAGCGCCCCCAAAGCCATAAAGCACATTCCCATGATCGGCACGATCGTAACTGAGAACATGCCGCCGGTAACTACGCCCGTGCCATAGAGCAACAGCCACACTCCCGGAATTGCATTGGTCAATCCGGCACGATAGAGAACTACCGTTAGCAAAGCTCCAACTAAGAGCGGCGGCGAAAGACTGAAGGCGACTTTTCTTCCGGGACCACTGAGCAAGGGCATTTGCGCTGTGCGCGCTTTGCGGTCGATGGACCAACCTGCTATCAAAAGCGACACCAGGCCTTCGACCAGCCAAACCAAAAGCCACGCTTTAAACGTAGGCTGTTGTGCGGCGAGCGGTGCTGCGATTAGCGCTGTAGCGCCGATGGCGACCTGGCCCCAGCCCGAAATACCGGTGAAGGCCCCAGCGCGTTCCATGGTCTCGCGAATAAATCGCAGGTTATCCATGGCGCGCTCGTGAAGCGCTACAGGCTGTTCCGGAACTGGTGAAATTTGGGAGTTAGGGGCCATCGGGCGGCAGAATAGCCCCGCCTAGGCAATCCTGTCAAGTACTTTGCATCGCAAAGGAACGGACAATTTAGGGCCGGGCGTGTGAGTTGTAGGGGCGTCCCTCCCGTGGGCGCCCCGATCCTAATGCGGGGAGCGGCCACAGAGTGCCGCCCCTACACTTTAGCCAAGTTGTTATTTATTCAGGGACAAATACAGCTTTTAGACGATTGCTTCTTCATTGGACGACGAAGGCGTGAGGGCAAGCTTTACGAGGCTCGCCTGTTCCTGTTGATGGATGGCATAGGAGCCGGTTGCCGGGCTCGCTGATGGTGCGCGCCCAATATAGATCGCGCGTTGGCACTTGGGCAGCAAGTTCTCTAAGCGCGGCTCGACGAAAGTCCAGCCACCCATGTTCTTCGGTTCTTCCTGAGCCCAGACAATCTGAGTTGCGCTGGGATAGAGCGCGAGCGTTTCTTCGAGTGCCTTCATCGGGAAAGGATAGAACTGTTCCAGCCTGACGACGCAGACCTGCAGATCGCCGGACTTCTTTCGCGCCTCGATCAGATCGTAATAGAGCTTGCCGCTGCACAACACAATCCGTTTCACGCCGGCACGGTCTTGAACCTCGGCATCGCGAATCAGGGGTTGAAATCCTCCGCTCGCAAGATCGTCGATTGTCGAAGTCGCAGCCGGGAGACGCAGCAGACTCTTCGGAGTCATTACTACGAGCGGTCGTTCCATTCCGCGTCTGGTTTGGCGTCGCAGCAGATGGAAATACTGAGCAGGTGTAGTCGGATTGCAAACCTGCAGATTATTCTCGGCGCAGAGTTGCAAGTAACGCTCGAGTCGCGCGCTTGAATGCTCGGGCCCCTGGCCTTCGTAACCATGTGGCAAAAGCATTGTCAGGCGCGAAGTCTGTTTCCATTTATCCTCGGAAGCCGCGATGTACTGATCGATGATCGTCTGCGCGCCATTTCCAAAGTCGCCAAACTGAGCTTCCCAAATTACCAGAGCATCCGCAGCAATCACGGAATAGCCGTACTCAAACCCCAACACCCCCTCTTCTGAAAGGGAACTATCAAAAACTTCAAACTGGGCTTCCGGACTTTCGGGGGAACGCAATTCAGAAAGGGGTGTCCAACGCCGGCCAGTTTGAGTGTCGTATAAAACTGCGTGACGTTGGCTAAACGTGCCGCGACCCGAATCCTGTCCACTCAAACGCACGCGAGTACCGTCAAGCACACTTGAGCCGAAGGCGACTGCTTCCGCGAAAGCCCAATCAATTGGCAAGGTTCCTTCACCCATCTTGGCGCGACGTGCGAGTTGGCCGACCATTTTCGGATTGATATTAAAATCATGAGGGATCACGGCAATCTTCTGCGCAAGCTCTTTAATCGTTTCCGCTGGAACGCCGGTGTCGATAATTTCAGAACCGTCGAGCTCCACGCGCGGCGTTGCTACTCGCGCAGGTTCCTTTTCAGAGACTGCCTGTTTCGCCCGGCTGAGAGCATCTTCGTAGCGTTTAATTCGCTCCTCAATCATTCGGTTCAGCTCGGCTTCGTCGATCACTCCTTCTTTGATTAGCTTCCGCGAATAGATGGTTCGTACGCCGGGATGCGCTTTGACGCGCGCATACATTAAGGGCTGCGTATAACTGGGCTCGTCGGTTTCGTTGTGACCAAGCTTGCGGAACCCAACAACGTCCAACACCACGTCTTTGTTGAACTCCTGGCGAAAGTCGAGCGCGATTTGCAGAGCGCGATAAGCAGCTTCGGGATCGTCGCCGTTGATATGAAAGATGGGCAACTGCGTCATGCGTGCCACATCGGTGGAATAAATTGTCGAACGTCCTGCTTCCGGAGAGGTGGTGAAACCAATCTGGTTGTTGATGATGATGTGAATCGTGCCGCCCGTGCGGTAGCCTTGCAAATCCGCCAGGTTCAACGTCTCCATCACGATGCCCTGACCGGCAAAAGCTGCATCGCCATGCAAGAGCACCGGCAAGGCGCGGTCGATCGCCTCTTCGCGTGACGCACCCTGAGCGCGCATCGCATCCTGCTTCGCGCGCACCATCCCTTCGACAACCGGATCCACGGCTTCGAGATGACTCGGATTCGGTGAAAGAGTGAGCCGAACTTTTTGGCCACTCGCCGTCTCGCGTTCTCCTACAGCTCCCTGATGGTATTTCACATCGCCCTCATCGGCCGGGAAGGAAGGATGGGCGGAGCCTTCAAACGAGGCGAAGATTCGCTCGCAGAAATGTCCAAGCACGTTAGCCAGTACATTGAGGCGACCACGATGGGCCATGCCCAACATAAGGTCTTCAACACCACGTGCGGCGCCGTCTTCTATCAACTGATCGAGGAGCGGAATGATTGTTTCGCAGCCTTCAAGTGAGAACCGTTTCTGTCCCAGGTACTTGGTATGAAGGAACCGCTCGAACTGTTCCGCGGAAATCAGTTTCCATAAGAGCTGTTTCTTCACCTCGTCCGCAATGGGCTGCGGTTCCACAAACTGCCAACGAATCTGTTCACGAATCCAGACCTTCTGTTCTTTGCTCTGAATATGACGATACTCGATGCCGACCTTGCCGCAGTAAGCGCGTTGCAGAATGGCGATGATTTCGCGGAGCGGGGCCGTCTCGGTTCCGGCGAGACCGCCGGTAATGAACTCTCGATCGAGATCCCAGATCGTAAGATTGTAGGTCTCGAGATCCAGCTCAGGGTGATAAAGCAAAGGCATCGCATGTAGCGGATCGATGTCGGCGATCAAGTGACCACGCACACGATAGGCGTTGATCAGCTCCATCACGCGCGCTTCCTTTATCGTCTGTTCGTGTCTTCGATCAGCTGACAGGAAAAAAGGGTTGCGATCGACGTTCCAACGCAAAGGCGCGTAAGGGATTCCCAGATTGGCAAAGATGTCGTCGTAGAAATTGTGTTTTCCCAGGAGCAGCTCGTGGACGCGCGCAAGAAATGAACCCGATTCCGCGCCCTGAATGATCCGGTGATCGTAAGTGCTGCTGATGGTGATGGCTTTGCTGATCCCCAACTGAGACAACGCTTCAGCATCCATCGCCTGGTACTCCGCCGGGTATTCAATTGCTCCCGTCGCGATGATCGCGGACTGACCCGCCATTAGCCGCGGCGTCGAGGCGACTGTGCCAATCGTTCCCGGATTGGTGAGTGAGATTGTGGTTCCCTGAAAATCCGGAATCTGAAGTTTTCCTTCGCGAGCGCGTTTTACTACCTCGTCATAGGCTGTCAGAAACTCCGAGAAGCGCAGCTTGTTCGCGGCCTTGATATTCGGCACCAGGAGATTGCGCGTGCCATCCTTCCTGGCGATGTCGATCGCAATTCCCAGATTTACGTCTGCGCGAATTAAGCGAGTCGGGGTGCCATCGACCACGGCGTAACCGTCGTTCAAGCGCGGATATTCATCGAGCGCTCGCAGCATGGCCCAGGCGATCAAGTGCGTGTACGAAGTCTTACCGCGGTCGTTCTCTTTCAGATATTTGTTAATGGTCCGCCGGTTTTCATCCAGCAGTTTGACTGGGATGCGACGCTGCGACGTGGCAGTGGGGACCGAGATGCTGGCCTCCATGTTTTCCACGATCTTGAGTGCAGCGCCCCGAATCGGTTGCGACTCAACTCCCTGTGTTGCAGGTGGAGCGGTAGGTTGCGCCGCGGTTTTAGTCGGTGCCGGTTTCGCCGCAGCCGATACGGTTGGCGCCACCGGTTCGGGCGGCACGACTGCGGCAGTTGTTCGGCTGCCATTGTCAGAATTATCAGCGCCTGAAGCGGCCTGGTAGCCGTCACCAACCAGCTCCGCAAAGTAAGCACGCCATGATTCGTCGACTAACTCCGGATTGCTGCGGAAACGGCTCAAAAGGCCTTCAACATAAGTTGCGTTAGCGCCGAAATTCTCCGCGATTACTTCCGATAAATCTGGTTTTTGCTGCTGACTCAAACCGTCTACCTCACGCTTTGGTTGCTCGAAAAAACATCGACATAAATGATGATGAAAGTGCTCATAGACTACCACCTTCGGAAATCGTTTGCATCCGAGGTGTGGAGATTGATTGTCGTTGGCTTGGTGCGGGATGTCGGTACGTGCAAAGTTCGGGGAACGTCACTCGCCTTTCGGTCCCGGTGACGGCAGTACCGTGGGTGGGCCGTTACGCCGAAATTCAATCTTGCGCAAATGGATCATGACTATGCGGGGCCGGAGTGCCGGCATATCGGCCCACCGACTACCGCTTGGTGGTACTGACTTCATGGGCCTTTTCTGGAAATGTGATGACAAATCGAAAATCAACACCGGCAATCGGCAATCGTCAATCCGACGAGGCCGGTGATATGTTAGGCGGCCACTTGATTTCAGTTAGGCCTTTTCAAAACCATGACGAAAAACCAACGTAGCCAATCTCTCTTGCTGATCATCACTGGATCTTTTGCCTTGACGGTGCTGTTTGCCGGCAGCTCGTTATCAGGCTCGTCTGCCGCAAATCAAGCGGCCCAACCAAAAACCATCATTCTGGTAAGACATGCTGAGAAGATGGTGGTACCTCCGGAGAACAAAGATCCGGATATAAGTGTACAAGGCGAAGCGCGCGCGAAAGAGATCGCGCGAATGTTTGCCGGCAGCGGCATTACAGCGATCTACGCAACGCAGTTCAAACGGACGCAGCAGACGGTCAAGCCGTTGTCGGAAAGCTTGCGGGTGCCGGTGACTGTGGTGGAAGCAAAGAAAACTTCAGACCTCGTCTCTCAGATTCGCGCACGCCGTGCCGGCGAGACGATCTTCATAGCGGGACACAACGATACTGTTCCTGAAATTATCGCAGCGCTGGGAGGGCCCAGCTTTCCGATCATTCCGGAAACTGACTTCGACAATCTTTACATCCTCACGATTCAAGCGGACGGTGTCACCAAAATAGTTCATCTGAAATATGGGAGTGCCCTCCCCGCGAGCGGTCAGAGCATGCCGAAACCGTAGCGCGGGTTGGATGTAGGGCGTGCCTAATGATTTGCAGTGTGTATTCAAAACGCTGAAACCAGAAGATCGGGTAAACAAAGATGAAGCGAATGACGAGTGAAGTGAGAGCTAACGCTGGGAGCAACTCCAAGGGTAAAAAATTAAATCGACGAACCTTCGTCAAGCTTGTTCCGGCACTCGGTGTCGCCGCAGCAACGATGCCTAATATCGCTACGAAGTCGCTCGCCCAAACTCCCTCGCCGACTGTGCTGCCGACGCCTTCCCCTACGCCGACTCCGACCCCGACTCCGGCGCCACTTCGTGTCAATAAAGAGATGCTGCGCGGCGCTGAACAACTCTTTGGTCTTGAGCTTACTGAGGCACACAAACAAATGGCGCTGCAGAACGTCAATACGAACCTGGAGCGCTACGAGACGCTGCGCCAAATTAAGGTTCCGCTCGACACTGAGCCTGCAACTCTCTTTCACCCGGCGCTGCCGGGAAAGAAAATTAACATCACGCAACGCAAATTCAGTTTGAGCAAGCCGGAGACTCCTAAGTTCAGTTCCGTTGAAGATCTGGCGTTCGCCACGCTGACGCAGCTTGCGGAATTAGTTCGCACTAAAAGAGTCGCGCCGCTGGAATTAACGAAAATGTATCTGGCGCGGCTCAAACGCTTCGGTCCAAAACTCAACTGCGTCGTAACGCTCACCGAAGAGCTGGCGCTGCGACAGGCAACCGAAGCGGAAAATGAAATCAAACGGGGTAAGTATCGAGGACCGCTGCACGGCATTCCCTGGGGCGCAAAGGACCTCTTCGCCACGAAGGGAATTCCGACAACATGGGGAGCTGAGCCCTATCGCACCCAGATGATCGACTACGACGCGACAGTAGTTGAACGCCTGCGCGAAGCCGGCGCAGTTTTAGTTGCCAAGCTTTCTATGGGCGCCCTCGCACAAGGCGGGCGTTGGTTTGCCGGGATGACGCGAAATCCCTGGCAGGTTGAAGAAGATCGAATTGGCTCGAGCGGATCCTCCGCCGGCCCAGGTGCTGCCACTGCGGCGGGGCTCGTTGGTTTTTCAATTGGGACTGAAACGTTGGGCTCAATCATCTCGCCCGCTTCGCGTAATGGCGTAGTCGGATTGCGACCAACTTACGGCCGCGTCAGCCGCTACGGTGCAATGGGTTTGAGTTGGACGATGGATAAGATTGGACCGATGTGTCGCGGCGTTGAAGATTGTGCGGCCGCACTGAAAGCGATCTATGGCCCTGACAACCGCGACCTGACGGTTGGCGACGTGCCTTTCAACTGGGAACCCACGCGCCAGCTAAGCGAAATGAAGATCGGCTATCTCAAAACCGAGTTTGACGGCCAGCAGGATCCGGAACGGAAGAAGATCTATGAAGACGCACTCGCCGCATTGAAAGCAGCCGGCGCGAACCTGCAGCCGCTTGAACTACCGAAATTCTCAACCGCAGCGTTGCGCATCATTCTTGTTGCCGAAGCGGCGACTGCATTCGACGACATTACCCGGAGCGGCGACATCAATAAGCTGTCCGGTCAGGAACCTGGCGACTGGCCCAACACGTTTCGCAGTTCAAGATTCATTCCTGCGGTGGAATACATTCGCGCCCAGCGCGCGCGCACGTTGCTGATGCGCGAAATGGACGCGCTGATGTCGCAGTGGGATGTGTTTGTCTCGCCCGCGCCCGGCAGCTCGAGTTTGCTCGTAACAAACCTAACCGGCCATCCGGCGGTCTGCGTGCCCTGTGGATTTCTAAAAGGACTGCCGCAGTCGATCATGTTCACCGGACGACTCTACGAGGAAGGCGCGCCATTGCGCGTGGCCCACGCTTACGAGCGCGCCACAAAATGGCACACGATGCATCCGAAGTTAGAATGGGCGAAGTAATCCCC
>JBPCMI010000127.1:0-34376 GCA_051002415.1 Pyrinomonadaceae bacterium
GATCAGGGCGGTTGCATCGAGACGACGCATCCCACAACACACTCCGATCCGACTTACTACGTTGAGGGCGTGCTGCATTACTGCGTCGCAAACATGCCGGGCGCCGTGCCGCGCACCTCCACGTTTGCCCTAACGAACGCCACCTTGCCTTATGCGTTGAAGCTGGCGAACCGGGGATTTCTCGATGCGATTACGAGCGAACCGGGATTGAAGGAAGGTGTGAATACTTACGCAGGCCATTGCACCTATGAGGCAGTAGCAAAGGCACAGGGACTTCAATACACGGCACTCGACAGGTTGCTGGAAAGTACGAGCTCAATAACTGCTTAAAAGTAAGTCTCAAGTTTCAAGTCTCGGGTCTAAAATCGGATCGCAGGCGGGACGCCCTCGATCCCAACCGCGATCTAACGGTCAAAACCCTTTTTTGCGTGTTGGCGACTTCGCGTCTTGGCGGTGAAATCTGTCAGGCTTGAGACTTAAACCTGACTTGGATCCTGAGACTTGAGACCTGAGACATGAGACTTTCTTAAAAGGTCCGCAACACACTCTGTCAATTTCTCAGCCGCCACCGGCTTAGCCAGAAACGCATCTGCCAGTCCCGCATCGGAACCGGCGTCTTTCGTCTCCATCCCGCTCAACAGCACAATCGGAATATGAGACAGCTGCGGACTGTTGCGCAGGAAGCGGCAGAGTTCATGCCCACTCAAATTCGGCATCATCGCGTCGGTGATCACCAGGTCGACAGGCGATGACAACGCTAATTTCATCGCTTCGAGACCGTCACCCGCTGCCAGCACTTTATACCCGGCACGACTTAGCGTGACTTCCAGATAACGCCGCAAAGCCTTGTCGTCTTCAACGAGCAGCACACGTGCTTTCTCTTCCCCGACTTGCGGCTCGTTGTCTTGTAATTCCGGCAATGTAGTTTTCAGCTGCGCGCTATAGCAGACGTATGAAGCTCGTTGCTTGAGGGATAATCACTGCTTGTCCCACCAATTGGCAATGCTAATCGGCAATCGCCAATCCGTTAACGGTCCGAAGCGGAAGCGATACTCGAGCGAATTCATGTACCGCCATTCACCGTCTTAAAGATTACGTTAGCGTCAAACGCTGCAACTGCGTATAAAGTCGCAGGGTTCTGCGGATCAATCGTAAGAACTGTAATGATCTTACCTCCGGTGACTGGCCCCTCGTTAATTGGAAACCACAACTCGCCCCCGTTGGTGGTCTTGTACATCCCGCTCCGCGTGCCGGCATAGACGATAGCCGGGTTTGTCGGATCTATTACCACTTCGTTTGACCACGATTGACTTCAAAGCTCAGCGGCAAGGAGCCGTATTTGTCTGCGTTCGCGGCCTGTGTCTCTTGTGACAAGTTCTGCTTGCTTCTTGCCCGGTCATTAGGTGTGGAGACTTGCTCCGCTGCGGGTGATTCAGTTTGAGCCGCTGCCGCACTACCGTCTTCAGAGGCCCGGGACACTTCGGCTGGTGAGCTTGGAAGCGGCGCGAGAATTTTCGATCCAATCAGGGCAGCGACAGTAACCAGAAACAGCAGCGCGATCTTGCCAGAAAGACGAAGAGGTTGAGGTTTATGGAGCATATCTGGGACTTCTAAAAAAGAACTGGATTGGTTGAGAACGGGAAATGTCTCTACTGCGGCGGAGAGAACAGCGCAAAGGAATCGAGAAGGACTTTAATGAAAGCTAACCGATTAGGCAAGCTTTGGTTGAGTAGGATCTCGTGGATCACCGTTGATGACTTTGGGGTGCGTACTGGTCAGCGCGGCTTCGCCTCAAGAGTAAGTTTGTAAAAGTACGACGCGTAGCGTCGTAGAGATTTTAGCCCTGTCTTTCAAGGCCGGGATCAGAGCGACGCCTGCCGTGCGTCGCGTCAGCGACGCATGAAGCTGGTATTTGCGATGGTTCCGTCGCTACGCGACGCGAAATCATTACCCGCTGTCACCCGACCTTTAAAAGGCCGGGCTAAAATCATCTCGACGCGATGCGTCAATTTTTTTGAAATTGAGACTTTTGAGGCCAGGCCGGTCAGCGCCTTTAAAAGCGGCAACCCCGACTGTCGGGGCCGCATTCCAAAACTGTCAATCAAGAAACTGGCGCTGCCAGAGTTCGAGATTTAACAGTTGAAAGACTTGCAGGTTGAAGTCTTCGCGGCCGGATAGGTTGGCGCCGATGATGCGCTGCACTTCCGCTGGTTGAAATAAGCCGCGCTTTCGCACTGTGTCTTCGGAAAGCAAGTCATCCACCAGCGGCCGCAGCGGGCCGCGCAACCAGGAGCGAATCGGCGCGCCGAACCCGGCTTTCTTTCGCCAGACCACATCGTGAGGCAACACTTTTTCCAGCGCACGCTTGAGGATGTACTTCCGCTTGAACCCGCGCAGTTTCAAGTCAACCGGCATCCGCGCCGCAAATTCAATCATTTCGCGATTCAGAAAAGGCACGCGCACTTCCAGATTCGCGGCCATCGAAGTTTTGTCTGTCGTGATTAAATTCAAACAGGGAAGAAAAGTTTTCAGATCGACGTAAAGCAGACGGTTGAGTGGCTCGGCATTCGCCACGCGCGCAAAGTAACGACGATGCGCCGCATACGCATCAAACCCTCGCGTCGCTTCTCGCGTTTCATCCGTATAGAGTTCCTGTTTTGCCTCATCCGTGAAGTAGGTTCCGTAACCGAGGTAGCGTTCCTCGAAATCTAAGCCGGCGCTACGCGCAAACTTCTTCGCATTACGAAGCGGCGCGGTAAGTTTGCCCGGAATCCCGCCCGGCAGGGTGTGCGCCGAAGTCCTCAGCAACGGCCGCCGCAACAAGCCGGGCACAGGATCAAAAGCACTCGCGAGCTTCATCGCGAGCTGTCGCGGATACCCAGCAAAGACTTCGTCGCCCCCCATTCCGGAAAGCATCACAGTCAGCGTCTCGCGTGCGGCGCGCGACACCAGGTAACTGGGAATCGCCATGTCGATGGGCGGCTCGTCCATGTGATAGACAAGCTTGGGCAGCAGCTCGGCAACTGCGGGATTGAGCATGATCTCGTGATAGTCAGTGTCGAGATGCTGATTGACACGGCGTGCCCACTTCACGTCATCGGGAATAATGTCGTAACGCAAATCTTCGCTTTCGATCCCAACCGTGTAGGTGCTAACTCTTCTCCCGTTAGCGTGTCTTTCCATTATTGCCACGATGCCGGACGAATCCACGCCACCGGACAGGAACGAACCGAGCGGCACGTCCGCAACCATTTCCATGGAGACAACACGGTCTAGTGTCTCCAGCAAGCGTTCCTGCCACCACTCTTCGCTGCGCCCGGTCTCAATTTCATCAAACGAAACATCCCACCACTCGCGCAGCGAAATCTCCCCGTCGCGAAACGTCACGACGTGGGCCGGCGGTACCGTCTTGATTCCTGCAAACAGGGTGTTTGGATCGGGCGCCCAGAGGAAAGTAAGAAACTGGTGCAGCGCTTCGGGACTTATTGCTTTGGAGACGAGACCAGTTGCCAAAATGGCTTTGATCTCAGAAGCAAAGATGAACGAGCCTGCCTTCGATCCTTGAGCAGGCAAGTGAGCGTAATAGAGAGGCTTGATGCCGACATGATCTCGTGCGAGCGTCAGAGTTTGTTCCCGGTTGTCCCAGACTCCGAAGGCAAACATACCGTTGAGTCGCGGCAAACAGTTCTCGCCCCATTCGGCAAAAGCAGCTAACAAGACTTCGGTGTCAGTCTCGGTCGTGAATGTATGACCCTTTGTTTTTAGTTGCTGGCGCAGCTCGAGGTAATTGTAGATTTCGCCGTTGAAGGTGATTACATAGCGACCGTCGGCGGAAATCATCGGCTGATGTCCGGCGGCAGAAGTGTCGATGATCGAGAGCCGGCGATGACCGAGGCAGATCTTCTGACCTAAGTTTGCAGGCTGTGAGGACCAAACGCCATCGTCGTCGCGACCGCGATGCTCAATGGTTTCGAGCATCGCCGCCACGTGAGGTTCCGGGTCGTGACTAACTATTCCGGCGATGCCGCACATTGAAAAGTCTCAAGTTTCACGTTTCAAGTCTCAGGTTTCAGGTCTCAAGTCTCAGGTCTCAGGTTTCAGGTCTCAAATTTGGCGTTTTGTTCTAGGAGATCGCTTCCCGTTGTCCTGATCGCAGCGAGTCTACAATCCTGAAAGTGGCACGAGTTGTCGCTACCAGTTCCTCGAGCGGTATCGGCGAAGGGCTGCCTTCCAAAACCATCGCACACACCGCCTTCACTTCATCTGCCTGACCTTTGTCCTGACTACGCAAAGTAAACTGCTCCTCTTTACCATTGTGATAAAGACTTGCGCGCCGGTAGTCATCGAGCACAAAAGTCTTCTGCTCACCAAAGATTTCCACTCGCTCTTTACCGAGCGCCGAGTCTCCCTCAGCCAAATAAGCAATCGCTCCATTCGAACCATCGGCGAAGCGGAGCGTAATGAAAACCGAATCGTGGTTGACCGCGGCGGCGTTATTCCCGGATACAGCCTCCGCAAACACGGAGATGGGCGGTGCGCCAATGAGGTATTGCAGCAAATCAACAAAGTGGCAGACTTCGCCGATGATGCGGCCACCACCTTTCTCAGGATCGTGGGCCCAGTGTTCGCGCGGAATGCGACCCGCGTTCACGCGATAAAGCAGCGAGAGCGGACCTGCCCGGCCCGCAAATATTTCCCCTGCTCTCTGCACGAGCGGCGAGAAGCGCCGGTTGAATCCCACCATCAACCGGCCACTCGAGTTTTGCGCCGCGGCTAACACAGCTTCAAGATCTTCGTCACGCAAAGCGAGGGGCTTTTCTGCAAACACGTCGCGGTTAGCTTCCAATGCCCGACACGTGAGCGTCGCATGCAGGTCGTGTTGCGTTCCGATCACCACCAGGTTTACGTCGGGGTCATTGATGACCTCATCCGCTGTTGATACTCCCCGGGCGAAACCAAACTTCTTGCCGACGTTGTTGGCCGAAACTCCCGATGCGGTTTGGATAGAACGAAAATCCGCCCGCTGGTTTTTGAAGTGGGGCAACAGCATCTGGGTCACGTAACCCCCAGCGCCGATCAAACCGATGCGCACGGCTTTCTTCCCCCGCCCTGTACGCTTAGTGAATTGAATGGTGCGCTCGAGTTCTCGTTCGGTGTCATAGTTGAGCACCACGCCAAGATACGGCTCATGGATCTCACCGGCGATCAACTGATACGCGTGCGAAGCTTCGTCAATCGAAAAGCGGTGCGTGACCAAGGCTTCGACGTTGATACGTTGCGAGGCCACCAGGTCCAAAAATGCTTCAATGTTTCGGTTCTCAGTCCAACAAACATAACCTACTGGATAATCGTGGCCCAGCTCTTCATGTTCGGGATCGTAACGGCCCGGGCCATAGGACATGGAAACTTGCAACGAGAGCTCGCGCATGTAGAAAGGTTGCCGCGGAACCTCCATGCCCGTGGATCCGACAACCACCACTCGTCCCTTCGAACGCGAAATTTCTCCCGCAAGACCAAGCGGCTCGCTTGATTCCGTCGCGGCCGTCAGCAGTACCGCATCAGCGCCGCGCCCACGCGTCCAGTCCTGCACTGTACGCTTAACTTCGTCCCCAGAAACATAGGCCGCATCGGCGCCCAGCTGCATTGCGAGCTTCACGCGTTCCGCATCGAGATCGATTCCCAACACGCGACAGCCGTTAGCTTTCAGCAGTTGCACTGTTAACTGGCCGACCAAACCGAGTCCGATTACGACAACTGATTCGCCGAGAGTTGGCTCCGCCAATCGGACCCCCTGCAAAGCGATCGCGCCAAGAGTTCCGAATGCTCCAGCTTCGAAACCGACTCCGGCTGGTAGTTGTACGCAAAGATTTCGCGGTACTGAGATGGCTTCCGCGTGTGAAGCAAACCCGACTCCGGCGCAGGCCACGCGATCGCCGATGCGAAAGTCGCTGACGTCGTCGCCTACGCCAATAACGATTCCGGCAGCGCTGTATCCGAGCGCGGTTGCGGCCGAGAGTTTATCGCGCACGGCGCTGAAGGTGTTCAGCAAACCTTCCTTGCGCGCCTTCTCCATCACAGCCCTGACTAAATCGGGACGATCGCGAGCTTCCTGAACCAGACCCTTACCGAGCATCTCCACCGCGGCGCGTTCAGTGCCGGAGCTGATCAACGACGCCGCGGTGCGAACTAGCACGCGACCTTTCTGGAGTGCAGGCACAGGGACATCAACTACGTTGGGCGCGCCGTCTTTTCGGTTTTGCAGGACTTGCTTCAAAAAAGGGTCTCAGGTCGGGCTTTCAGGTTTCGGGTTCAAGGTACCAGGTTTCAAGTTTCAAGTTTCATGTGTTCGTCGGGGTCGGGCACGGGGCGTCAGGAAAAAAACCTAAAACTTGGAACCTGGAACCTGGAACCTAAAACCCCTAAAGCTTCTCTCGCAACTTCTTTTCTATCAACTCGCTCACCCATTCCGCGCGAGCGTCCCAAGTGCCTGCGGCAACTGCCGCTTGCCGGCGTCGTACAACATTGTCGTCAATTTCATTCAAGGCGTCTGCAACTAAACTTAGAAACTGATCGCGACTACGAGCGATGCGCAGCACGTCAGCCATCGGCTCATATTCCGGCAAAGGCGAAATGACAACCGGTTTGCCGGTCGCCAGGTATTCGCGAACTTTGATCGCGGAACCGTAACTCGTAAACGCCTGATGCGTTTCCCAGGGCAACACGCAAACATCGAAGCCGGCAGCGTAACTTGGAAGATCATCGTAAGCAACCGGAGGCAGAAAATGCGTGTTAGGCAAACTTTCAATTTCCAACCCTCGCGAACGATTGCCGATAAAAATCCACTGCCAGTCAGGACGCTCGCGGGCAGCTTGCTTGATTAACTTCTGGTCGACTAGCCATGGTTCTATCGCGCCAAAATATCCCAATCGCGGGCGCGGAATGCGTTCAATCTCCGACGCGATCTGCAAGTCCCCGTTTTTTACTCTGCGATCCAATCCGGCCCAGTGGTCAAAGTCGACCGCCTGTTCCAACAGATAAGAACGTTCGCGACCGCCGACGGCCTCACTCAACAATTTCCGTCCAGAATAGAAAATGAGGTCAGCACCTTCAATCGCTTTTTCATGAAGCTTGCGAATCGCCGCCGGGTCGGTGGCGTGATCCATCGTATTCGCATCGTACTTATCGGAAATATGATAGATCACCAACGACTCGTCAAAGCATCCGATCATCTCCGCCGCGGTGGGGATCGCGATCCAGAGGATCGGCTTAGTAAAACCACGATTTGCTGTCAGACGTTGAATTTGCGAGCGCAACAGGCCGCGGTTGATCGCCCGCGCTGCCTTGCTGCCGAAGAATGGAAGACTTGCGGGCGAGACTACCGTGATGCCTTCTGAAGTCTGGCGCGCTAGTTTGGAGTAACTGCGGAGCTTGCGACTGATACGCGGCAGAATGTCCTTGTGGCCCAACGAAGGCAAGCCCATTGAAATCGAGTTGAGAAAGATAACTTTATTTCCTGCGCGCGCGAACCGTCGCATCAGGTGGGCCTTCGAATGAGGGTGGTGATACCACCAGTCTTCGCCACCGAAGCAGATAATGGAATGGTTGGCCAGCATCGATCCGTAGTGATAGTACAATAACGGCCGCCAAAGCCGAGCCAGACTTCCTTTTGATCGATACGTGAGCCCTGAAACTATACAAAGAAACGGCGCAGTGTGGACGACGGTAGCCCTCTTCACACTCATCGCGGCAATCTATCTTGCCTTCCCTACGAAGAATTATTATTGGGACGGAATCGCCTTCGCCCAGGCAATTGAAGGTGCCCCGCAAATCCATCAGTCGCTCGTTCACCCTAATCACCTGATCTACAACCTCGTCGGATACATTTTCTACCGCGGGTTGCAATTCGTCGGATTCAATCTTCGCGCTGTTACAGCGCTCCAGATTTTGAATTCCCTATGCGGCGCACTTACCGCCGTGTTGCTCTTCCGCGTCCTGAAGGAGGGGCTGCGGTCGATCTATTTGGCTATTACCCTCACTTTTCTTTTTGCGTTTTCGGCAACCTGGTGGAAATACTCCACGGACGCCAACGCCTACATTCCCTGCATTCTTTTCCTGCTTTTAAGTTTCTATTTCGTCCTCCCGCGGCGTAAGCCTAAGTCCGTCCTGGTCGCTTTGATCTATGCGCTCAGCCTCTGCCTGCATCAGATGGCCCTAATTTTCTTTCCCGTGCTCCTTGTTGCCATCTTTTTTCAAAATGAAACCCTGACTCGGAAGCGACGAGTCATTAATTGCGTTGCGTTTAGTGTGATCGCGGGCGGACTAACGCTCGGCGCGTATGTTTACTCTTTCTATCTATTGACTGGCGGCGTTCAACTCGAAAACTTTTTACGTTGGACGCTGTCTTATGCGCCGGACGACAGCTTTGGCTTTCGCCCCTGGATTAACATTGGCTTTACGCTGCGCGGTCACAACCGTCTCTTCTTTGGTGGCCGCTTCAATGCCATCAGCGGACTCATCAATCCTTTAATCGTCTTGCTGATGGCCGTGTGGGTCGGGCTTTTTCTAACTCTCGCTGTCAAAGTAATACGTAGTATTAGAAATCCCGGCTGGGCATGGTTGAGAGCGATCAGGGAGGATTCGCATCGTCGCAAGCTGGCAAAACTTTGCTTATTCTGGACCGCTTCATATTTAGTAATCCTATATATCTACGTGGCTCATCACACGTATTACCGTCTCTTCTATTTGCCGGCTCTGATCATTCTGTTGGGATTGATGCTGGACTCTTACCAGCAAGTGAGCAGCAGCTCGCGCAAGTACCGGCTCGCGACCTTCGTGGCGTTGTTCACGATCACCAATTTTTTAATGGTGATCTTTCCTTATACTCACGTCCAGAAATATCCGCCCCTCGCTTTCGCTTTGGAAATGAACCAGGCATGGCCCCGCCATACCATCATCTATTACGGCTCCGCCAATTCGGACAACAACCTCGTCAAGTATTTTAACCAGGGGACAAATTGGAAGGAGCTGGATTTGGAACAGGCGGAGCAACTTGAACAGGATCTGCGTAGCGCGCAAGCTGCGGGCGTCAATACCTGGTTGGAAACTTCGGCGATAGATCAGCTCGCTTCCAGCCCGACCGGTTCTGACTGGCTTAAGCAACATGTCAAGCCGGGGAGTCAGCGTGCTTTGATCACAAAGGCCCACAACATCAGATTTGTGCAAGTCGGTCCTGCTGCTTGAGGAGGAAATTGGATTCCAACGGGATGATCACGATTTTCCAACGGCGTGCCTGGATTGGAGTTCTGATCTTTTTTGTGACTCTGGGGATTTTTCTATTCTCGCGCGTCCACCAAGTCACTGATTCGTCTTACTCGATGATGCTGACTCAGAGCCTTTTGGATCACAGAAGCTTCACGCTCGACTACTACAAAACACCAACGGTCTATCAGCTCGAGACGAACAATAGTCACACTTACTATCGCTTCCCGCCGGGTAGCTCGGTGCTTTCACTTCCCTTTGTTTGGGTGCTGAACCGCTTTGGCATCTCGGCAGTCAATCAGGATGGTACTTACTACCCTCGTGGCGAAGTGACGATCGAGGCTGGCCTCGCGGCGTTCTTGATGGCCCTACTCGCGGCAATTTTCTTCTACACCGCACGCATTTTGTTGCCGCCGGGCTGGAGCGCCGTGATCGCTTTAGGTGGTGCGCTGGGTACGCAGGTCTATAGTACCGCCTCGCGCGCGCTCTGGAGCGAGACGTGGGGAATCCTCTTACTGGGTGTCGTCATCCTGTTGCTGCTGGCCCACGAGAGCGGTAAGCGCCGCCTAAGTCCGATATTGTTGGCGACTCTGCTTTCATGGATGTATTTCGTGCGTCCAACGTTCTCAGTTCCGATCGCGGCAATCTCGATCTTCTTATTCTTGTTTCACCGCTCGCTCTTTCTTCGCTACGCCATAACCGGTGCTGCGTGGCTGGCCGGCTTTGTGTTCTATTCACGTTTCCACTTTGGGCAATTGCTGCCGGATTATTATCGAGCGAACCGCCTTCTCTTTAACGCTTTCGAAACAGCCCTCGCCGGCAATCTCATTAGCCCTGCTCGAGGGTTGTTGGTGTATGTGCCGGTACTTCTATTTGTCGGATATCTGCTGGGGCGTTATCGAAAATTTCTTAGTCACGTCAGACTGGTGTGGCTTGCGCTAGCAATCATCTTTCTTCACTTGCTTGTCATTTCCGGATTTCCGCACTGGTGGGGTGGACACAGTTTTGGGCCGCGCTTCACAACTGGTTTGGTTCCGTGGTTCGTGCTGCTTGCGATTCTTGGTGTTCAGGCAATGTTGCGGGAGCGTGCCCTAATCGCGCAGTCTCCGAAATCTTTTTCGCGGCGACTTGAAATGGTTTGTGGCGGTGCGTTGTTGCTGCTGAGCGTCATCATCAATACGCTGGGCGCGACGTCTCACGCTACCTGGCTTTGGAACATCAGGCCGCGCGGAGTTGATGAGCATCCAGAGCGACTTTGGGATTGGCGTCAACCGCAGTTTCTAGCTGCTTACCTGCCATACCCACCGCCGCAGGCTTTTCCGATCGTGGAGTCAGGGCGGATCGATTTCACGACGGCAGATGCTGATAAGTATTTTTGGTACGGTTGGAACGAAGGCACGCCCGATGCACGGTGGACAGAAAAAAAGGCCACACTCGTTTTTGCAGTTGGGCAGCAGCGACCAGGAACAATGCGGCTCTATCTGGTGCCGTACCTGGTTCCGGGCAAATTAGAAAGCCAGCGCCTCAGGCTACTTCTTAATGACCGCGAATTGCTAATGACAAAGCTTGCAGAACCGGCGGGCCAAGGTTTTGATATGCAGCTGCCGGCTGAGGTTTTGCGGGAAAAGAACACAATCATTTTCGAGCTGCCGGATGCTGAGGCGCCGCAGAACCTTGGCTCGGCACCCGACCCAAGGCCAAGAGGGATGAAACTAGTCTGGATCGAATTCGGTCCCTAGAATCACGGAAGGCGGCACAGCCGCCAAGTCCTTATTCCACGCCGCAATTAATTCCAGCTCGCGTCTGTCGATCAAGTCCATACGCACGAGCTGCTCGTAGCAAAGCAATAAATTCTCGCCTAGTCGCTCGACCCCGGCTTTCACTTGTAGCTTCTCCAATGCGTCTCCAATCTCTTTGTTGTGCAGATAGCCCGGCACCTCGTCGCGAAAGTCGCGCATCAGGTTGTGCTCATTCCGTTCCTGCCAGACGTTAGGCGCATGAAACAAAACACTCCAGTCGTTGGCCCAGGCTATCCGCTGCGCCACGAAGCTGCGCCAAATATCAGTCATGCGAAAAGAGCAATAGGCAGGCAGATAAGGCAAGGGAAACGCATCGCGCCACCAGGCCGTGTTCTGACTGTTGAAGGGACACCACGAACCCGGCGCCAATGCCAATGAGTCTCCGGCTGCAAACGATTGAGGCAAGGATGAAACGAGCCGGTAGATTGCATCGACATCAGGGTTCTCGTTAACGAGTCCCTGCTGAATCGGACAATCCACGTCAGCAGTTTTTAGCGACGCCCGCGGCGGTAAGTCATCCTGAACATGCTCGAGAGGGAAACCGCGCGGCCACAGCATCGCTTCCGAAAAATAACAATAGACGTTCACCCAGCCGTGATCAGAAACCACCTGGGCCGACTGCTTTCGTTCGCGAGCTTGCCAAAATTTTTCCTCAGGTATGTTGTCGTCATCAGTCTCGAGGATGACTTCAGCACCAGCTCGCTGCGCCAACAGGTAACCCAAATTTTTGCGGGCGTAGTGCCTGGTGGGAGCAAGTGTCGCGAGCTTCAATCCAGTTTGGTACTGGTCATCAAGGTTGAAGAACTCGCAGCCTTCGAGTTTGAAATCTTTCGGGCTCGGCACATCTCCGATAACGATGAAACGATAACCGTGCTCCTGACAGCCCCGCGCGAGCGTTGTCAGAATCTCGTTAGGTCCGGCGATTGACGTCACCACGAGCGCCACGCTGGTCTGATGCGAACTATTGTTGTGATTCGAGGTGGTCATAAATCATTGCCAATTGGCGATTGCCAATTGTCGATTTTCTGTCTTGTCGACATGAAAATTAAGCCCTGATTAGGCGTGTTCCTTAACAGGTTTCCGATGCTAAGCGCGAATCGCCAATGTCATAGCTGGCCTGAAACCCTGAGCCGAAATAAACGCCAGAGGTTACTAAAGGCATCATGCAAACTTGCGTTGCTGATATGGTGACTGGCAGCACGGTATTGAATCGGGACTTCGGCCCAGCGCAAACCGCGACAATAGGTTTTGATTTCGGTTTGAAAGAAGGGACCGCGCGAGCGAATCCCTTTGTCGAGCACCTGCTGCAACACCGGCCGCGAGAATAATTCAAAACCGCTTGTCATGTCGGTGAGCCTGGTCCCCAACAACAGATTGGTTACAGCTGTGCCGCCTCGACTGACCGCACGACGGCGCGGCGAAGTCTCACTAATGCTGCCGCCGTGGGCAAAACGTGTTGCGAAGACGCAGTCATAGCCCTGGGCCATCGCTCTAAAGAAGTTCGGAATGTCTGAAGGTTGATGACTGAAGCCGGCATCAATCTCCAGAATCCAATCACAACCCGCCGCCAGCGCTTCGCGATAGCCGCGAATGTAAGCATCAACCACATTCCGATTCTCGGGCGCCCATACCACGCGCAGTTGCTGGTCCTCGCGCGCCAACCCGTCCAATAGCTCGCGGGTGTTGTCTTTACTCACATTGTCGAGGATTGCGAAAAACGTTACCGACTTAAAATTCCAAAGCCTGCATGCGGCCAACACTTCCGCTACAAACGTGACTGCAGCCGCGCCTTCATTCGCCATCGGGCAGACAATCCCCAGCGTGATCTGGTCAAAGGACATTGTGCTGGCGGTCAATTGTGAGGCACTCATAGCGTCTCATCGGATGTGCTACCATACCGTAACTCAAGACGCTAAACAAAAGCTCTATTAATCAGGACGTTTGGTGTTGCCGGATCAACTCAGAAGTGCAACTGGACGTCCAGTCTAGTGATCGACCGAATGGTAGCGGGGCAGCGCCGAAGGCGCGAAAATAAGGTAGCCAGGGGCAAGTCCCGATTTATCGGGACGTCGCCCCCAGGATCTTGTAAACGACACAACCTTGAGCACTGAAGGTGCGACATAAGACTGCTGCGGCTGAATGCTATGTCGCTCTTGCAGAGCTACACATATAGACGAACAGCACCAGGGGCTAGGTCCCGATAAATCGGGGCTCGCCCCTGGCTACCTTATTTCGCGCCTTTCGGCGCTCAGCAACTGCGGGCAGCTATCATGTCTAAGCGTGCACTGATTACCGGGATCACCGGACAAGACGGCTCCTTCTTAACCGAACTGCTTTTAGAAAAAAGCTATGAGGTGTTCGGCATCATTCGCCGCTCCTCATCTTTCAATACCGCTAGAATCGATCACCTTTATCACGATCCTCATGAAGCTGGAACTAAGTTGCGCCTACTGTTCGGTGATCTGAACGACTCGAGTTCCCTAAACACAATCATTCGCCAAACAAAACCTGACGAGATTTACAATCTCGGTGCGCAGTCGCACGTGCGCGTCAGTTTCGACGTGCCGGAATATACGGCGGAGGTAACGGCGTTGGGTACAGTTCGCTTGTTGGAGGCGATTCGCGAAATTGGCATCCGACCAAAGTTCTACCAGGCCTCGTCTTCAGAGCTGTTCGGCAAGGTGGTTGAGACGCCGCAGAATGAAACGACACCTTTCTATCCGCGCTCACCTTACGGCTGCGCCAAGGCTTACGCTTATCACATCACCGTCAATTATCGTGAAGCGTACGGGCTCTTTGCCTGCAACGGCATCCTTTTCAATCATGAATCCGAGAGACGTGGCGAGACCTTTGTTTCGCGCAAGATCACTCGTGCCGCGACGCGTATCAAAGTCGGGCTGCAGCAGAAGCTTTACCTGGGTAACCTGGACGCACGACGCGACTGGGGCTACGCCGCTGATTACGTGCAGGCGATGTGGTTGATGATGCAGGCGGAACAGTCAGAGGATTATGTAATCGCTACCGGCGTTACACATTCGGTCAGAGATTTTCTTGATGCTGCTTTTGGTCATCTCGAGCTCGACTGGCAAGACTATGTGGAAATCGATCCGCGCTACTACAGGCCTGCCGAAGTCGATCTGTTGCAAGGCGACGCCAGCAAAGCACGGGAGCTGCTGGGCTGGCAGCCTAAAGTTTCGTTTCCCCAGATGGTGAAACTGATGGTCGACCACGATCTGGCACTGGCACACCAGGAGTTGATTCAGCAAAACTCTCGCGAACAAAACACCAGCACATTGACGTCAAAGGCTTGAGCTCTTATCGCAACCGGGTGACCACATCAGAACCGTGAGTGATAGCGACCGGGTCCACGGTCAAGGTTCTGATTGAGTTATCGAGCTGAAGCTAATTGAGTACAACACGAGTGACTAACCTTTCCGACAAAACAATCTGTGTTACTGGCGGCGAGGGATTTCTAGGCCGCAAGGTAGTCGCAGCACTCGCGGACAAAGGTTGCCGCAATGTTTTTACAGTTCGTCATGCCGAATACGACTTGTTGCTCCGCGAAGACATCGAGCGTTTGTACCGCGATGTAAAACCGCAGCTAGTGATTCATCTTGCTTCGGTAGTCGGCGGCATCGGCGCTAACAGCCGCAATCCGGGAAGTTTCTTTTACGAGAACTTGATGATGGGCGCACAGATTATGGAGGCAGCGCGCATCAATCAAGTGGAGAAGTTTGTGCAGATCGGCACGGTCTGCGCTTATCCAAAATTTACTCCGGTGCCTTTTAAAGAAGACGATCTCTGGAATGGTTACCCGGAAGAAACCAACGCGCCTTACGGAATTGCGAAGAAGGCACTGCTGGTGCAGGCACAGGCTTATCGCGATCAATATGGCTTCAATGCTATCTACCTGATGCCCGAAAATCTTTACGGCCCTGGGGATAACTTTGATCCCGAGTCGTCGCATGTGATTCCCGCACTGATCAAGAAATTTATCGAAGCTCAAACCAGCGGCGCTCAGACTGTAAGCGTCTGGGGCAGCGGTACTGCCACGCGCGAATTCCTATACGTCACTGACGCAGCCGCGGGCATTGTTCTGGCGACTGAACACTATGACGGTCGCGAACCTGTAAACCTGGGATCAGGACACGAAATTTCCATTCGCGACCTCGCACAGTTGATCGCAACTGAGACCGGTTTCCAGGGTGAAATTGTCTGGGATGCTGCGAAGCCGGACGGTCAACCTCGCCGTGCACTCGACACAAGCCGGGCTTCTGAATGGTTTGGTTTTCGCGCCGCGGTGGAGTTTCGCGACGGCTTACGCCAAACGATCGAATGGTATCGCGCAAGTGAGGAAGGTCGGACCCATGAAGTCACAGGAGTTTTGTGAAGCGAGTGGGTGAATGGCTGGCGCTACGACTCGATGAGATCACGCGCTCCGGTGATCCGCAAGCTAGCAAACCTCACAACAAACAGTTTCTGGCTGCGTGTCTGCTGATTTTTGTCCTCGCCCTTGGTGTGCGACTCCTAACGTGGCATGACCTGCGTCTCGACGTTTGGAAAGTTCAAACCTACGTCACTTCTGATTACAAGTACTCGGCTTACCTACTAGCCCGCCGCGATTTCAAGGGTTTTCTCTACGATATCAACCGCATGGGCCACCCGCCCGGTTATCCGGTGGTGCTTGCGGGAATTTTCAAAGTCGGCGGCGACTCAGACGATGCGATTCAACTCGTTCAGGTCGTCTGCGATTCTCTCGCAGCCGTTGTTGTCTTCCTGATCGTCTTCGAGTTGCTGCCTTTCGGTGTTGCCGTGCTTGCCGGGCTGTTAACAGCACTTTCGCCGCAGTTCTCTTATCACTCGGTTCTGTTGCTGCCGGATTCGCTTGCCGTCTTGCCGATCCTGCTCTCGGTCTTTTTGATAGTTCGGGGTTTCAAGCGCCCGCGGTTTCTCACGTTTGTTCTGGGCGGTGCGTTGATCGGCGTCTCTTGCTGGCTGCGCGCTAACGCGTTGCTGCTTGCGCCGTTCCTCGCACTCTGTTTGGCGTTCCTCGCACAACGTGGATTTCGCTTGCGCGTCGCAAGCGCATTTTTGGCCGGCGCACTCGCAGTCATCGTCCCCGTCACCATCAAGAATTGGGTTGTCTTCGGACACTTTGTGCCGCTTTCACTGGGCGCCGGTCAAACATTACTGGAGGGAATTGCCGACTATGATACTCAGAAGCAGTTGGGCATTCCGCAAACTGATCTGGGAATCATGAGACAGGAAGCGGAATGGTATCAGCGGCCTGAATATGCGCTGCTGCTTTTCGGCCCCGATGGCATTAAGCGCGAACGCCTGCGGTTGGCTCGTGGCTTTGCGGTAATTCGTTCTCGTCCACTGTGGTTTTTGGGAGTGATGGGCCGTCGGGCGCTCGCATCATTGAAACTCGATCGGATACCGCTCGTAGCTGCGGAAGCGCCAGTCACCCAGCGCCTGGAAACAGCCGACAACTTAACGCCTGTTTGGACGCGAACGCCAAATCAAGTGCTCGAGGAAGGCAGCGTTGCGTCAGGGAATGCTGTTGTTGAATTGGTGGACGAGAACCGCATGCTACGCATCGTGGGTGACGAAACGAAATACGGTAGCCAGATCGCCTCGCCGCCTATCGCAGTAAAGCCCGATCGCGATTACGTGTTTCGTATACCGTTGAAACTTGAGGAAGGCCGCGCACTTTTAAAAGTAACGGGCGGAGATCCGAATGTAACTCAACAACAAGCTTTGGCAGCAAGTGTCATCGATGTCGCTGAGGGCGTGGCGCCGTCAGCACAGGCTCTGAAACGAGTTGAACTCCCTTTCGTCAGTGGCAACCAAAAGAAGGTTCGCCTGGTGCTGGCCAACAACGCGTCGGCTCCGCTACGTCCAGTAGCACGAATGGGAACGATTGAATTATACGAACTTGGCCCCAGTACTTATCAATGGACTCGCGTCCCGCGCCTGATGATCAGAAACCTGCAGCGCTTCTTTCTCACCGCCTGGATGCTGCCGCTGACAATTTTCGGAATCGTTATCCTACTGCGAGTAAAACGCCGGCACACTGTTTTTTTGTTACTCAGCGTGCCGCTCTATTACCTGCTGGTGCAATCAGCGCTGCACACGGAACGCCGCTATGTAATCGCGATTCACTACTTCTTCACAATGTTTGCCGCCGTATTCCTCTGGATGTTGGTAGGGTTAGTAAGGCAAGCTTTTTGGCGATCAACGCGCGAGCCTGCTAACAATTAGGCTTCAGGAAATCGCGGAGCCGCGAAGTCGCAGAGGTGTCAAGTACTAAATAGTACCAGCTGTCGAAGTGACGCTGTGATTCATATCGCCAGGTTGTCGCACAAAAATAGATTAGCCACAGATTTACTCAGATTACACAGATCATTAAGAGCTTTTGTAGTTCCCTCTGGTTGTTCTAATCCGTGATTATCTGCGTGAACTTGTGGCTAATTTATAACTCTGGCGTCTCGGGCCCTGGCGTTGATTTCATCGACAATTCTGAATGTCTAACCCGGCATCCCCCCAAAGCCACACCAGCTGTTCTTGTTGTGCCAGGTGATCTGCACGTCACGAGCGCCAATCTCTTTCCACCACTGCTCAAATTCTTCGCGTGAAATGTAGTGCGCCGTCGGCGCCACGAGGTGATCGAAAACGATCGTGTGCTGCTCACGCCAACCAAACTTAGAAATCGAATTTAGGTAGTCGTTGTAAAAGAGATGATTTGCGACGGCAACGCCCGACGGTGAGCGGTTGAGCGGCCCGTACACGAGCTTAGTCGCGGCATACAGCAACGCTGTTGGCACTTTTGAGAGGTGCAACAAGCCGCGGCGATTCATGCTCGACGTAACTCGCGTGCGCACCGGATCAATGAAGCTTGTGATCCAGCCGTTGTTTTCTGCGCCATAAACCCAAACGGAAAAATGTCCCTGCGGTTTGATTTTTGATGCGAGTGATCTGAAACCTGTTTGCGGTTGCTCCAGGTGGTGAATGACGCCGACCGAGAAGCCGTAGTCAAAAACCTGCTTGAGCGGCAAGCGGCAGAGATCTGCTTGCACGATGTGCATGTTTTCGGAACCGCGGGTAGCTGCAAACGCCGACTCCACCGCGTCGCTCAAATCGACTCCAATCACATCGCGCGCGCCCCACTCAGCGGCCAACTGCGTGTGCCGTCCTTTGCCGCAACCGCCTTCAAGCACGACCTTGTCTTTAAAAAACTCCGGCGTTACCGGCTGCAACCATCCCAACATTTGCTGCGCATAACGTTCATCTTGCTGCGTAAAGTGCTGCCACTGCCAACCAAAACTTGCAGCGGTTGCTGCCACCTCATCATCAAGCTGCTCGAGTTTTACAAACCGCGGCACGCCCCGGGTGATCTGAAACTGCTGCGCGCAGCTTTCGCAGCCTAAGACGCCTTCGATGATTTCTTGATCGTGATCTTCCTGGCCCGCTCGAAGTTGAATCTCGCCACCGCACGAAGGGCACGCCAGATACTGCAAGAGTCTTCGCTTCATAGCTCGTAGGTCGCCCTGATTTCGTTCAGCGGCTTGCTGCTTTCGACGGACGTTAGGCGAGCCATCGTTGTCGAATCCAATCAACGACCTGAGTAACACAGACAGCCGCAAAAAGGACCAAGAGCGATTGCATCGCCAGTCCGTAACGGATCTCCATGTGAAGCGCCGAGCCGATGATCAAATAGTAAAGCACAGACGCTAACAGCAGCCACGTAACCAATCTTCGACGGCGGAAAGCCAGGTATAGCCCGCTAAGGATCAACGGCAACACAAGGTATCGGTAAACGCTCTGAATCATTCCCAGCAACGTTACGGGGAGCGCGAGGGGACTTCCTTGCCACGACGCAGGCAAGGTTTTGCGGCTTGTGACGTTGATGCCCATGCTGCCGTAGTAAGGAATAGGCTCGCCCGCAAACTTCAACATGCCCCAAATTCTTTTAAGCATCACGCCACTGTACCAGAGCGGATGCGCGGCAATTACGCGCAACGCTTTGCGAGTGCGGGCGCGATCCCGTTCGACGCCGTTGGGCGAGTAAAGAGTGAGCGGCACATCGGGACCGAGTCCCAATTCTTTTCGTTCTTGTTCCACCAACTTTGAGTCGCCGATCACCGCGCCAAACTCCGCTGCGCGCGCGGTCTCACCAATGCCTTCCCAAAGGTTTGTGCCCATCCCCAAACCTGTGGGCACGAAGGCGCGAAAGGCAATCGTGTTTCTAATCATAAGCGGTGTTACAAAGAATGCGGCTCCAAGTATCAGTGCCAGACTAAGTCGCAAGCGGTGTTGCCATGCTCTGCGCACAATAAAAAACAAGACGATCGCCCAGACAATGGCAAGCAGTAGGGCGTTGGCTCGTAACCAACACGACGCACCCACAAACGCGCCTGCGCCGACGGCCCACCACAGGTTTTCTTTTTTCCATGCCAGCAATAACAACCAGACGCCCGCCACTATCAACCAGCTTGTCGGCGCATCTGTAAGTGGCGTCGCGCCGTTAAGCGCGAGTACCGGCGCGAGCGCGGCCAAAAATCCGGCGGTTATGCCGACGCGAAAATTAAATGCTGTCGCACCCACCCCGGCAATCAATAAGACTGAAAGAGCATCAAGCACCCATTGCACTATCTGTACTGCTGGTGCCGACCGGTCACCCGTCACTTTGTAAAGAAATGCGAGCCATAAGGAATAACCGGGAGGATAAACCGCGGCATCCGTTTGGCCAGGCTCGTCTATCCAAAACCACGAGGCCTTGCCATCGAGAATGTTCTGCGCCTGCTGATCGAATCGCGCGTAAGTGCCTGATTGAAACCAACCGGGGTCGCCCAGGTGATCACGCACGAAACGCATCGTCAAACCGCGCACGGTAAATGAGAGCACCAGGACGATGAGCAAGAGCAACAATCGCGAGTTGTCCTGGTTTTTTATCAAGTCAGCAGGCTTACTTTTTTGCGGTGATGATCAAATTCCAGCCGAAGTTTGTCTGGAAGTATTTGAAGACTTTTCCGGGTAAGAGATTTCCCAGGAGGGGAATCTCGCTCCGTAGCAACTGTTCGACGTCAATTTTGATCTCGCGGAAGTTTTTAAAAAGCTCAAGTGTTTGTTCGCGCGTGTAAGCCTTAACTAAAGGTCTGCCTCCGTGTTCTGAATACTCCACCCAACTGCTCATGATCTCTTCCGGTGAACGGCCGCGCAGTAAATCTCCGCGCAGCACCCCACGGTGCAGCATTAACTCGCCCCAGTAGTTGAGCGAATTCTTGTGATAGATCATCACCTTTGCCGTCCCGCCGGGTTTGAGGACGCGCTGCAATTCTTCGATTGCTCCGGCGGTGTCAGGTGTGTGATGCAACACGCCATTTGAGTAGACGACGTCAAGTGTCTCGTTTGCGAAAGGCAAGCGTTCCCCATCGCTAACAAGAAGATCAACTCGCCGCTCATACAAAGCAAAGCGCTGCCGCGTAATGGCAATCGAGCGCGGCGTCAGATCGATCCCGGTGCACAGCGCACCACCACGCGCGAATTGCAATAAGTCCGTTCCCATTCCACATCCGACTTCCAATAAGCGCGCTCCCGCAAAACTATTGAATCCCATAAGCTCAGGCATCCACTGAGCATATTCTTGATAGCGCACTCGCTCGACCTCATCAAAATATTGACGCGTGCCGAATTCGCTATCGCGGTCGCTTTCAGCGCCACAAGGATCCTGGCTCCACTGTTCGCGGGCCCTTTGCTTGTCCTCTGTGGCAAGTGGTTTGAAGTTGTCGTTGTCCAAAACGGGTTTGCTCATTACTTTGCCCGGGACTCCGTGTTCCAGGAGACGAACGCGTCGATTATCTTCTGAGCGTTGCGTTTCCAGGTATGGCGCTCGATCGCTACCTGTCTCGCCGTCGCACCGAGAGTCTCGCGCAGCTCGCGCGATTCGGCCAAGCGCAGGATCGCATCGTGCAACTCGTTGGTATTACCGGGCTCGACGAGGAGCGCCGTCCGGCCATCGGTTAACACTTCGCCGATCTGACCTAACCTGCTGGCAACGATTCCTTTGCCCATCGCCATATATTCGAAAAGCTTTGTCGGCGAGCCAAAAAAATCAGCGCCGGCAGCGAGGGGGATGTGTGGAGATACGAGGATGTCGCACGCGTCCAGCAGTCCCGGAACTTCTTTGTGACTGACCGCGCCTTTGAAAATCACCCGGCCCTGCTCGTTTTCTTCGCTTAGCGTTCGTTTCATCTCGACGTGCAGAACGCCGTCTCCAACAAGAAGAAACTTAAGCGGCGAGCCACCGAGAAGCATCTTTATCGCTTCCGCCAGCACCATCACGCCATGCCAGGGACCGAATGATCCTACAAAACCAACCAGAATTTCGCCTTCGTCTAAGCCTAACTCGGCTCGCACCTCCACGCCTCCCACATCTGGACGAAAGACCTCTGTATCGACGCCATTCGGATTGACTATGATCTTTTCCGCGGCGACACCGGCTTGCTCGAGATTCAGGCGGTCAACTTCGGAAACAACAAAAATGCGGGTCGCCGCTGCTAGATTCAAACGCTCGTACCGTTCGAGCAGATCAAGATTGCTAACGCGATCCCAGTGACGTCCCACCCAAACTTCCGAACCGTTATATTCAAGAAACAAAGGCCGCGCGCTAACCAGGCTCGCGACAACACCTGCCCAGCTAAAGCGAGCGTATCGTTGATAGATGAAGTCAGGCGGGCTCTGTTCGACTAAAGCCGTGGCGCCGCGCGTGAACACCGTATTGTTATTAATATCAAAAACTGCTCGCGTCGACCCCAGCAACTTCGGATCTATTTTCGTGAGCGAAATCTTCGCCGGATCCAGACCTACCAGCTCATCGTTACTGATCACCTCAACTTCACTGCCGAGTTCCAGTAACCCTTCGATCACACCTTTGATATGACTAGCGGCGCCACCGGCCTGTGTTCCAGGTCCGGGCGTCGCCCTTAGATAAGTGATCCTGAGGCGGCTGTCACTCTCAATCGGTGTGTGGATCACCGGAAGCGCATTAAGCTTCTCAACATCCTTTTCCAGTCGTGCTAATTCCTGTCGAGCCTGTGCCATGGCGTTCCCACTGCGTGCAGCTTCGCGCGCCAGGCGAAGCGGGGCTTGAAGCATTAGCGAGCTGCGGGAACTCTTTCGTAACCTGCCGTGGGCATCGAGTATGACAACCTCGCGCGCGCCAGCCATAGCGCCAAACAGCATGAAGAGATCTTGCCCTCGCAGCCAAAGAAGGCTTTCAGTAGCAATCGCAAACACATCGGGCCGCCGCGCGCGCAAGGCGGCAAGGCGCGTCATGGCACTGCCGGTTTCGAATTCACTTCGTGGAATGAGTTCCAGCGCCGACTTGGGATAAAGAATTGCAAGCCTGTCGAGCGCCGGCTGCACAGCGCCGCTCAAAACAACCAACACGACTTTCATTTGACCGCTCCGGCACTTCGACTGAGGGTAAATAACTGTTTCAATTCAAAGTTTCGCAAAAGAAACATTTCCGAAAATGATCGGCCTGTTGTTGAGTGGAAGTGCGCAGCCACGAGGAGAAAGATCAAGGCGTAGCTGATCGTCGAAGCTACAGCTGCACCGACGGCGCCATAGCGAGGAACCAGGACGAAGACCAGGATGATGTTTGTTAGCAGAGTTGCTATCCAGAAGAGCGGAATGTTGCGCGGTAATCCCATGGCATTCGCGTGTTGCACCAGTACCGATTCCAATCCGATCAGGAAAACTCCGGGAAGCAAAATCAGCAGCTGCGCGGGAACTTCGGAAAAGGCGGGACCATAAAGCAAGGGCAGGATCAGACTAAGCGGAATTGCCGCCAGGCAAACGAAGAACATAATAAAGACTGCGTGCCTGCTGACTCGGCACGTGGTTGCGCCACGGGCATCCTGTTCGGCGGTGACACGGGGAAACAGTAGCGATCCGATCACGCCAGGCAACAACATCAGCATCAGCGCGACTTGGGAGGCAACGCTATAAACACCTGCCTCGCTTGGTCCGCGATAGTGATTCACTACAAGCAGATCAGCTCTGACGATGAGTGCGCCCGCCAGGATCGAAATATGAAACTTGATTCCATAGCGCATCATGCGCGCGAAAAGTTTTCGATCGGGACGCCAGGGCAAACCGTCCTTCAGTTTAGCGCCGTAAGACCAGACCAGACCAGCGATCACCAGCCCGATAAGAACGGCGGTCGCGGTGTTGAAAGACACAAGGGCGGCGAGTTCCGCGTTCAAAATGACGAGCGCCACGATTGCGTTCACCAACACGAACGCTTGTGCGGTCAAGTCCAGCAGGTTGAATTTCTCGATCCGGCCAACTGCAAGGAAGACATTGAGTCCGATGAGCGTGATCAGCTGGAAAGGGATCGAGACAGCAGCAACTCCGATCAAGCTCGGGGAGATCGACGCCAACCAATCAGGCCGAGCTGACGCTAGCAATGTTAGCGCTACTGCCAGCAGGCTGCCGCCAAGCAAGGCAAACACCAACGAGTTGAACGCGACCGCTCTTAACTGGCGATTATCCTGGGCAATGAAATATGTGTTCGCAGAGGGTAAACCAAGACTGGCAAGCTGGACGACGGTGGCAACGGCAACATTAATAACTGCAAGTTGTCCCAGACCCTCAGCGCCAAGCCAGCGGGCCACGATTATTCCTGCGACCACGCTGTTGCCGACCATAAAAACGCGCGTGACAAGAGTCCAAGCTACCTGAGTCGAGAATCGGGATGCGCGCGGGGACGCGGGGACGGGGAGACGGGGAGACTCGGCGATGGGGAGACGCTCCGACTCGAGGGTAGCCTCTTGGACGTCTTCACTCATGGTTATCTAACCTCATTGCGGCCCATCATTGCGTCACCGTGTCTCCGTGTCAGCCGTGCCTCTGTTTGCCCTAAGTCCTCGGGGTGCGGCTTCGGCTCTGCCGCCGGATGTGAGGCGGCAAAAGCCGAACCGCACATGGCTCATGGCTTCCGCGGCAAAGCTCAGTGTCTCCCCCATTCCCGTGTCCTCGCGTCTCGCGTCTCCCCATCCTCCGTGTCTCCCAATCTCCGCGTCCCCGCGTCTCGCTGTCAGCCGCTATCTATCCAGCGCTCGTACCAGAGACTCAGGTTAAGCAGTGCCCACAAGTGGAATCCCCAGTCTTTCTGCCCGCGACGATGCTCGTCCAGCAAGCGGGCCACAAACTGGTAGTTGAGAAACTCACGGCCGCGCATCGGTGAGTTCATCAAATGCGCGTCAAACCATTCGCCCAGGCCATTGCGAAACCACTCGCGAACGGGCGCACCAAAACCACGCTTAGGGTTGTAAAGCAGATCGCGGGGCAGAATGTCCTCGAGCGCTCGCTTAAGAATGTGTTTTCCACTTGTGCCTTCGACCTTCAATGAACGCGGTAACCCCAGGGCGTATTCGACAAGATGATGATCCAGAAACGGCACGCGTGCTTCCACACTTGTCGCCATCGTGATCTTGTCGACACGCATCAGCAACAGCTCAGGCAATCGTAGTTTCAATTCCAGGTAGGTTAGGCGCGACAGGAAATCTGAATTAGGACGCTCTTGTTCAATGTGATCGAGATAAGGCGTGACTGCTTGCAGCGAAGAAAGTCCATGAAAGCGGGCGCGCATCTGAGGCGAAAGGACGCGCGGCTTAAGAGATTCGTCGTAAACAATCGCGGCGCCCCAGAACAAAGGCTCGTCCGCGCCAAGACGTCGAATCAATTCGATCGCGGCGCGCTTGCGACCGGTTGCTTCGAGCACTGGCCGCGCTAAACCGGCAAGGACCCGGCGCAAGGACGGCGGTACGCGTTCGGCATGCCGCCAAAACTTTTCGTAAATGCCAAGATACTGAAGGTAGTTATCGTAGCCGCTGAAGATTTCGTCCGCACCTTCTCCGACCTGCACAACAATTGTCCCGGAATCACGCGCCAGTTTGGAAACGTAATAGAGCGGCACGCAAACAGGATCGGCAATTGGCTCATCCTGATGGAAGACAAGCTCAGGAAGAAAATCCTGCATCTCCTTTTCTGAGATGATTACTTCATGGTGGTTCGTGCAAAACTCCCGAGCGATACGTCGTGCTGATTCAAGTTCATTCAGGTATTCCTGATCGCGGAAGCCAACGGTAAAAGTTTCAACCGGCCGCGACATTTGTTCTGACATCAAAGCTACGTTAGCCGATGAATCAACGCCACCCGACAAGAAGACGCCGAAAGGCACATCAGACATCATGCGTTTTGTGATCGAAGCTCGTAGCAAACGCAGAATCTCTTCCTTGTGCTCATCGTCAGTTCGTATTTCGGCGACTGCCGGCGGCAAAGCGTCCCAATACTGCCTCGTGGTAACGGAGCCATCGCGCTTGACGATTAGCATGTGCCCGGCCGGCAACTTTTGAATATCCTTAAAGAGGGTTTGTGGCGGAGGTGTCGTCAGGAAAGTCAGATAATGATAAAGCGACTGTTCATCGACCTCGGGAGTCACTGCGGGATGCTGAAGAATGGCCTTAATTTCCGAGGCGAAGATGAAGCGTCCGTCCCTCTGGTAGAAGTAGAGTGGCTTAACACCGATGCGATCGCGCACCAACACCAGTTGTTCCTGCCGGGCATCCCAGAGCGCAATCGCGTAGTCACCTTCGAGGTCATGAACAAAGTCCAAACCGCGTTCTTCGTAGAGATGGAGGATTGTTTCGGAGTCTGTGCGGGACGCGTAGCGGTGGCCACGCTGTTCCAATCCCTTTCGTAGTTGCCCATGGTTGTAAATCTCACCGTTGAAGACCATCCAGAGTTCTTCTGTGCAACCATGCATGGGCTGATGCCCGGCGGCTGAAAGGTCGATGATCGATAGACGGCGAAAGCCGAACCCGCCTCTTCCTTCGTCAAACACTAACTCACCAACATCATCGGGACCGCGGTGTTGCATCTGATCGCGCATGTCGCCGATGAGCGCGCCTGCGACGCGCCCCTCAACGGCCCCATACTCCCAAACACCGCAAATTCCACACATACACAATCTCAATGTTTAAGAAAGATTGGAACAAGGAAAAAGCCCCGCTAGGGGCGCAATATAACATTTCGCGCCTAACGGACTTAGACCTGCTGAATATCTATGGGTCCTATAAATATTTCGTCCTGGCGGGACGGCTACGATCTATTCATCCAACTTGTGAGCGAAAGCCACCCGAGACTCCATCGCCATCCGCAAACGAGCCTCGGCATCTTCCCCCGCGCACACCGGAATAAGAATCCAACGAAGTGTGGCCGGCATTGAGCGTTGGATAGTCCAACAAGCTGATACGGACTCGAGTTTCTCTCCGTAATCTTTTGAAGTGAAATTAGATTCTAATTCCGCAGCTTCTTTTAACTCGAAGGAACGAAGCAAGAGACTGTGACCAGACACCGGATCGTATGCGCGAACTCCTTCGTCATTAAGTGTCACTTCGAGCCTCGCGTCGAAGTGAAAGCGCACCGAGAGCTTGTGTGTTCCAGCGCCGACGAACGCATCTTCAATCACCCAAAAACGATTCTGCTTATTGAAAATTACCGTGCGCCGGTGAGTGACAGGTTGCGGCAACCGTTTGTACCCGTAATGCTCCGCGCTGACTCTTTCGCTTTTGCCGCTCGCGTCGCTGGCATACCAATCGACAAGTCGCGGCCGCGCCTCGTCGCCGATTAGGAACGGCGTTGCCTCGTCGGTTTTGTTTTGCTCAAGGTCATCGAGTTGAACTGTTGAATGATAAGCAGTTGAGCGGAATAGATGCCGTTCATGCAAATTGGCGGTGTAAACATAAGTGCCGGGATCAACAATGAAGGCGCGGCCACACGCCGATACTTCAACGCTCAAAGCATCGTTGTGGCCGTGCGAGCCGCGCCCGTTTAATCCAGCGCCACTCGCATTGAACAGCAAGTAAAGATCGTCATGCCGCAGCACATAAACGCCGGCATCGGGAAACTGATGCGACGCCACGCCCGAATCGTCCGGCTTTAGTGCCTCATATTTTCTTACACCGTCTTCGCCGAACAACCACAGCAGTTCTGGTGGAGCCGGTAGCTTGGCATCCTTAAATTGAGAATCATCAAAAAGGACAGCACCGATTGCGAGCAAGTAAGCGTGATCGTTTCCCCGGCGCCAGCAGGTCGGAAACACCTGGCCGCCATCCGAGTCACCGATTAACGGCGCCCAGCCGTCGGGTCTCAGATAACCTCGCACGTACGCAAACATCTCGCGCAGTTTGTGCCAGTTGTCATCTTCGATCTCAATCGCGTTCAAACGGCACAATAAAAATGAATACCCGAACAGCTCGAGAACTAAACGATGATAACCAGTGGAGCTTTCGCAGTCTGCACCATCGGGCAAAACCTGCTTACTCATTTCACGCTTCAGTTCGCGCAGACCAAACTCGCGCCATTCCTGTGCCTGCTCGAGCTCGGGTAGCATGATTCCCAGCCATAGCAGTCCCACAACGTCGGAAAGATAGTGATTGCTGGTAGCAACGTAAGAGAACTCAAGGTGCTCGCGAATAAATCTGCCGTGCCGATCAAAGATGCGCAGTAGCTGCGCCAAGCGTGCAGTATTGAGCTGCTCGCGAGCTCCCAGAAATATCGTAAACGCTCCTAACAAATTCAATGCCCGCAGGGCTACTTCCATGGCGCAGTTCCAGTTCACTCCATAGCCGAAAGGATTCTCCGCCTCCCAAATATCGAGCTGGCGGAAAAACTCGACGCTGTAGCGCTGTTCTCCAGTCTCCGAGTAAGCAAGAGCCAGGGTAAGGCAATGCCCGAGTCGGTTCAGTTCCCAAACAAACCGGACGTCGGAGCCGTCGTTTCGCTGCAAATCAATGTCGCTGTAGAAGTCGGCTGGCCAGTAGTATCCGGAGAGAGGATCGTGACGCCAGCCGATAAACGTATGTTCTGAGAGGCCGAGTAAAGGCCACTCGTGTCTGTCAGTAATGCGATCTGCATTGGCGATCAAGACCGCCGTAGCTTCGGAAAAGAGACGGTGCAGCGGAGCAACAGATGCGCCAGGACCTTTATCGAGTCCGGGAAAGAAGCGTGGCTCAGTTCGTGTTTGGAAATGTCCAAGCAGTGAGTCTGGCTCCAGCGCAGTGAACTCTGGCGTTAGTCGAGCTGGATCTTTAGCTTGCTGTTGCAGCCGCGTCGGCTCACCACGACGTTGCGTCGCCAATTGAGTACGGCGGGCGCCTTCCAATAACGCGATGCGTGGCGAAACCTCTCCGCGCATCGCTCGCTTGAATTTGCTAATGATAGACATCCGGTCTGGCCCGGCGTAGTTCAGAGCAAGGCGTCAAGAATGCGATCGGCCGTGTGACCATCCCAAAGGGGAGGAATGCGATGGTTGCGCCGCGGACCGTCATCCAAAGCAGTGAATGCCCCGGTTTTGATTTTCTCTGGATCGGTTCCCACCAAGGTGTTGGTTCCCATCTCCACCGTAATTGGACGCTCGGTGTTTTCGCGCAAGGTCAGACAGGGAATTCCCATTACGGTCGTTTCTTCCTGAATCCCACCCGAGTCAGTGAGTACAAGCTTCGCGCCACTGTAGAGCTGCAGGAAATCCAAATAACCGAGTGGTGGCGTTAGCAAGACTCCATTCTCAGCAAGTGATAGGCGTTCAACGCCTTTCAGTTCAAGGATCTGTTTTTCCGTACGGGGATGCACCGGAAAGATGATTGGAATTCGTTTTCCAATTTTAGATAGAGCTCCCAGGATCCGCTCAAGGGTCTCGGGATTATCAACGTTCGAAGGGCGGTGGAGCGTCACGACGGCGTACTCATCAAGCCGCAGGTCCTGTCTGATGCCAGACTGTTTCGCTCGCTCGACGTATTTGTTCAGCGAGTCGATCATGATATTGCCGACAAAACGAATGCGCGCATCAGGTATCCCCTCGGCTCGCAAGTTCTGGTCAGCGTCCTGCGAAGGAGTAAACAATAGATCCGAGATCTGATCGGTGAGCAAGCGGTTGATCTCTTCCGGCATTGAACGATCACGGCTGCGCAAGCCTGCTTCCACGTGCGCTACCTTAATGCCCAGCTTCACACAAACCAACGCACAGGCGAGCGTAGAGTTCACATCGCCAACAACCAGAACCCAATCCGGCTGCTCTTGCAGCAGCACGGGTTCGAAGCGCTGCATCACGGCGGCTGTTTGCGCCGCATGCGAAGCGGAACCAACGCTTAAGTACAAATCTGGCGCGGGAAGTTCCAGATCTTTAAAGAACGCGTCAGACATCATGGCGTCGTAATGCTGCCCTGTATGAACAACAAGCGGCGAGAACTCATGTTCCCGCCGCTTCATCGCATCCATCAGGGGCGCGACTTTCATGAAGTTAGGGCGCGCACCCACCACGTTAAGAATCTTTAACATTTCACCGTTTCAAGTTTCGCGTTCTGAGTTTCGAGTTCGCTTCTCCGTCTCGAAACCCGAAACTCGGAACTCGAAACATTTAGAGCCGGATAATGCGAGCACTGCTATCACGCCTGACGTCGCCATTCAGCGCGTTGCGTGTGTCTACCACCAATGGCGCGAGGCGGCAAACTCGTTGGTAATCAATGTCCGTATGATCGGTAACGATGACGATGCAGTCGGCCGCCTGCAATTCTTCGTCGTTGAAGGGCGCCGAAGTTAATGGTTCACCGCTGGAATCCGTATGCGCATCATCAAAACGAATCTCGGCAACGAAGGGATCGTGATAGCGAACATCTGCGCCTTTGGCGCGCAGGCGATCGATGATGGACAACGCGGGGCTCTCGCGCACGTCGTCGATGTCTTTCTTATAAGCCACGCCGAGCAGCAGGATGCGAGCGCCATTCATCGCTTTGCGTTCGTCGTTCAAACCGTCGGCAACAAGCTGCACCACGTGTTCGGGCATTCTCGAGTTAACCTCTTCAGCCAGCCCAATGAAGCGGCAATCAAAACCATGTTGCCGCGCCTTCCACGACAGGTAATGCGGATCAAGAGGAATACAATGCCCGCCGATCCCCGGGCCCGGATAGAAAGGCATGAATCCGAACGGCTTGGTGGCGGCCGCTCTAATCACTTCCCACGTATCGATATTCAGCGCGTAGCAGAGCCGCGCCATTTCATTTGCCATGCCGATGTTCACCGCGCGAAATGTGTTTTCTAAAAGTTTCGCGGCCTCGGCTACTCTTGCGGAGCTAACCGCATGAACGTCTTTTACGATCTGCGAATAGAGGTGAGCGGCAACCTCTGTTGAGTCGTCAGTAACACCGCCAACAACCTTGGGAATATTGTGTGTTTGAAATTGCGGGTTACCCGGATCCACTCTTTCCGGCGAGAACGCCAGCAGGAAGTCTTCGTCAAGCTTAAGTCCCGTCTCTTCAAACATCGGCAGCAGGGGTTCATTGGTTGTGCCCGGGTAAGTTGTCGATTCGAGAATGATCAACTGGCCGCGTCGCAGCCGCTGCTTGATTTCTTCAGCTGCCGCCAGGATGTAGGAAACGTCCGGTTCTTTCGTCTTTCGGAGGGGAGTCGGAACGCAGATTATGATCGCATCACACTCTTTCAAACTGTTGAAGTCAGTCGTGGCGCGCAACAGTTTTGCGTCGACTAATTTCTTAATAACTGCGTCCGGCACGTCGCTGATATAAGACGCGCCCGAATTAATGCGCTTCGCCTTGTCGGAATCAACCTCAAAGCCAGTCGCTTGAAAGCCGCCGCCGCCAAACTCAGCGAGCAAGGGCAGGCCCACATAGCCCAAGCCGACCACGCCAACGCGCGCGCGCTTTTCCGTAATCAGACCAATCAGCTCATCCTTGATCATTCAGAATTGTCCTTGTGTTCTAAAAGTTTTTCAGGCAGGAGGTGCTTGGGTTCTACCTAACCTCGACTAAGGTCAAGACTATTTGAGCACTGTGGGACTGTCAAGCAGGCGTCTCGATTGGCGATCGATCTTATTGCCGATTGCCAAATTCGATTGGCGATTGCTGATTGGCGATGGGCGATTAGCGTCCTTCGAGGCGGCCCCTCAACAATCGGCAATCGCCAATGTCCTTGACGTGACCTTCATTCGCGCTTATACCGTCTCGAACTATGAGCACGGAAACCGGTCAAACCAAACTTGTGCGCGGCTTAGGCCGACTCGATGCCACCATGATCGTGGTCGGCTCGATGATCGGCTCGGGCATCTTCATCACCTCCGCCGAGTCGTCACGACTTGTCGGCTCGCCCGGTTGGTTGCTCGCGGCCTGGGCCCTAGCTGGTGTTCTCACAATCACCGGCGCGCTTTGCTGTGCTGAACTCGCTGCGATGTGGCCACGAGCCGGTGGCCAGTATGTTTTTCTACGTGAGGCATACGGTCCTTCGATCGGATTTCTGTTCGGCTGGGCGCTCTTTCTAGTGATTCAAACGGGAACGATCGCCGCTGTTGCCGTCGCCTTCGCGAATTTCATGGGGGTGCTCACGGACTATGTTGCGCCAGACCGATACCTAATCGCTCCGCGCGTGTTAAGCGGTTACGCAATTAGCCTATCAACACAGCAACTGGTCGCCATCGTCATGATTTTGATACTCACCTTAACTAACACGCGTGGATTGGAAACCGGAAAATTAATCCAGAACACATTTACCTTCACCAAGACGGCGGCGTTGGCGGGACTGATTTTAGTTGGATTGTTTTTAGGCTGGAACGATCGCAGCGCAGCTTACACCTCATCCTGGTGGCGACCCTGGGAAAATGGCTGGCACCCAGCGGCGAGCCAGTTGGGTTTTGAGCCGGCAACTCAAGGCGCCTTGATTCTGGCTCTCGTCATGCTGTTAGGACGAGCGATGGTTGGGCCACTCTTTGCGCAATCGGCCTGGAACAATGTCACGTTCACTGCCGGTGAGGTGCGGGATCCCGGACGGAATCTGCCACGCGCGCTTCTGTGGGGTTGCGGGCTAGTCGTTGGACTTTACTTGCTGGCTAATCTTGCTTACGTCGTGACGCTGCCACTCTCCGAAATCCAAAATGCTCCCCAGGGACGCGTCGCGACCGCAACGATGCAGGCGATCCTCGGACCGCGCGGCACGATTGTGATGGCGATCGCGATCATGATTTCTACTTTTGGTTGCAATAACGGTCTGATTCTGGCGGGCGCGCGCGTCTACTATGCAATGGCACGCGACAATCTTTTCTTTAAACGAGTCGGAGTTGTTAATGCGCGCAGCGTTCCGGCAGTTGCTCTGATCACTCAGGGAATCTGGGCGGCCTTTCTTACCCTCCCGCGGACTGTCACAACCGATCCGCGGACTGGCGCGGTTACTTACGGAAATGTCTACACCCAACTGCTCGAGTACATAGTGTCGGCGGATTTAGTCTTTTACATCCTCATGGTGGGAGCGGTAATCGTGATGCGGTTTAAGGCGCCACACCTGGAACGTCCCTATCGAACGTTGGGTTATCCCTTCGTACCCATCATCTATATCGTTATTGCCGTACTCTTTGTTTTGGATCTCGCTTACCTCGCGCCTTCCACTTCCGGAATTGGTTATCTGATCGTACTAACCGGCATTCCGATCTATTTCCTCTGGCGCAGACGGGCCTAACTGATCGTAAGATGAGGTGGGTGGTTATGAGGGCAGGCAAGGCCACCGAATGCCTGGCCAAAGACCGGGGTACCTTGTTGACGTTTTATGATTTTCCCGCGGAGCACTGGTGCCAGGAAAGTCTTCCCCGCCGCTGTTAATCCACCCTGATTGTTGTCCGCTCTTGTTCCAACAAAAGTACACCGGCCTATCGTCGTAATATCCCGCAAGCGTGCATCCGTTGGCCCAGTCGGTCCCGGGCGTCAAAGCTAGCCCACTCGGATCAATGAAGTTGACCGGATCATTCTGCACATAGGCATATCGATTCAGCGATTGCGGATCGGTTAAGTTGTAGCTGCCGTCGTAAGGATCAGGCTAAAAGAAGCGTGAGTTGTTAGATTGATAGCGGCGCATCATGGCATCGTCGCCGCCATTGGTATCGCGTTCGTAAGAAGTGTAGCGGTGAGGTTGAGACGCCTGGTTGCTGCTGCGGGCCGGTTTAGCAGGTTCCTGAAGGGTTCACAGAGGAATATGGACCGATGCTGGCTCCCTTCGAACAAGCACACCTAGCGCTGTATTTATTACTCTCGTACCGGGATCTTGCGAGGGATTCGGCGGATTACCCTTTGCTACTGTCGTCGCCTCGGAATCCCAAGTGAGTCAGAAGCAACATTACAAGCGTGACGATCAAACCAACAATGGGGTCAACTACTTTCGTGAACACAGCCGCAAGGGCGAAACCTCCTGCAAGAATCTCCACCAAGGAAATGATAACTATCCGCAGTGTACCCCGCTGCCCGGCCGAGTCTTCTCCAAACTTGAGAAGCCTGACACCAACCACCAGGCCAATGAGGCCAGTGCATATCATGGCAATCAAGACAATTATCACAAACCAGAACATAATGATTAACGTCTAATGAGCAGAAAGTGGCCACCTGCTCGCACACCCTGCCAAGGCGGCTTCAAACGCCTTACGGTTACCTATCATGTCTTCGAACCCCGTTACCATGAGTTGACCGCTCAACACATTAATAGGTAAAGAAATGGATGCGCCATGGTGAATTTCCATTAGGCCAAGGAACAGACTAGAACTGGTGAGCGGACTCGCAAATGTTCTTGCAGCCGCATTCGTCCCAAACCCCACGGAGGGAGCTCCCTTGAAGACAGCAATCCCGACGGCGAGTCCAGCGCCACCCGCTATAAACCTACCAACAACTCCTGGGAGACGCCCATGATAGAGATCTGTGGGGGCCTTGATGCACTCATCGTACTGCTTTTGTTGTGACATATTGGGCGCAGGATGAGGTGATGGCTTCGGTGTAGGTAAAGGTTGCTGAGGAGGTCGTCTACGACCTAAACCGCCTTGGAACAAGCCGCCTACATCAACCAGTCCACCGCCTGCCTCAACGACGCGGCCCCAAATTGAGCCGCCCAGAAATGACTCCCCGGGATTTATTGTTACTGACGAGACGTTGTAGCAATTAAGCTGTCTAGGATTATTTTGATCTTCGATCCAAATACCTCGCCCGCCGTTACATGAAGAACCTGCAGTCGGTCCTTCAGCGGTGAGGCCGCTCGGATCGACGAAGTTCACCGGATCGTTCTGGGTGTAGGCGTAGCGATTCAACGACTGTGGATCAGTAAAGTTGTAACTGCCGTCGTAAGGATCGGGTTGATTGAAGCGTGATGACGAAGATTGATAACGACGCATCATGGCATCATCGCCGCCATTGGCATCGCGTTCGTAAGACG
>JBPCMI010000128.1:0-37854 GCA_051002415.1 Pyrinomonadaceae bacterium
CTCACCTGGTAAGGGTGGGGGCAAGTGAGGGACGGAGTATATGCCCGTCGCTATTTTATTTGCAAGAACTCTTGCATGACTTTTAAGATATTTTTTTCTAGCGCAAAGGGGCAATAAACTGGCCGAAAACTCGGCGATTATCGTGCCGCGCTGCGCATAGTTGCAACAAGTCGCATATAATGGCTTCACAGCCATGAATTGTAGGAATTTGGCCTGATTGTCAGGCTCCCAAGCGAACAAACGGAGATCAGAGATGCCTAAGATTAGCGATATTGAAGAGACCCCGAATCCCAACGCAGTAAAGTTTATTCTGCGAGAAGCCGTCAGCAACGGCACCGCCAAGTCCTATAGTTCGGCCGCCCAGGCGGCCGCCGATCCGCTAGCCAAGGCATTATTTGACCTTGGGAATGTCGTCTCGGTCTTTTACATGGACAAGATGATTACGGTTGAAAAAGACGAGGCCGGGGATTGGGATGATTTGCTCCCGGTACTTGCGGTCCCGATCCGCGCAGCCGACTCAGTTGCTGCGGCCGCGGGAGCAGCGGCGGGAGCAGCCCTGGGTGGCTCCCTCGGCGCGATAACGAGTGACGATCCGCGCCTCATGAAGATTAACGAGATTCTGGATGAAAAAGTACGTCCCGCCTTGATGGGTGACGGTGGTTATCTGGAAGTACTCGGACTGAAAGAACATACCTTGAGCATTCGTTACCAGGGCGCCTGCGGTAGTTGTCCCAGCTCGTTGACGGGAACATTGATGGCCATTGAGGGAATGCTGAAACAGGAAGTTGATCCGGAGTTGGAAGTCGTGGCTGTATAGCGGCTGTACAGAGGACACCTGATTCCGGGGCTACGGAGAATGGCTTAATGGAGACTTTCCACAGGCCAAGTCCCATTTCTCATTTTCATTGGACTCAACCTCCACGGCGCTAAGGATCGCAGAGTTCGCCAGAAGAAATAAAACGAACCTGGCACTTGTCCTTAGTACTCTGTTTCAGCAGCATCAGCGATAACATCTTCCGCCCAAAATTGGGCAACAAAGTGCAAGCGTCAAGTTCAAAGCTCGTTTTCCTGTTCCCTTACATTTCGGAACTACTGAGTTTCCCTCACGTGTAAGCGGACTGGCTGTACCTATCTTTCAAATCGCGCACATCGCGTTTAGGCAGGAGTTACAAATGGTCCACCGCTCTTCCCTCTCGGCGCTCCTTTGCGTCCTGGCACTTGCCAGCATCGCTGTTGCGCAAGCAACTTCAGACAAGACTTCTCAGCGAGCTCGCTCGAAACCTAAAACTACCAATAGCGAAGAAGCGGATGCGGTAGCGGCACAGCGCGAAGTGCTCGCAGTTTCTCTGCTGCAAACGCTGGCTGAGGATGCTCGCAGCTTTCGTGAGCCGCGCCTACGGGCGAGAGTTCAGGCTCGCGTGGCCGATGCTTTTTGGCTGACTGATGCGGAAAAGGCGAAGAGTCTTTTCCGTCGTGCTTGGGAAGCCGCCGAAATCGAAGACACTGAGAACGCCAAACGAGAAGCGGAAGATCTTAACCAGCAGCGGCAGAGCGGTCCGGTGGTGATTCGTTCCCGGCGGCCAGATCTGCGGGCGGAAGTTCTCAGGCTTGCCGCCAGGCGTGATCGCAGTTTAGGCGAAGAGTTTCTCGCGAAGTTGGAGGAAGAGAACAAGAAGGATGATGAAGAGGCCACCCGGAAGAACCGTGAGAATGACGATGCCTTCGGATCATCGGCAGCGGAAAAGCGTTTAGCGCTTGCGCGCCGTCTACTTGAAGACGGTGACGTGCAACGGGCAATGGAGTTTGCCGGTCCGGCTTTGAATCGGGTCAGTCGAGAGACGATCACCTTTCTCAGCGCGCTGCGGGAAAAGAATAGTCCGGCAGCGGATCAGGGATTCTTGACCTTGCTCACAATTGCGGAACGCGATCCCATCTCCGACGCCAACACAGTTTCGGGACTTTCCTCTTACCCGTTCACACCTTTTCTTTATGTGACATTCACTCCCGATGGGGGCGCGAATCAGATGCAAGATCGCGGTCCGGCGCCACGCCCGGAGCTGCCGCCGGCAATCAGCGGGGCGTTTTTCCGAGTAGCAGCAAATATCTTATTGCGGCCTTTGCCGCCTCCCGATCAGGATCACTCAACCTCGGGGCGCACCGGAAAGTTCATGGTGATCCGGCGCTTGCTTCCGCTCTTCGAACAATACGCCCCGGAACGAGCCGCAGAACTGCGTACGCAGATGGCGGCAATGGCAGGCGATGTGCCGCAGGGTTTGCAGAGCGGGGAGAACCGCGCGATTACCAGCGGCATCACTCCAGATAATGCCAGTGATCCCATGGAGCGGCTACAAAATCGACTCGATCGCGCTCGCACTTCTGATGAGAGAGATTCAATCTATGCCGATGTTGCCATTGCGCTCGCCGCCAGAAACGATCCGCGAGCACGCGACCTGGTCGACAAGATCGAAGACACAGACATGCGCAAGCGCGTGCGTGCTTACATCGATTTCCAAGCCGTGCAGGCCGCCATTCAGGAACGGAACGCCACCGAGGCGGTGCGCATCGCGAAGAGCGGTGAGCTGACCAGTATCCAACGCGTTTGGGCGTACACCCGCGCGTCCGGTTTGTTGCTCACCACCGATAGAGCCCGCGCCCTTGAGTTATTGGAAGCAGCTGGCGCGGAAGCACGACGAATCAGTGGCGGCGATCCGGACCGCGCACGCGCCCTCATTGCTGTGGCCACCGGACTGGTTCCGACATATCGTGTGCGCGCTTGGGAAACCATGGACGAGGCTATCAAAGCGGCAAATTCCGCTGAAGGATTTACCGGAGAAGACAGCCAGGTGGGGGCACGTTTACAAACCAGGATGATGGTAATGGCGACCAACGCTCCAGCCGAAGATTTCGATTTGCTCGGCGCTTTTAAAGCTTTAGCTCGTGAAGACTTGCTTCGCTCTGTTCAGCTAGCGAAGACTCTAACTGGTGAATCACCGCGTGCTGTTGCGACTTTGGCGATCGCCCGGTCGGTGCTGGAAAAACCTGCGACCGGCTCACCCGGCCAGGATTAAGCGAGCCAAATTTCGGCCACGGCGTATCTCCAGTAGTCTGGTTTACTTTTCCTTCCTCGGTAATCAGGAGAATCTGCTTTTGGAGCTTTGGACTTGGTGCTTTGTACGTTGAGCTTGGAATTCCACAAGCCGCGCAGCGGCGGCAGAAGGTAGCGCCGGGCGTCAGCCCGGGGATTCGATTCATAACTTTATATAGCCTGCGAAGCCGGCGACAGAAATTCAATAGTCTTGCATTTTCTGTCGCCCCTTCAGGGCTCAGACATTTTCCCGCGCGGATCCCCGGGCTGACGCCCGTGGCTACCTTCTGCCGCCGCTGCGCGGCTCTTTGCATTCAAAGCACAAAGCTCAAAGTACCAGGACCGAAGCTCAAAAACCCAAAACCAAAGAGAGCATTCTTAAGAATATATATTCATCGGCTGAGTCAGCCGCTCGATCGGATCGCTTACGTTTAGCGCCTCACGCACGTAGAAAGCCTCGCCTGCAGCAACTCCAATCATCGATCCAAAGTAACGCATGCGAAACTCGATCTGTTCCAGGAAACCTGCTTCACTGATCCGCGTCTCCGGCTCGTCCGATTCTGCGTCATAGAACTGCGATGCATGAGTCTTGATCGCCTTCATCTTGGCTTCGACAAACTCGGAAACGTCGACAATGAACGACGGCACCACCAGTCTCGAATATAGCGAGTGCATAATCGCCGGCATCTTCACTGCCGGAAAACCGCCTTCACTGTCGTAGCGCAACATCGTCGCGAGGCGGGCCGCCTCTCGGACGATCCGGGCCGTGTTAGCGTGGTCCGGATGCGGATCGTCCCAGTGCGTTGTCATTAAGATCTTCGGCTGATACTGCCGGATGATGCGTACCACCGAGGTGCGGGATTCCTCGTTGAGCCAAACATGACCATCGGGCTGCTCCAAATTCAATCGCAGGTCTAACTTCATCGCTGCAGCTGCAGCCTCGGCTTCTGCTGCGCGAATTTCCTGCGTACCCCGCGTTCCCATTTCGCCACGCGTCATATCGACAACTGCGGTGCGATATCCGAACTGTTTGAGTTTGAGTAGGGTACCGGCAACAGACAATTCGGCATCGTCGGGATGTGAAAAGATCGCAATCGCATCGAGCTGAGACTGTGAATCGGTCATTGTGTTTGAGGTTTAGCTGAACCGGCGTGTTTGGTCAAGCAGATTGCCAATTTCCAATTGACGATTTCCAATTGGTCCCCTTTCCTACAAGCCATTTGGCAATGGGCAATCGCCAATGGCCAATCGATTCTATATTCCCTCGCCCAAAGCGATGAAACGATTTCACCTTATCTTTGGCGGCGTCATGATCCTCATCTTTATTCTTACCGGCCAGTACATTGGACAAGTTCCTGCAGCATCTCGTCGGCATACCTGACGGACCACGCATGCTCTATCGCACGCGCCACATCTACATTCTGCTATCTGGATTACTTAACTTGGGATCGGAACTTACTTCAGGTACGGCTGGACGTGCTGGGTCGCGTTTTTCAGTGGCCTAGGAAAGGAGCAGCGGAATTAAAGAACGCTTTGAGCCGTGGCTGCAGAGTTTTGATGGCTTAAGCCGGAGTAACACGGCTAGCCCTAACGGACAGCAGCGAACTGCCTGGTTTCGGATTGCCGTTTGACGATTACGAGCGTGATGTCGTCTGCGGCTTGAGTTCCCTGCGAGAATTTTGTCAGGGCTGATTCGATGCGGTCGCGCACACCCGCCGCCGAAGCGTCGATGTTCCGAGAAACAACTTCATAAAGACGGGTCGGTCCAAACTCTTCGCCCGAAGGACTCGCTGCTTCGGTAACACCATCGGAGTAGATCACCAACACGTCTCCCAATTGCAATTGCGTGCGGCCCTCTCGATATTCGGCATCGCGCTTGATTCCCAAGGGCAGTCCCCCAGATGCCAGCTGCTCCACAGTTCCCGCGGCATGAACGATAAGTGGCGGGTTATGGCCGGCATTCAAAAACGAAAGAGCACCCGACGCGGGATCAAGCTCGGCATAGAAGAGCGTGACAAAGCGATTCGGTGGGATGTTGTCCGCCAGATATCGATTCACCGCTGAAATGGTTTCTACGAGTGTATCGTGAGAACCTGCCTGCGCATGGACCGCAGCATGCAAGGATGACATCAAAAGCGCTGCGGCCGTTCCCTTACCCGACACATCGCCGAGAGCAATCACGAGGCGGCCATCTTCGCGCTTGATAAAATCGTAATAGTCGCCGCCAATTTCGTAGCAGGGGAAGCTAATGCCCTGTAGCTCATAACCTGGGACGATGGGAGGAGCAGTTGGTTGAAAACGCTGCTGAATTTCCATAGCCAGCTGCAGCTCGCGCTCGAGGCGCTCTTGCTGCAACTGCGCTTCCAGCAAGCGCGCGTTTTCGACGCGAATCGCGGCCACTGACGCGAGCGTGGTTAACAACTTCAAGTGGTCCTCAGTAAAGCGTCCTTCGGCGATCGGCGAATCGGCATAGATGATGCCGAAGACTTTATCAGCCACACCCAACGGCACGGCCAGCACAGAACGGATTCCCTGGAGCACCACAGTGCCGCTGGCAAAGCGCGGATCGTGTTGCGCGTCGGAAGTGAGCACGGACTTGCCGCGCATCACTACTTCATCAAGCACGTTGCGGCTGACGCGGATTTCGCCAACTTCGCCAACTCGATCGCGCAAGCGTGCCACCGCCACCCGTAACTCCTGGCTACTGTCTTCACGCATCATCAGCAGGCAGCGATCGGCGGGCACGGCTTCAAACACGAGCGATACGATTTGATCCAAAGTCTCGTTAAGGGACGCCGAGGCCAGGAGCGTGATTCCCACCTTACTAATGAGCGCCAGCAGGTCGCCTTGCTTATTGGCGCGTGAGGCTACGATCTCTTCGGGCTTCGTGCGGGCACCTTCAATAGCTTCGAGTAGTCCGGAGGTAGTGCGGTCGCCGGAAGCGAGCGCAATGGTCGCCTCCGGGATCGAGCTGCTGTTATCGGTGATCATGGTGGCGCCCATACTGGAATTGTAGGTGCCATCATCGAAGACGATTTCCGTCTCGCCGATCTGAATGCGTCCGCCAGCTGTGAGCGCCACGGAGCCCTGCACCGTGAGGCCGTTATAAAGAGTGCCGTTAGCCGAGCCCAGGTCTTGCAGGAAATATTCGTCGCCTTCCCGGCGCACTTCCGCGTGAACTCGCGACGCAAAAGGGTCGGGAACGCACAAGTCATTTCGCGCGGAGCGTCCAAGGGTGATGCGCAAGCGTCCGAGCGGAAAATGGTCGGGAGGCCGGTCGGGAAATCTAACGATCAGTTCAGCCATTGTGTGAAACGATCCACCTGGGGTCTAGTTGGGACAAGAACGTTACTCCGGATTGCCGAATGCCTACGGCGATTGGCAATTAAAAATCGGCAATCAGCAATACTGCTATGCACCGTCACGTATTACCACTGTGCCGGCAATCAAATCGTGAAGCGCGCGCCCGCGCGAACTAAAAATCGCAATCAGAAACCCGAGGCCGAGAGTCAAAATTGACAGCGGATAACCGACGAAGTGCCGGAAAATGGCAATTCCGATTCCGGGGACATCGCCGTCCTGCTGTTCGATTCGCAGCCCGGTCGCCCATTTACCTATCGTTCGTCCCGTTAAGCCGGCGAGCAACACGTAATTGACAATCGCTACCGCGAACGAAATCAAAACTCCAACAGTTTCAGCAGAATTTCCCGCCGTCCGAGCGCCACCGCCAAACCAGCGCGCGACTATCGTGCTGAAGGCGACGATTCCCACGAGCAAAATATAGTCGATCAAAGCCGCGCCACAGCGCAGAGAAAACGGTGCGGGTTGCCGCTCCACCATTCCCCTACGAGGACGTTTTATCACCTCAGCCCGCTTGATCGCGGCTCCTTCAACTCGCGCAGTCATTAATGTTCAGTGGTCTTTATTGGCGGTTGGCAACGGCGTCATCCCAAAAGAAAATGAAGCGTCGTTTCGCCGAGGCGAAGTTTATCTCCGCTGTCCAAAACCCGGGGCTGGCGAGGCGCCAGCCTCACCGAATCATTGATTACAGTTCCATTCACTGAGCCCAGATCTTCGACCAGGAATGTTTCGCCTTCTAACCAGATCCGCGCATGGCGCCGCGAGACTTTGGTCTCGACATCAAAACGAGAAAGATCGATTTCCGGAAAAATGTTGGAGTGCGGATCGGCGCGCCCCACAAGATTGTTGTCCTTCTTCAAAATGAAGGAAGCATCGAGCTCGGTGGTGCCGGCGACCACGAGTTTAGCTGTGGGACGCGGCACTCGCAGAGTCGAACTGGAGCCAACTCCAGCCAGGGGTTGGCGCGCGCCGCAATGGGCACAAAATACGTCGTCGGCTGCGATCCTGCCGCCACAAAAGCCGCAGTAGACCGTTTGCACTTGCACGGTCTCGCTGCCGAGTTGCGTGGCGGGCATTCCATAACTGACGCGGCCCGCCATCAAATTCTCAAGATGAGTCGCGAGTGCGTCGCGTAACTCGCCGGCAGTGGCGAAGCGATCCTCTGGTTTGTATTCGACGGCGCGCATCAGTATCTGTTCAAACTCACTCGAGATAGAAGGAACGATCTGGCGCGGTCGCGGGTTCTTGTTAAAGTCGAAAATTAATAAGGGGTTGTCCTGAGGGTCTGAACCGGTCAACAGATGAAAGAGAGTTGCGCCCAGGCTGTAGACATCCGAGCGCGGCTCAACGCGTCCGGCGAACAGCTCGGGCGGCGCATAACCCATTGTGCCTACTGCCGTCACCCCTTTCTCTTCCCGCTTGACCCAACGCGCGATGCCAAAGTCGATCAGCATCACTCTGCCCGTATTGCCGTCGATCATGAGATTCGCCGGCTTCAAGTCACGATAGATGATCTGTTTGGGCCGAGTGTGCAGGTATTGCAGCACGTCCGCTGCCTGCATGCCCCAGTCAGTAACCGTCTTCTCGTCGATGCGACCACCGGGCGCGTTTCGCAGCCGCGATGACAGATCGCCGCCCGAGATGTACTTCATCACAAGATAGAAACGGCCCAGCCCTTCGTCGTAGAAGTAGTCGTAGATAGTAGGAATCGAAGGATGCTCGAGTGCGGTCAGCAGCAGTGACTCACGTTTAAAATCGCCGATTGCCTTTTCATGCTGTAGTGGATCGAGATGCGCTTCAACCATCTCTTTGACAGCGCGTGAGGCGTCGCCGAGATTCCGATCCTTAGCCAGGTAGACGGCGCCCATGCCACCGCCACCGATACGCCGTGTGATCTCATAGCGGCCGGTCAAGACAATTCCGGGTTCTAGTTGTTTAATTGTCGGTTGATGTCCGCCGGTAATGCCTTTTTGATGAGTGCGGGTGGGACTTGCCGGTGGAAAGCCGCCCGTACTGGCACCGCCGAGCGACTCCGAAGAGATCGGAGCGTCCTCAAGTGTAGTCGGTTGTTCGTCGTAAGCTGCCCCAGCATCAAGCGGCGGGGCATTATCCGCGAGGGGAATATGCGCAGGTGCACCAGGCGCAGGTGCACTCGCCGCAGCCCCCTGCTCCAAATCGCCCGTCTGTTTGTCAGGCACTGGCACGTCCACATTGTCCAGCGTTTCTTGTTCCTGCTCTTCGTCCATTTCAAGATTGGCAATTTGCTCTAAAGGTTTGACTGCCACCGGCTGTTGGGTGCCGCAGGCTCCACAAAAGTGTTCGCCGGCGCCAACCGCAACTCCACACTCCACACACTTGGCCATTTCGAGGGGGTTCCAACAAAACTATTTGGCGACGTGGAATCGTAGGAAGGTCTTTCCTACGATTATTTCATCTCCGTCTTTCAAGGGATGTCGCTGGCCGGGTTCTAATCGCCTGCCGCGATTCACAAAGGTTCCGTTCGTCGAACCTTGATCTTCAAGAAAGTACTGTCCGTCCTGGAGGACGATGCGCGCGTGCCGCCGCGAAACTTTGGCCTCCGGATCGTCAGCATCAAGATCGACGTCCGGGAAAATTCCGCCGTCAGCGTCCCAACGGCCGATCTGGGATTCACCATCGGTAAGCGTAAACTTCTTCCCCACCGAACGGCCGCGTTCCAGTTCCAGCCAGGCGTGGGGTTTGTTCGACGAGTTTAAGGAATGGGACAAGTTAAGTCCCGCACCGGAATTTGCAGCAAACTCTGGTTGTTTGCTAGCCGCGCTTGAGCCGTTGTTTCCTTCGCTGTCTGCCACACCGTTGCCCCCGGGTTTGGCGGCCCGAAAATTTGGCCTGAGGGGAGCGCCGCACTCGTCGCAATACTGCGAGCTGTCAGCGTTCTCAGCTTTGCACCTTTCACAACTAATCATCTTTTCGGCGATCCTGGACTGCGGATAGAAGGTGGATTTCAATAACTGAAGCCAACGGGCTAGTTAAGCGCAATTATTCTAACGCAAAGTGGCGGACTCGCCAACGCTACTTCCGTCCGGCCGCGCTGGTGTGGGAGTGAACCTGAGCTTGAATTGCCGAATGCCGATTGCCAATTGCCGATTCCTCGCCTGAGGAGGGAGAGCCAACCTTCTACCAGCGCCTCACCTCCTGCCAGGAAGACTTCCTAAGGCATGAGCAAGAGCGTGCGGCTTCCTGTCGCCATCGAGCTTAAATGCGCATATTTGAAACCGTTTCGCGTTTTTTGACGTAAATGTTTCGAACCCGGGTTTGTAATTAAGACACATCCGTGCAGAATTATTGAATTTGACCGTATTCCAGCGAAAACAATCTGTTGAAGGATAAATCATGGCTTTAAGTCGTAAGAAGAAAATCATCATTGCGGTGTCTGCCGTGGCAGTCCTGGCCCTCGTAATCATCATTAGCGTTTTTGCCAGCCGCAAAGAAGAATCAGAAGTAACTACGGTTAAGATCGACGTCAGACCCGAGCTCCGACAAACCGTAACAGCCTCCGGCGAAGTCCGGCCCATTCGCTACATTAAACTGACCAGCGAAGTTCAAGGACGAATCGAAGAAATTTACGTCAACGCTGGCGACATCGTGACGCAAGGCACGCCCTTGGTCAGGATCGATCCCACGCAACTGCAATCGAACCAGGAAGCGCAGTGGGCCGCGGCGCAAGCTTCAATTAGTGATGTGCAATCGGCACGTAATGCGGTCTCCTCTGCCCAACAGGGATTAGTCATCGCTGAGGCCGCTGTTTCCCAGGCGCGCCAGCAATTGGTTGCCGTGCAGAACTCGGTGGAGCGGGCGCAGGTTGATTTGAATACCGCGCAACGCGAATTGAAACGCAACGCTGATTTGATCGAAGCCGGCGTGGCTTCTCGCTCGGAATATGACGCCGCGCGCGATCGTTTTGACCAGGCCAAGATTGCTCTCGACACCGCGCGGGCGAATCTGGAATCGCAAAAGATTGCTGTGAAGGAAGCCATGGAACGCTCCAACCAGCAGCAGATCTCCGTTCGCGATGCGCGCACCGGAATCAAGACTTCAGAGATGCGTGCCAGCCAGCAACAAGCCTTGTTGCGTGGCCAATCGAGCCAACGTTCAAAAGCAACTCAACTTTCTCCTTTGAACGGCGTGATTGCAGACATCCCGGCGCGAGTCGGTGAATTCGCCGTCGCCGGCCTCTCGACCACGTCGCTGATGACGATTGCCGACATGTCCACGATCAACGTCGAAGTCAACGTCGACGAAACTGAAATTTCAAATGTGGAAGTAGGACAGCCGGTAAAAGTTAAGGTGGACGCGCTTGGTGAGAAAGAGATCGCGGCCGTGGTTACGCAAAAAAATCCACTTGCCGTTTCCAAGTCTGACACGCAGGGTGGACTCTCAGCGCGTGTGAATGTTCAGGAAGCCAAAGAGTTCAAAGTTACTGTCGAGCTTAAGGACCTGCCGGACGAAGTGCGCAACGGTCTGCGGCCGGGAATGAGCGCGACCGCAACCATCACAACCAAAGTTAAGAACAACGTTGTTGCTGTTCCGCTCGAATCGATTGTCGAGAAGTCGCCAACCCCCGGTCCTTCTCCCGCAGCCACAGTCGCTGGCGCCGTTCCGAGTCCTCCTTCCGGAGAGAAAGCAAAGAACCTGAAAGGCGTCTACGTCATCGAGGGATCTAAAGTAAGGTTCATTGAAGTGACAACCGGAATCACCGGCGAAGCCGACATCGAAGTTACGAGCGGTGTACAAGCCGGGATGGAGATTGTTCGCGGACCCAGCCGCGTGCTTAAGACTTTGAAAGACGGAATGTCTGTGAAACGTCAGGAACGAAAACCGGGCGGCAACGCCAACGAGGCCAGCTAATGAGCGACGCCACACTTACCTTCTCAGTGCTGGAGCCGGTGGTGCAGCCGGATGCGACGAGCGCGCAACACAGTCCCGATGCACTTATCTCGATGCGCAACCTTTGGAAGACCTATCAAATGGGTACCGAGGCAGTGCATGCCTTGCACGGGGTTTCGTTTGACGTTCACAAGGGTGAATACATCGCGATCATCGGACCCTCGGGTTCGGGCAAGTCAACGCTGATGAATTTGATTGGCTGTCTTGACACGCCATCCCAGGGCGAATACTGGTTGAACGGCAAGAACGTTTCGGAAATGGACGACGACGAGCTTGCCCGCATTCGCAACCAGGAAGTTGGATTCGTTTTTCAGACGTTCAACCTGCTGGCGCGCGCTACCGCTCTTCATAACGTCGAGCTGCCGCTGATCTATGGTGGCATCTCCTCGTCGCAGCGGCACGAGATGGCTAAGAAGGCACTTGCCTCAGTCGATCTCACCGATCGGATGATGCACCGGCCCAACGAACTTTCGGGCGGACAAAGACAACGCGTAGCGATTGCTCGCGCACTTGTGAACCATCCATCAATCCTGCTTGCTGACGAACCGACTGGTGCGCTCGATACTCATACCAGCATGGAAATCATGGATCTTTTCGAACGGCTCCATTCCGAAGGCAACACGATTATTGTGGTTACTCACGAGCACGACATTGCTGCCCGCGCTCATCGCATCCTCTCAATCCGCGACGGACTGATCGAAAAAGACGAAAAGATCAGATAGAGACGTGAGCGATGATTGGGGCAGGATGGCTCTGATGAAACGCGATCAGCCCGATGGGACCACTGCAAGCGAGGCGCCCGGCCCCTCACGTCGTCCGTTTGCCTCAACCAGCCGTTTCACAACTCAGCGCAAATCTCGATCTGGCGGACTCTTCCGCATCACCGCTCTTTGGGAAGCTTTCCTGGTAGCCACTTCCAGCCTGCGCACTAACAAACTCCGCACTGCCCTAACGCTGATGGGAATAGTCGTCGGCGTCACCGCGGTGATCGCGGTCGTCACTATCATCAAGGGGCTCGACAAGACCGTCGCGCAAACTTTCTCATCGCAAGGTTCGACGGTGTTCACGATTTCCAAGAAGCCGGCGATTATTAAATCGCGAGAAGAGTTTGTCACTTACAATAAGCGCAAAGACGTTACTGACGAAGATGCCGAAGCGATCGCGCGGCTTTGCACTGCTTGTTGGCGTGTCGGCGTCGCAGCCAATGCCGTCGAAACGGTCAAGCATGCGGATCAGAAAGCTGAAAACGTTCGCATCCGTGGCGTGACTCCACTGACGATGTTTGAGATCGACGGAGTCTCCATCGATGCCGGACGCATTTGGACCGACGGCGAAGGGCAGGCGGGACGGGCTGTAGCAGTCGCGGGCCCGGATCTCCTCAAGAACTTGTTTGGCGACGCCCCTGCGGATCGCGCAGTGGGTCAGGAGATTCGCATTGCCGGACGTTCATACACCGTGATTGGAGTGCTCGAACCGCTCGGATCCATTTTTGGTTTCTCGCGCGATAACGTTGTCTACATTCCTTACTCGGCTTATCAACAATCGTTTGGTGCGCGCAGCTCGATTGTCGCGTTCATCCAAGTGCCCAGTGCCGAACAATTGGAAGCCGCCCAAGATCAGGTCCGCACGATCATGCTGAACCGGCGCGGCAAGATGTTTGGCGACGACGGCGACGAAGGATTTTCATTAGAGACCCAGGATGTGTTTCTCGATCTTTACGGGCAGGCAACTTCTAATATCTACATCGTTACGATTGGGGTTGCGGCAATTTCACTTGTTGTCGGAGGCATCGTGGTGATGAACATCATGCTTGTCTCCGTCACTGAACGCACCAAGGAAATCGGCATTCGCAAAGCTATTGGCGCGCGGCGTAAAGACATTCTGGCGCAGTTTCTGATCGAGGCGGTAACGGTAACCGCAATTGGAGGCGCCCTCGGCGTGATAACTGGTTTTGGATTGGCTTACATCATCGCTTCATTAATTGGCTTCCCGCTGTTGGTGAGTGTGGCTTCAGCGGTTTTAGGTGTCGGTGTTTCTTCGGTGGTAGGAATCATTAGCGGCTTATGGCCCGCCTGGCGCGCAGCGAAACTCGATCCGATTGAAGCGCTAAGGGCGGAATAACAAGATTGGCGATTGCCAATTTGGACATCCATAGGTTCTCGTCAGCTTCAAGGGTTAGCCAATTGGCAATTGGCAATCGGCAATTAATCTGGTGCGTTTAGACGACGTAAAAGAATCTTCGCTGATGGCGCTCGACACGTTGCGGGCGAATAAGCTGCGCTCGTCGCTGACAATCCTTGGTGTCAGTGTCGGCGTCGTCACCATCATCTTCATGGTTTCGATCATACAAGGACTGAACCGCGCCTTTGCGGACCAAATTGAATCGCTCGGTTCGAATACGATCTTTGTCTCCAAGTTCGAACCCAGCTTCGGACGACCACCCAATCCCGAAGAAGTTCATCGCAAAGACCTGACCATGGACGATGCGGAGGCTCTGCGTCGCGAGGCCCCATCCATCGCCGGTGTCTCGCCGATCCATCGCATGATCGCAGCAACCGCGCGTTTCCAGGACAAACAGACGGATACGCCGATCCTCTTAGGAGTGACTCCCTATTACGAGTTTGTGCATAGCCAGTACGTCGCCAGCGGGCGATTTATCGGAGACATCGATATGCAGGACCGCGCCAACGTTTGCATCCTCGGTGTGGACGTGATGCGCGCTCTTTTTCCTTACGAGAATGCCGTCGATAAGGAGATCAGAATCAACGGCAATCCCTATCGAGTGATTGGCGTGATGGAGCCGCTCGGCAATTTCTTCGGACAGTCGCGCGACAACACTATCTTCATGCCAATTTCCACGTTCGATAAATACTATCCCGATCAACCATTCCCGCAGGTTGTCTTCTTTATCATCGTTCGCCCGCAATCGCGCGCCCACGTGAAGTCCGCGATGGATGAGATCAGCGACATCCTGCGCCGCCGCCGGCGCGTGCCGCAAAACGCGCCGAACAACTTTGGTGTCTCATCACAGGATTCCCTGTTGGACATCTACAATCAACTGACTGGGGCAACTGCACTTGTATTGACGGCGATCTCCTTTGTGGCGTTGATGATTGGAGGGATCGGCGTCATGAACATCATGCTGGTCTCAGTGACTGAGCGCACGAAAGAAATTGGGATTCGCAAAGCTGTAGGCGCCACCAAATTCAATATCCTTTCGCAGTTCCTTATTGAAGCAGTAGTGCTTACTGCGATTGGCGGACTTGCCGGTTTGATCGTCGGGGAAATTGCCAGCCTGTTGATGAACCGGTACTCACCGCTGCCCGCCTTCGTGCCGCTCTGGGCCATCGCCATGGGAATCGGGATCTCGGCTGCGGTTGGCATCGTCTTTGGGCTCTGGCCCGCGTGGAAAGCCGCACGCCTGGATCCGATCGAGGCATTACGGTGGGAATAATTCGTTTCGAAATCTTGCATCCGGAAGACATCTTGTCCGGGGTCTTTGAACTTTGAGCTTTGTACTTTGAGCTTTGTAATTCGTTCGCTTCCCAAACTGATAGCTTTATCCAGTGCAGGTTCTCGAGCTAGTAGTGCAGCGAGCAAAGTACTAAGCTCAAACTACCAAGTTCAAAGTTCAAAAACCGAGCCCCCGAGTAGAGAAACCCTTAACGTTTGTAGCTCGTATTAACTCAACCTTGAAATTTATCGAAACATTGAAGCTGGCTATAGCGGCAATCTGGGCGCATAAACTGCGCTCGGTATTGACTCTCCTCGGCATGATTATTGGAGTGATGGCCGTTGTGGTCGTCTACTCGCTCATCCAGGGCTTCAATGCTTACGTTGACGAAAAGATTGCCGGCATCGGCGCCAAGTCGTTCAACGTGCAACGCTTCAATCCTCTCGAAGACTTCAAAGACACAGATACGATCGCTGCAGCGCAGCGCCGCAACAAAGATCTGACGATGGAGGATTTCGAGTACCTGAAGGAGCGTTCGACGTTGATTGGAAAACTCGGCGCGCGCGCGCGTGGCACACCGTCCGAGATCAAGCGCGGCGATCAGAGCCTCGAAGACGTTTTTGTTTCTGGCGCCACCGCGGCCATCGCCGACATCGAAAATCGAGACATCGCCGATGGCAGATTTCTTGTCGATGCTGAGGACGCCGCCGCCCAGCGAGTCGCCTATCTCGGCGCCGACGTCGCCACAAAACTTTTTCCGGCCGGAAATCCTTTGAATCAGGAAATCTCTATCAGGGGCATTCCCTATCGCGTGATCGGAATTGAGGTTGCGCGCGGTTCAATCTTCGGAATTCCCCAGGACAACTTCGTGCTGATTCCTTTGAAGACCTATGCCAACAATTTCGGCGGCTTGATTCGGCAGCGCTCACTCTACTTCGTGGCCACTTCCAAAACTGACGATACATTTAACGACGCCGTTGATGAGGCGCGCTTCCTGATGCGCGTGCGCCGTAAACTTGACGCTAATGAGAAAGATAACTTTGGCATCGTAACGCCCGATGCGATCACCGGACTTCGCGACCGCCTCTTTGGCACCATCTTTATCGTCGCCATTGCGGTTCCCGCCATTGCTTTACTCGTCGGCGCCATAGTCATCATGAACATCATGCTGGTGTCGGTCACCGAGCGCACCAAGGAAATCGGTGTCCGTAAATCGCTTGGAGCGCGCCAGATGGACATCCTGAAGCAGTTCCTGGTTGAAGCTGTTACACTTTCGGCAATTGGTGGTCTGGTAGGTGTATCGATCGCGTGGATTATTGGCCGAGTGCTGACGGCGATTTTCTTCCCGACGTCGCTTTCCATCCCAGCGATCTTGTTTGCTGTTGGCATGTCCATGGGCGTTGGCGTTGCCGCTGGTGTATTTCCCGCATGGAAAGCTGCGCGGCTCGACCCGATTGAAGCGTTACGAGCGGAATAAGGCGAAACCTTGAGCTTTGAACTTTGTGCTTTGAACTTCGAGGTTGAAGCGTTTAACCGTTCGTGGTCCACCAGCGAACAAAAATCAAAGTTCTAAGTTCCAAGTTCAAAACCGAGTACCTTTGTAGGCAATGAAGATCTTAAGAAGCGACATTTACGAAAACCTGCGGATGGCGCTGTCGACCCTGCTGGCGAACAAGCTTCGCTCGTTTCTCACAGTGTTTGGTGTCGTGATTGGCGTGATCACCGTCATGTTGATTGCTTCGATTATCAGCGGCATCGATGTGTCGGTTAAGAAAGAAGTGGAGTCGTTTGGCACGCGCTCAATCTTCATTAGCAAATACAATCCCGGCATCCACGTAGGACGCATGTCACGAGAAGAGAGGATGCGTAAGGAACTCACTTACGAGGACGCCGTTGCCCTGCAGAGTTTGCCGGCCGTTGAGATCTCAGTTCCCTTTCTCGACATCACTAATAACTTCTTCGGGCAAAAGCTGCTGGTCTCCGGCGGGGGCAAGACGACGGCGGGCGTGGCATTACAAGGGACACTCCCCGAATTCGAGCGAGCAGGAACCCAGGTGATTTCGGAAGGTCGTTTCTTTACCCAGTCTGAAAACGACAGCAAGCAGGAAGTCTGCGTCATTGGATCGAAAGTAGCGGACGATTTTTTTCCCTTCGGTTCGCCAGTTGAACAAACTATTAAGATTGGTGCTGACGACTTTCGCGTCGTGGGCGTATTGCAGAAGCGGGAACAATTTTTGATTAGCGGCGGCAGTGACGATCAAAACAACGTTATCTATTTGCCTTACGAAGTTGCTAGAAAGTTAAAGCCGAACGCCGACGACGTCTTCATCATGGGCGTCGCCAGACCGGGAATGATGGACGAAGCAAAGGATCAGGTGCGCGACATGTTGCGCGTGAGGCGGCAGGTTCCCTTTGCGGCGCCCGATAATTTCGGAATGGAGACGGCAGAAAGCATTCTCGACAACTTCCGCTCAATCACTGCCGGTTTGGCAATCGCGATGGTCGTGATTTCATCAGTTGGCTTGATGGTGGGTGGCATCGGCGTGATGAGTATCATGCCGGTATCGGTGACCGAACGCACTCGTGAGATTGGTGTGCGTAAAGCAATCGGAGCCAAACGCAGCGACATCATGTGGCAGTTTCTGATCGAGGCCGCGACGCTGACTGGCATCGGTGGCATAGTCGGCCTCTCAATTGGCTGGCTGCTGACTTTGTTATTAAGCGTCTTTCTTCCTTCCTATGTGCCGCTCTGGGCCCCTATTGGTGGATTGGTGGCCAGTGTCGGAATTGGTTTGATCTTTGGACTCTGGCCCGCGTGGAAAGCGGCCAGGCTCGACCCCATCGAATCGCTCCGTTACGAATAAACCAAAAAAACCGCCAAGCCGCCAACCGCGGAGGACGCCAAGAAGAGAAAACGAGCTTAGTACTTTGTGCTTGGTGCTTTGTATTTCGCTTCAGCAGCCCAACCTTAAACATCTGCCGTTCAGGTTTCATCAGCGAACAAAGTTCAAAGAACCAAGTTCCAAGCTCGTTTTCTCTTCTTGGCGTACTCTGCGTTTCTTGGCGGCTTGGCGGTAAGCGTATTAGCTAATGAAACTCGGGAAGAGTGCTGCCATCGCGATCAGGAAAAGCAGTCCAATCAGCCAGAAAAGAATCGCTGTGCCCCAGGCCGCGCCTTTACTCACCTTCGTACCACCGTGCTTCAGCCCCGTCGCTTTTAACCACAACCCATAAAACGAGAGGAGTCCGAACGCACTCGCGGTGACGAACAGCACCGGATGCTCAGCGGGCGTAAACAATATTCCCAGATTATCCTGGACCAACGTCTCCTGGCCCCTGATCGGATGGATGTCGTCGATGTCCTTGATAAACAACAAAGGCAGACTAATGAGTTTCTGAATCACGATGATCGGAATAGTCGCGAAGATAATCACGCTGAACGATTGCCAGAAATTTAGGCGCCCGCCAAATACCAAAACGCCGAGCATGTAGAGGGCGCCCAAAATGCTCATCAGTACAAAAGTGCCGACGAGACTCTTGATCGCGGTACCCACGCGTTGTACCGGATTCTTCGCCTGTTCCAAACCATCCTGACGGGTACGCTCAACAGCTTCGGCAGGAATCATCGGCGTCTGGGCCATCTTCTCCGCGGTGAAGTTAACAATCCGCTCCGGCGTGAGCCGCTGTTGAAAGACCACTGAGTAGGCAACGTTTAGCAGCACAATGACGAGCAAGCCGGCCAGCCACCGTGGATGTGATCGCAGGTTATTGAAAACGCGAGTTGGTTCGTAAAAAACGCCGGCAATTTTTTCAAACGCCGACATTGGCGCCGGCGCGTCTGGGCCAGTCTTGGGCAACCGGATAAAGCTAAATGCAAACAGGAGTACGCCCCAGAAACAGACTGCGCCGCCGGTCTGTAAACCACCCGCAATAAATCCGGCGATCCCGCCAATCACAATCAGAAGCCCAACCGCAAACAAGATGATGGCGGGCTTGCGCAAATGGAGTGGCCGTGGCGCCGGTGCTTCTGTTAGCGGCGGGGACGGTGGTGGCGGCGGCGGTGAAAAAGGCTCATTGGGTAGCGCGGGATTCGACTGGGGGTTCATATCGCTCATTAGCATTTCCTCCTGGAGTAAGAGGACGGGGAGACACGCTCCGTCCGCGATAGGGTATTTGGCTGGTTAGCTTCACTGTCGTTGCTTGATACGTCCCTAAGAAAGTCGATGTTTCAGATCTTGCAGCCGCTATGCGTCCGACCGTGACGCGGCGCTCTCCCAACCGGGCACGCGAATGCAGGCCACCTCATGGCCCGGAGCTACTTCCCGCAGCTCGGGATCGATGCGCGCGCACTCGTCGATCGCAATCGGACAACGCGTACGGAAACGGCAACCTGAAGGTGGATTGATCGGAGTCGGCACATCGCCCTGCAGCACAATCCGTTCTCGCGAGCGCGTGGGATCGGGAATAGGTATCGCGGAAAGCAGCGCCTGCGTATAAGGATGGAGAGGTTGCAGGTAAAGATCCTTGGCACTCGCAATCTCCACAATCCGCCCGAGGTACATCACCGCAACACGCGTCGAGATGTGCTCCACCACTGCGAGTCCATGCGAGATAAAAAGATAAGTAAGCCCAAACTCTGCCTGCAGATCCTGAAGCAGGTTCACGACTTGGGCCTGCACTGACACATCCAGCGCAGATACCGGCTCATCGGCTACAATTAACTGTGGATTCAAAGCGAGCGTGCGAGCGACGCCAATACGCTGCCGCTGTCCGCCGGAAAATTCGTGAGGGTAGCGCTTGCTGTAATCCGGATTGAGGCCGACACGCTGCAAGAGACTTCGCACACGCTCGCGTCTTTCGGTCCCCGTCCCGATCTTATGAATTAAGAGGGGCTCACCAATGATGTCGCCAACCTTCATGCGCGGATTCAGTGAGGCGTAAGGATCCTGGAAAACTATTTGCATCTCGCGGCGCAACTGCCGCATTTCGTTCTTGCCTAAAGCTAGAACGTCGCGTCCGGCAAACTCAATCTGTCCCGCCGTTGGTTCGACCAATCGCAAGAGACAACGGCCGACAGTAGACTTTCCGCAGCCAGACTCACCCACGAGGCCAAGTGTTTCGCCTCGCATGATGGTGAAGGAAACGCCGTCAACCGCACGCACAACATCGTCACTTCCCTCAACAGGAAAGTGCTTTACCAGTCCGCGGACGTTTACGAGTTGAGTGCTAGCAGACATGGCTAGAAATACATTTTCCGTTCGTCATTTTTTTATTTTTATTTGTCATTGGGAAAAAGAAACCGCCAAGTCGCCAAGGACCGCAGAGTTCGCCAAGAAAACTAAAAAGGAACTTAGTGCTTGGAACTTCGAACTTTGTTCGCTGATCTGACTTGAGAAGACGATATCACTGCTGATACCGCTGAGCTGTTGAAGCAAAGTACTAAGTACCAAGTTCCTTTTTAGTTTTCTTGGCGAACTCCGCGCTCCTTGGCGACTTGGCAGTTTCGCTTTCCAATGAAAAATGAGAAATGAAAAATGTCTTTTTCAGGCTCCCGTAATTGAACCAGGCTTATCCCCAGCGTGATGATCAGCCGTGACTGCCGCCGCTAGATCAAACAGCACGCAACGCACCTTTACGTCACCTTCCAACTCGTAGAGCGGAATCTCACCTTCCTCGCAACGCGGCATGCGATATTGGCAGCGCGGCGCGAAATGACAACCAGGGGGCAGGTCCGTGGGGTTGGGGACCACTCCTTCGATCGTTTCCAGGCGCTCTTTCTTTGCGACGTGCTCCATGGTTAACTTGGGGACCGAGCGCAAGAGGCCTTCGGTGTACGGATGTCGCGGCCTCGCAAACAATTCATTCACCGGCGCCTCTTCAACAATCTTTCCCGTGTACATCACCGCAACGCGATCGGCAACTTCAGCGACAACCCCCAGGTCGTGCGTTATCAGCAACACTGCCAGTTCACGGGTCCTCCTTAATTCATCGAGCAGCTCCAGGATTTGCGCCTGGATGGTGACGTCAAGCGCCGTCGTAGGCTCGTCGGCAATCAGCAGTTTTGGATCGCAGGCGAGCGCCATCGCGATCATCACGCGCTGGCGCATGCCGCCGGACAGTTGGTGCGGATAGTCGTCGGCACGCCGTGCCGGATCGGGAATCGCCACCTCCGCCATCGCAGCAATTGCCGCGGCGCGCGCGGCTTTGCGATCGAGCTTGCGGTGCAGCCGCAGTGCTTCAGCAATCTGTTCGCCCACTGTAAAAACTGGATTGAGCGACGTCATCGGATCCTGGAAGATCATGGCTATGTCGTCGCCGCGGATCTGCCGCATCTCTGAGTCTGAAAGATTGAGCAGGTTCTTCCCGTCGAACGTGATCTCGCCCGCGACAATCTTTCCCGGTGGCGCCACGAGGCGCATGATCGAGAGCGCTGTGATCGACTTGCCACAACCTGATTCACCCACTAATCCCAACAGCTCGCCGCCATCGAGATGGAAGCTAACGCCGTCAACCGCACGGACAAGTCCGGCCCGCGTGCGAAAATGTGTTTTGAGATTTGTGACTTCGAGCAGGTATGACATCAGGTTGATTCTAGCGTCGTCGAGAATAGATGCTTTGGAGCCGCACCGCTAGTTCGATAAACGATTGGGCTTCCTGCGGAGGAGTTCTGTAGCCTGGCCGGAAAATGAAAAGCTGATTTCCGCCACCATCTGTACTGGTGCCCGGGTTCGCCTCGTAAAATGCAAACAAGTCATCACTGAACATGTTCCGAATTCCCAACTCCCCAGTGCCCCGCAGAAGATATTGGCTGGAAAAGCCTGGACGATTAATAAAATCGATGTCCTGATAGCCAAGCGCAGTGATGACCTTATGCAGAATACCCTCTGGACGTAATGAAAAGTACGGAAGGCTCAGCTCGCGTGGTTCAAAATAAGCGACCGATTGATAGTGCGTATGCCTGTGCTTTCCATGGCCGACGCTGTAGATGTAATCAAAGAAGGCGGCCTTGACGCCATTTCTCTCACCCATCATCAAATTCTCGATCTTCTTGCTGTGGCCTTGGGTAAAGAGAGCAAAGCTAAAGAGGTCTGGGAAATAGTCGAGAGGAACTTCTTCAGTAAACTGCCATCCAAGAAGAGTTGCCGAAGACTTCAAATTCAGCGTTCGTTCCAGCTCGAGCTTTCGCGCGTATCTCCTGAAGAAAACGACGACTGAAACTACGACCGCCAAAAAGACACCAAAAACACCCAGGAAAGTCAGTATGTCATTCATCGTTTACTTAACGGTTCAACGAAGGGTCGTTGTTACGGATTACAATCCCAGCTTGTCCATCTTTGCCTTCTCGTACTCGCTGTCTTCGCCGGGATAGCGGAGCAGCTTGTCGAACTTGCCGGTCTCTTTGGCGAGTGCCCAGATAATACTTTCACCAGCAGGGACGACGTTTGGAGCTGCAGAAAACACCGGATCCTTAAAAGCATCCGCAGCGTCAATCAGTTTCCAGCCCCTGGCGATGAACATATCCAGCAGGTCGCCTAGAAATAAGGCGTTAAGTAAATTGTAGTGCATCAGAATGGTGTGCTTGACTGGACGTCCTAACACTTTGCGCGCGAGGTCGTCGTAATAAAGCGAACGCTCCCACATGTGGCTGAGATAGAAATCGCGATAAGGCCGGACATCAGCGGCCGGATCCTTCGCGAGGCGCGCGCTCAGACGATCCTCGATCGCCCAGTCTGAAGCATCGATCGAGACGTGACCGATGCGGTAGCCCTTCTCTTTTAGAAAGTTTCGCACAGTGTCCCGCTTCGCCGCAGACTCGCCTTCCTTCAAGAATGGAAAGCGGAAACTCTTTTGAAAATGCGGAAAAGATTTGATTATCTCGTCACACTTCTCGATATCCGCAGTAAATATCTCCGGTGTCACCTTGCTGCTGTTTAGATACTTGTGCGAGTAAGAGTGGTTCCCAATTAAATGGCCGGCGCGATCCCACTCCTTCAGTAATTCTTTTCCTTTGTCGTTGTCGGCGAACCTGCATGTTACAAAAAGCGCAGCCTTCAGATTGCCGTGTGAACGCAACGCCGTGAGCAATGCCTGGTTCCGCTGATCTGGATCCAGCTTGACTGATTTGTTCCAATTGAAGTCGTCGATTGTGATGGCAATCTCTGGACGATCCTTTGCGGCTGTCGTCAGCGTCCTGCCTAAGCCGATCCCAAGGGCACTTAAGCCGAGTGCGCAACTGAATTGTCTTCTGTTCATGATGATAGTAAGGGCCTCACTCCCCGGGCCCCCCTTCTTTTCGTTGGTGCCAAAGCTCGCCTTGTGGGGCGGACACGGAGGTCCGCCTACATTCGCCCGAATGCCTACACCGTTGCCGATTCGCGATACTCTCCCCACACCGCTCGCAAACGATTGCCAATCTCGCCGACAGTTACCCCAGCCTCTACGGAGTTGAGAATGAGTGGTAACAAGTTTTCTGTTCCACGTGCTGCCTCTTCGAGTTTCACAAGGGCGTGATTCGCGGCAGCCGCATCGCGGCGTGCGCGCACCGCGCGAACCCGCTCTACCTGAGCGCGCTCTACATCCGCATTGACTCTCAAGATTGGCACGGCCGGTTCTTCGCCAACCTGATACTTGTTCAAGCCAACAACAATCGCCTCGCCGCTTTCCACCGCCCGTTGATAGTGATAGGCCGACTCCTGTATTTCGCGCTGCACGTAACCCGACTCAATCGCGCGCAACATGCCACCAAGGGCATCGATCTTGTCCAGGTACTCAGCTGCCTTGGTTTCAATTTCCGTAGTCAGCTGTTCGATAGCGTAGGAACCAGCGAAGGGATCCGCGGTAGCAGTCACGCCGGATTCGTTGGCAATTACCTGCTGCGTACGCAAGGCGACCTGCGCGGCCTGCTCACTGGGCAACGCCAACGCTTCATCCATAGCATTTGTATGCAAAGACTGCGTGCCGCCAAGAACTGCTGCGAGCGCCTGAATGGTAGTGCGGACAATGTTGACTTCGGGTTGCTGCGCCGTCAGGGTCGAACCGGCCGTCTGAGTGTGAAACCGCAGCATTAGTGAACGAGGGTCGCACGCCTTGAATCGATCGCGCATGGTGCGCGCCCAAAGGCGCCGTGCGGCCCGAAACTTCGCAATCTCTTCCAGCAGGTTGTTGTGCGAGTTGAAAAAGAATGAGATACGCGGGGCGAAGTCGTCCACAGCCAGGCCGGCTTGTAACGCAGCATCAACGTAGGTGATGCCGTCAGCAAGGGTGAATGCGACTTCCTGGACTGCGGTCGAACCGGCTTCACGAATGTGATAACCGCTAATCGAGATCGTGTTCCAATTCGGAACCTCGCGCGCGCAGAAAGCAAAAGTGTCAGTCACAAGACGGAGCGAAGGGGCCGGTGGGTAAATGTAAGTGCCGCGCGCAATGTACTCCTTGAGGATATCGTTCTGCAGCGTGCCTTTGAGTTTGTCGAAACTAACTTTTTGTTGCCGGGCCACCGCAAGATAGAGACATAGCAATGTTGAGGCGGTGGCGTTGATAGTCATCGAGGTCGAGACGGTATCAAGCGGAATTTCATCAAAGAGCCGCGCCATGTCGTCAAGGGAATCGATCGCTACGCCGACTTTTCCCACCTCGCCGGCGGCGAGCGGATCATCCGAGTCCAAACCGATCTGAGTGGGTAGATCAAATGCGACAGATAGTCCAGTTGTTCCCTGCGCCAGCAAAAATTTGTAACGAGCATTTGATTCTTCGGCCGAGGCGTAACCGGCATATTGCCGCATCGTCCAGAGACGGCGACGATACATTTTGGGATAGATGCCTCGGGTGTAGGGAAACTCGCCGGGCGCGCCGAGATCTCGATCGTAGTCAATCGGCGTCGCATTCTCAGGATTGAAGTCGGCTGGCAGCTCGATTCCTGATGAGGTTTCAAAGCGTTCGCGACGTTCGCTATCTGTCTTCGCTGCCATTTGTCGCTAGTTTATCAGGAAACTGGGTGTTGGGTAGAAAGCCACTAGCCAACTTCAGGCCCAACCGCCGTCAACTGAATTGACATTACACTTTGGACATTGGACATTGGGCTACTCATGAAAACAGTCACCGTCACAAAGCGGGGGGCGGACCGGCTGCGCCAGGGACATCTGTGGATCTATCGCAGCGATGTGCTTGACGCGAATGATGCGTCCGGCGGCAACATCGTTGGGATCAAGGATCAAAAAGGAAATTTCGTCGGCCAGGCGCTCTTCAGTGATTCTTCAGAAATCACATTGCGTCTGCTGACTCAGTCTGCCGAACCTGTTGATCGAGAATGGTGGCGCCGTCGCCTGCAAACGGCCGCGGCCAGGCGCTCGAAGATTGGTGAAGACACAAATGCTTACCGGCTCGTTTACTCCGAAGGTGATCTCCTTCCTTCCTTGATCATCGACCGCTACGACGATGTCCTTGTGATGCAGAACTTATCGCAAGGCTCGGAGGCAATGAAGACGACTCTCGTTGAACTGCTGGTCGAGGAATTTGCGCCGCGTGCGGTGATTGAAAGAAACGACGTCAAGGTGCGTGCGTTTGAAGGACTCGAGTTGGTTTCCGGTCCGCTCTTTGGTACGGCCCCGGAGGAGCTGCAAATCCTGCAGCACGGATTGCGCTTTCTGGTAGCGCCTCTCTCGGGACAAAAAACCGGATCATTTCTTGATCAGCGAGAGAATCGTTTGGCCGCACGAGAGCTCGCGCACGGTCGTGGCCTGGATTGTTTCACCTTCAATGGCGCTTTCGCATTGCACCTCGCCGGCAAGTGCGAAACAGTTACCGGTATCGATATCTCTGCGGACGCGATCGCGATCGCGCGCCGCAATTCCCAGCTGAACGGCAGCAGCAATGCCGAATTTCGGGAAGCTAATGTCTTCGACGCGCTAAGAGAATTGGAACAAGCCGGCGAGCGCTTTGACACGATCGTTTTAGACCCGCCTGCCTTCGCGAAGAACCGTGTTAGTGTTAAGGCCGCCGCCCGCGGCTATAAAGAGATCAACTTGCGTGCATTGAAACTGCTGAACCCGGGCGGCGTGCTTGTTACGTGCACCTGCTCCTACCATATGTCTGAAGAAATGTTTTTGGAGTTGCTGGCTGCCGCCGCCAACGATGCTCATCGCCGGGTCCAAATCATCGAGAAGCGCACCCAAGCAAGCGATCATCCGATCCTGCTGGGAATGCCAGAGACCTACTACTTGAAGTGTGTAATTGCGCGAGTACTGGAATGAGGGACTTAACTGCGGGTGCTGCCGCCGCGCACGCTCTCGGCGAGGCGCTTGGCATCGGGCAAGGCTTCAAGCGCGCGTAAGACCTGCGGATCACTATCCAATATCACGCGCGCCCCGGCATCGTTGGAAAATGCTGCAGTGACGATCTCTTCGCGAAGTCTCAGCTTCACGAAATCCAATTCTTCATCAAGCTGCGCTGGTGTCAATCGCGATTCCGCATCGAGGCGGACCCAGTTGCGAAATGCTTCCAGGACTCGGTCGCTGATGGCGAAGTCCGAAGCTTTCGGATTTCGGCCGTACTGCACCTTCTCTACTTTGAAAGTTTCCAATCCTGGAATCAGACCGGCCGCAAGTAGGCGGGTAAATTGAAACGCGGACTCAGCGACTCGCGCGCGCTGCGCCGTGAAGTTCAAAGGCTTCTGCTCAATATCAGGACTAATACCGCCACCACCATAAAAAACGCGTCCGGCCGCAGTCTTCACTGCCCGCCCGGCTTGCAACATAGCCACGGGCGCTACTGCCGCCGGCGGGGCGCTGCCGTTCATACCCGCGGGGGGCGCGCTCGGCTTATTTTCTTCTTCGTTGTGCTTGACGAAATAATCGTAAAACGATCCGCTCGCATATTCGCGTTGCAGCGAGCGACCGAAAGGCGTGTAGTAACGTGCGGTTGTTAACGTTAGTCCAGTATTAAACGGCAGTTGATAGACACGTTGAACGAGGCCTTTACCGAAACTCGTTTCGCCAACCACGAGACCGCGGTCATGATCCTGAATTGCACCCGCAACAATCTCTGAAGCTGATGCTGTACCGCGATTGATTAGCACCACGAGAGGTACAACTTCCGGCTCCGAGCCACTGGATTTGTAAACTATGGGTTCGTTGTAATCGCCCCGGCCCTTCACCGAAACCACCACCTGACCGCGCGGCAGGAATTCGCTGGACACGTCGATTGCCTGTTCAAGCAGGCCGCCAGGGTTGCCGCGAAGATCCAGAATCAATTGGCGCATGCCCTGAGTTTTTAGTTTCGTAATCGCTTCGCTCAGCTCTTCGCCAGTTGTATGTTGGAAACCACCCGTCAAACCGATATAGCCGGTGCCCGGTCGCACCATGTAAGCATTTCGAATGGAAGGGAGTGGCACCGCATCGCGAACGAGAGTGAAATCAAGAGGCGCCTCCGAACCGGCGCGATCAACCCTGACCGTTACGGGCTTGCCTAAACCCCCGCGCACATTTTTAGAAACTTGTTCGCTCGACCAGTCGCGCGCGTCCTTGCCGTCAACTTCCAAGATCCGATCGCCATACCGCAATCCCAGGCGAGCTGCTGGAGTGTTCTCCACCGCTGACTGAATATAGACCCCGTCCCGGTGCTGCACGATCGTCACGCCAATGCCGTAGAAGCGAGAATCTTGATCCTCTTTCAGCTTCTTAAATTCATTGTAGGGAAAGTAAGTCGAGTGGGGGTCTAGAGTGGTGAGCATCCCCTGCACCGCGGCCTGAGTCGCTTTCTCGTAATCAATTTCGCCTACGTAATTGGAAGAAACAGTACTTACGGCCTCGTTGTAGTCTTTTTCGATCTCCTCCGTGGGTCGATCACTTACGGGGCCGCCGATGGCCACGGTTCGGCGCAGGCGCTTGGAAGTACCTAGCGTCCCGCCCAGAACTGCGGTGACAAGAATCAGCGCACCCGCGATGATAATGAATCTCTTAGCCATCTCGATTTCAGTCGAATTAGATGCCGCAATCGCAATTTCGATAGCCGCGACCTGGGAAATATTAGCACAGTGTCCGACGATCGCGCCTGACGGTCTTCGCTCCTTCGCTATGATATATTGCCGTTCAGACCAAATTTACTCTGATAACGAATGCAGGCTCTTGTTTCCATCGTCGTCCCAGCCTACAACGAGGGCACCCGGCTGCGAGAGTCGCTCCCCAGGATTCTTGCTTATTTGAACCAGGAGTTTTCCAGTTCCGAATTAATAGTCGTTGATGACGGTTCGACAGACAACACGGCCGAGGTTGCCCGCGAGTCGTTAGCAAGTTCCGGCAACGTGCGACCCGGAGTCCTCAGTTACAAACAGAATCTGGGCAAAGGCCGGGCAGTGCGCCTGGGTTTGCTCGCCTCACGCGGTGATGTGGCGCTGTTTACCGATGCCGATCTCTCGACGCCAATCAGCGAAACGCCCAAACTGATAACACCTATTGCCAACGGCGAGTGCGATCTGACATTTGGTTCACGGGCCCTCAATCGCAAAATGATTGGCGTCCATCAACCCTGGCGCCGCGAACAGGGAGGAAGAGTATTTAATCTCGCCGTGCGGCTGGCGACGGGATTGCCTTTCTGGGACACTCAGTGCGGCTTCAAAGCGTTTCGCATGCAGGTTTGTCGGCCGCTTATTGAAGGCGCAACCATCGATCGCTTTGGATTTGATGTTGAGCTGATTTACCTGGCATACCGCGCTGGGCTACGACTACGCGAAATCCCGGTACGTTGGGACCATTACGAAGGTAGTAAGGTGAATGTGTTCAGCGATAGCTTCAAAATGTTGAGCGAAGTGGGACTGATTCGACAGCAGGCACGACGCGGTGTTTATGATCAAGCGATCCGCACCGCGCAGAACTTGAGTCAGTAGTCAGTAGTCATTAGTCAGTCGTGAGTCGCAGCGTCGTCAGCTTGACGTAAGAACGAGCAAGAACAAAAACTGTCAGGAAAACCCGAATCCTTCTACTGACTACTGACTAGCAATGATAAATGATATATGGAAATGCTTTTGATCTTTATTAACCAAAGATGACCGCCCGTCTGAACGTAAACATCGATCACGTAGCCACAGTACGCCAGGCGCGGCGTGCTCCTGAACCAAGCACCGTGGCGGCGGCAATGATGTGTGAACAAGCTGGGGCAGACGGCATCACCGTTCACCTCCGCGGTGATCGGCGTCATATTCAGGATCAGGATCTTCCAATCCTGCGTCGCTCAATTTCTACTTATCTCAACCTGGAGATGGCTGCGACTGAAGAGATGCTAAAGATTGCTCTCGATGCCCGGCCCGACGCCGTCTCACTTGTCGCGGAGAATCCAAACGAGGTCACTACCGAAGGTGGTCTGAACGTCGTCGCAAACATTGCTATTGTGCGCGCAGCTGTTAGTAAGTTGCGACAAGCGAACATTCTTACGAGTCTCTTTATCGATCCGGATCCGAGGCAGATCGAGGCCGCTCATGATATTGGGGCCCAGCAAGTGGAGTTATGCACCGCCGCTTACGCTGAGGCAACCTTGGGCGCGCGCAGCATTCACGGTGAAGGCGCCAGCGCGGCGGCTAAAGAGCTAAGAAGATTGCGCGACGGCTCCGGATTGGCAGCGCAGTATGGTTTGCATGTGGCAGCCGGGCATGGACTCACCTATAGAAACGTCGGCGCTGTCGCCACCATTACGGAAATAACCGAATTCAACATCGGTCACAACATCATTGCTCGATCCATTTTTGTGGGACTGGAGCGCGCCGTACGCGAAATGAAAGAGGCGATAGCGGGAGGTGGTCAACGCAACGGAGGGCGGCCGGAGTCTTTCTAAAGCGGCGGCAACTGTTCGCCCGGCATTCTCATTACTCAAAATAAAAGGGCGCCCCGTAATGGGTGCCCTTACGATTTCAGATCTGAACGACTCTAGCTCTTCCCCGAAGCCAGTTGCACGCGAACTTGCGCGCGCTCCAAATCAATCCGCGCTTGTTCAAGTTCCTCTTCAGTGCCTGTCCATGCACTTAATTGTTTCTCAACTCGCTCTCGAGTAGAACGCGCCTGGTTAGCATCAATCTCTTCAGGACGTTCCGCAATTTCTGCCAGCACCGAAACGTGATCGTCTCTCACTTCAACAAAACCGCCGGAAACATGTAGCTGAGATGTTCTGCCGTCTTTGGTATATGAGAGAACGCCAGTCTTGAGTTGCGAAATGAGGGGCGTGTGTCCCGGCAAAATGCCTAGCTCACCATTCAAGCCGGGAATAGTGGTTGTATCCACAGCTTCCGAAAGCACCCGACGCTCGGGCGTCACGACATCGAGTTGTAACTGTTGCGCCATATCTAATTAAGGGATGAGGGCTGAGGGATGAAGGATGAACGTTAAGTTCCTCCCTCATCCCTCATCCCTCACCCCTTCGTCATCCCACTGCCACTGTGGTCGCCTTCTCGATCGCTTCCTCGATTGTGCCCACCATGTAGAACGCCTGCTCCGGAAGATCATCATGCTTACCGTCTACAATCTCGCGGAAACCTCTAATGGTGTCTTCCAATTTCACGTACTTCCCTTCCAGACCGGTAAACTGGGCCGCAACGAAGAACGGCTGCGAGAAGAAGCGCTGAATCTTGCGCGCGCGCGCGACAATCAGCTTGTCTTCGTCGGAAAGCTCATCGAGGCCGAGAATGGCAATGATGTCTTGCAGATCCTTGTAGCGCTGCAGGATTCGTTTCACGTCCTGAGCCGTATTGTAATGGTCGTCGCCAATGATGCGCGGATCCAAAATGCGCGACGATGACGTTAATGGATCGACGGCGGGATAAATTCCAAGTTCGACGATCTGTCGCGATAGCGCGGTAACCGCATCAAGGTGCGCAAAGGTCGTTGCCGGCGCCGGATCTGTGTAGTCGTCCGCCGGAACGTAAACCGCTTGAATCGATGTGATCGAACCGGTCTTTGTCGACGTGATTCGTTCCTGCATCTCACCCATTTCACTAGCCAGGTTAGGTTGATAACCGACGGCGGAGGGCATGCGCCCCAAAAGCGCGGACACTTCTGAACCTGCCTGGGTAAAGCGGAAGATATTGTCGATGAAGAGCAGCACGTCTAAGCCTTTATCGCGGAAATACTCAGCGACAGTTAAGCCTGACAGCGCCACGCGCAGCCGCGCGCCTGGCGGTTCGGTCATCTGTCCGTAAATCAACGCCACTTTCGACTGAGACAACGTCTTCATGTCGACTTTGGTCAAGTCGAATTCGCCGGTGTCGTGCATGTGCTTATTAAAGGTCTCGCCAAACTGGATGACCTGAGACTCAACCATCTCGCGCAGCAGATCGTTTCCTTCGCGCGTGCGCTCGCCAACCCCGGCGAACACTGAATAACCCGAGCGCGCCTTGGCGATGTTATTAATCAACTCCATCACGATTACGGTTTTGCCTACTCCGGCGCCGCCGAACAAACCGATCTTGCCGCCGCGCACAAACGGCTGAATCAAGTCGATGACCTTGATCCCCGTTTCAAACATCTGCAGCTCGGTCGATTGTTCTTCGAAACTGGGCGCGTGCCGATGGATCGGATAGCGCTCCGTATAGACGACATCTCCGAGCGTATCCACCGGTTGACCAATAACGTTCAGTATCCGGCCAAGCGTTCCTTCGCCAACCGGCATCGTAATCGGTCCGCCCGTGTCAATCGCCTTCATGCCCCGCACCATGCCGTCCGTGGCTACCATGGAAACGGTGCGCACGCGTCCTTCACCGAGATGCTGTTGCACTTCAGCAATCACATCAATGGGCGTCGGCACATCAAAACCTTCGGAAACAATTCGCAGCGCTTGATAGATTGGCGGCAGGTGTTTCTCTTCAAATTCCACGTCGACTACCGGTCCGATAATCTGGACAACGCGGCCTGCGGACTGGCCATGCGTAACATTCTCACTGGGCGTAGCCATACTGTCTTTGAACTCCTCTTACGAGCCCGTGCAGGGCAAAAATTAGGTTGGATAAAAGCCAGTCAAGATAACATGAGCGGCGAAGATGAGACAAACTTGAGTTCAGAATTCAGGAGTCAGAAGTCAGAAGTCAGTAGGACTGAACTAAGGAACTGAACTGGTGCAACTCACGTAACCCTAACCTCGCCAGCGCCGTCCACTCCTGACTTCTACTCTTTACTTCTGACTTCAGTCTCAGGACTTCTGACTCCTGACTCATGTCTCGAGCCTCGAGCGCCTAGTAAGCCTTTGATGACACAAAACTTGAAACTCAAAAATTAGGAAATGGAGCTCGAAAACGCTGTGGCCTGACGTGGGAGTTGAGGACTTCGAGACTTAGACTCTTGAAACTTGAGACCTGAAACCTGAAACTAATTCTTTTCTTCCGAATCAATCTTGATCTTCATCCGCTGCAAGATCTGCACGTCTTCTTCAGTCAGATTTAAACCAGCATCGTTTTCATCAGTCTCCTCCTTGTGAGGACGTAGGCCAATTTCCAGACGCAGCGTCAATTCCATTTCATAACCTGCATCGCGTAAGCGCTCGATTGCTTCCGCAACCTTGCTGGAGTTTTCGACGGACTCGTTAATTGCCGTCCCAATGTCTCTCACAATCTCTTTAGCTTGATCGTCAATTTCCAAAATGCGTTGACCTTCCCCTTAAAAGATTCCGTCCTCAAGTCCCAATCACGGGCATGCTACGCCACCGGATAAAACATGGTCAATCTGGACACTTTTGTTACTGCTTAGCTTGAAATAGCTTCTAGCGTCAACTATCTTGGTGACACCCCCTATTGATCAGCGAAACTAAGGAGGATTCTCTAATGCCTGAAGTTGGAGATATGGCTCCGGATTTTGAGCTGCCAAGCAATCTGGAAAAAGGTAAGAAAGTCAGGCTCTCAGAATTTCGGGGAAAGAAAAACGTGGTGATGGCGTTCTATCCGCTTGCCTGGACACCGGTGTGAACCAGCCAGATGCCGGCGTACGAGGCCGACCTCGAACGCTTCGAAGGCTACAATACCCAGGTCCTGGGTATATCTGTTGATAGCGTGCCGTGCAATACCGCATGGGCCAAGAGTCTCGGAGGACTTACATACGATCTTTTAAGCGACTTCGAACCGAAAGGTGAAGTGGCCCGACTCTTTGGCGCCTACCGGCAAAATGATGGAATCAGCGAGCGAGCAATATTTATTGTGGACAAGGAAGGCAAACTCGTCTTCAAAGATATCCACGACATTGCCGATCAACCAGACAACGAAGAACTCTTCGAAGTCCTACGGAAACTCTGAACCGAAGTCTCAAGTCCCAGGTCTCAAGTCTCAAGCTTGCATCGGTGATTCGATGCTTGAAACTTGGAACCTGAGACTTGGGGCTTGAGACTAAGGTCATGCCCATTGCTCGGAAGTGCGTTCCCTTCACACCGTTCGACGGCGAGTTAGCGAAGAGCACTATTGCGCTCGTCAGCGCGGGGGGCGTCCATAGAAAAGATCAAGAGCCTTTCAATATCGCAGACGAACTCGGCGATCTAACCTACCGATTGTTTACGGAAGATGTTGCTTCGAGCGATCTAAAAGTTACCCATCATCACTACGATCACTCCGACGCTGACAAAGACATCAACGTGGTCTTTCCCATCGACGTCTTGAGAGACTTACAAACTGAAGGCTTCATTCGCGACGTTGCTAAAAAGCACATCGGCTACATGGGCTACACCATGCAGCTCAAAGCGATGTACGAAGGGACGGCTCGCGAGATTGCGAATGAGATCGACAAAGGCTCCCGCGCCGATGCAGTGATTCTGACTGGCGGTTGACCGAGCGTTTGTCACCGCACGGTCGTCGCGGTTCAACGAGAAATTGAGATGAAAGGGATTCCCACAGTTTTGATCACAGTCAGTCCTGAAGTTTCAGCGCAAATGCGGCCACCGCGCGCGTTGTATCCAAAAGGCTTTAAGATTGGTAATAGCCTCGGCAAACCCAGAAACCGCGAACTACAAAAGGCAGTTCTGCGAGACGCTCTAACACTGCTGACTGCTGATACGAGGCCTGGGTCAATTGTCACCCACGACTTTCCTGACTACGGCGAATATCACGAACCACCACACGTAAGAAAGTAACCACAGACAAGTGATGCAGAAAACAATTGGAATTCTGACAGGCGGCGGTGACGCGCCCGGTTTGAATGCCGTAATTCGTGCTGTCGTGAAAACCGCGACGGGAGAATTTGGCATGCGAGTGGTGGGAATCGAAGACGGATTTGAAGGACTGCTCGGGGAAACGAGGACCCGCACCCTCTCGCATACTGAAGTGCGCGGTCTCTTGCCTCGCGGGGGCACTATCTTAGGCACGCGCAACCGGGGAAAGTTTGTAGAACATGCTGCCCCCGGCGTTTCCTCAACCTCCGAGGCCGTCTATGCGGAAGCCGTTGCGAATATCGAAAAGCTGGGCATCAGCGCCCTTCTGGTCCTTGGTGGCGAAGGTACGTTAACCATCGGCGCTGAGTTCGATCGTCGTGGGGTTCCGGTGGTCGGCGTGCCAAAAACGATCGACAACGATCTCGCTTGCACTGAACTGACATTCGGCTTCGTCACGGCCCTGGACATCGCCACAGAGGCCCTCGACCGACTGCACACCACAGCGGAGTCGCACGACCGCGTCATGATTCTCGAAGTCATGGGGCGGAACGCCGGATGGATAGCTCTGCACTCCGGAATCGCCGGAGGTGCTGATGTCATCTTGATTCCGGAGATTCCCTTCTCGATGGAGTCGGTCTCCAGAAAGGTTCGCGCGCGCGAAGAGGGTGGCTCGAATTTCAGCATCATTGTTGCCGCTGAAGGAGCAATCGAGACCGGTCATCAACAAATTTTTCAGGACAGCGGCGACCCGCAACATGCGCCTCGTCTCGGTGGCATCGGCCAGTACTGTCGCAGCCAACTGGAGGAGCTAACCGGCAAAGAGACTCGTTGCGTGGTTCTGGGTCATTTGCAACGCGGGGGACGGCCCAATGCTTTCGATCGGATGCTGGCAACCACCTACGGCGCCTGCGCCGTGCGGGCTTTTGCTGAGGGAAAACATGGGGTGATGGTGGCGTTGCAAGCCGGCGACGTCGTGACGGTGCCGATTTCCGAAGCCGTGGCAAATGTGAAAACGGTACCGCCTAACGGCCAGATGGTGACGACGGCCCGCGATACGGGAATCTCATTTGGCGCGCCGGATGAGGCCAAGTATCACCGTTTGGTCTAGAATACGTCTCTACAGTGAATAGGGAGTTGTATTTTGGCTACTGAAATAAAGCAGAAACTTCAGACTGAACTTGACGGCCTCGAGTCGGAGTTGCGGGTTCACCTGCCGAAAGAGATTAAGCGGGCCCTCGAGTTTGGCGATTTACGCGAGAACTCGGAGTATCACGCAGCGCTCGATCGGCAGAACATGGTCAAGGCGCGCATTGTGGAGCTGCGCCAGCGCATTAGTGAGATTGCCTCGATTGATGTCAGTAAAGTGCCGCGTGATAAAGCATCGTACGGCTCGACTTTGATTCTTTATGATGGCGAACGAGACGAGGAAGTTACGTATCGGCTCGTCACACCCGAAGAGAGCGATCCCCAGCAGGGTTTCATCTCGACAACCTCGCCTGTCGGCCGGAGCTTGATGGGAAAACAACCTGGGGACGAAGTCGTGGTACGCACGCCGGCAGGAGCGCGCAACTTTGAGATCCGTCAGTTAACGACCCTGCACGAAGAGCTTGCAAGTGGCAAGGCCGAATGAAGTCCGGAAAGGCCGTAACCCGGGGCGGCTTTCGAAAATCTTGACACCGCGCCGCCGGGCTTCCTAAAATCCGCCGCTTATCCCCTAAAGTCTTTTTGGCTTACCTAATCTAAAGGAGAACTTTTCCAAGCAGATGTTTGTGGATGGTATCGGTCGCGGCGCCCAACGAATCATCGATGCGATGGTGCGCTGGCTGGCCGTCGGTCATATCAACCCGAACATACTGACTTTGATCGGCGTTTCCCTGAATGTCGGTTGCGGCCTGCTGTTTGGCTTCGGCGAATTCTTTTGGGCCGGAATCGTACTGATAATCGCGAACCTTTTCGACATGCTGGACGGCCAGGTAGCCCGCTTGTCGGGTCGCGTTACCAGGTTTGGCGGTTTCCTCGATTCATCTTTGGACCGCCTGTCTGACATGGTGGTTTTTGTTGGTCTAATGGTCTTTTATGCCCGCGATACCGCGTTTCATTCGACCTTAAACGTTTTTCTCGCCGGCGCCGGACTAATGGGCTCAGTTATGGTAAGCTACGCCAGCGCCCGGGCCGAGAGCCTAATTCCCAAGTGTGATGTTGGCTTTCTCAGGCGCCCGGAACGAGTGGTTCTCTTTATTATAGGCGCTTTAAGCACTCATCCAGGTTCGAACAACTTTTTTGCTAATCGTATGCCGGCGGTCCTTTGGGTTTTGGCCGTGGGTTCATATTGGACGTTCGCGCACCGCATGTATCACACGTGGAAAGAACTAAACAAAGTCGCAACTGAAGCTGAGAAAAAGACCGCCACAGCCTCCCTTTCTGCATCTAACTCCGGCTCTGATCGACGAGCTGAGCAGCCGCTAACACACAAGGCAGGTTGAACGAGACCCGATTATGGTGACGCAAGAACTTAGACATATAACTCCTAGTTTAAAAAATAAGTTGATGACGATTTGCCCGTGCTGTGGTTTTAAGTTCGCGGGATCGCTCGCAGACGGTTGTGAAAGCTGCGGGGCGCAGTCCATCGGCGAGGCCCTTCCCCGTCCTGAAAACGAACTTCCCGCTTTTGGCCGTTCCTTGCTGCTGACTGTTACCGGTTCGTTGCTGCTGATCGCCTTCGTCACTCAAACAATAATTGCTTTGGTCCAGAAAGCGTCGGGCTCGATCAGTTTTTGGAGTGTCGTGGCCGCAGCAGAAACTGCAGCCTGGCGTTTGAAGTGGGTCATCATCCCCGTAACGATTTTGGTTCTCTGGGCTGGTCGTAAGCTTTACCGCTCGATACTGGATGAGCCGTCACGTTTTTGCGGTCTGCGTTTCGCCCGCGCCGGTTTGTTAACCTCAATTGGAGTTCCCGCGCTGATCTTTTTGCTGATCGGAATGACCGTACCCGAGCGTTTGCGCAATCGGCAACGGGCCATCGATGCCGGCGTTCTCGCGCAAGGATACACAATTGACCGCGCGCTGCTTGAGTATCGCATCCAGTTTGGAACCTTGCCGACCGATTTAAAAGATCTTACTCGCCTGCCAGACAAGGACGGTTCAATTGCTGCAGCCCTGGGGGGAGTCGATGTCAGTGGTTACAAAGCCACTGCTGATTTGGCGTCGTTGCCGGCGAAGAAGCGTCCACCTCTGCGTGGCGCTGTTATCATGAATGCGTCAATCAATTCCGCAGCCGATGATTTACCTTCCGAAGGTGTCTCCTTCACCAATTACGAATTGCCGCTCGCGGGCCAGGACAAGCTCTTCGGCACCGAAGACGACTTCATCGTCCGCGATGGAGTGATCACTAAAGCTTCGGAAGTTGTCCGACGCACGAGTGGTACAAAGACCGCACGCCCCTAGCGTTTCGTCAATTCTCATTTTCCATTTTTCATTTTCATTCGTCACCGGAAGGGCTGCGTCTGTAGACCCCGGCCCAGAGGTAGTCGGAGTTTGGGAATGAGGTCAGTACCACCACGCGGGTAGCGGGTGGGCCGATGGAAGGGCACTCACTTTTGCATAATGTCAGTGCCTCACAATGAGTCTGAGTAAACGAAGTCCTGCGACGATCGAGGAAATCGTTGGTAAGACATGAATGCTGCCCCAATCGACCCACTCGCTACCGCGTGGTATTGACATCACTCCCAAGCTGACCCACTACTGGCGCCAGCGGGTTGGTTGGCAGTTGGCCGGAGTTTGGTGTTAACTAGAATGCTTACGACTAATGACAACTGACTACTGAGTACGGACAACTGACTTCTTCTGACTCCGCTTCCCTTGTTCAAAAAAATCCTAATCGCCAACCGGGGAGAGATCGCGATTCGCATCATTCGCGCTTGTCGTGATC
>JBPCMI010000129.1:0-20301 GCA_051002415.1 Pyrinomonadaceae bacterium
TGCCGCACACCTGCTCCAGACAGTTCATGCTCCAGACTGGGGGCGTCGTGGCAGCCCCGTCCTTCGTCACCGGGTTCTTTTGAATCTCCATCAAACAGGAAATGATGTTGAGATTGGGCCGGTAAGGAATTTCAAACTGTTCCCAGTGTGCAGGTGCATCCGGATTGGGCCGGCGTCTGATGTGTAGCTCGACGGTCTTGGGCGGAACGCGTGTGCTCTTTGCTGGTTGTGGATGTGCCGACATGATCGTTAAGCCTCAGGCCTTTGCTGTTTCTTTTTTAGCTTTGCTGTAGTCGCGTTTGCGTGGCGTGATAAGCGAGACGTCAACCGGCTCGTAAGAAATGACCGGACCCTCGCCGGAAAACTCCGCAATCGTTGTTTTCAAGAACTGCTCGTCATCGCGCTCAGGGAATTCCGGCTTGAAGTGAGCGCCGCGCGATTCATTACGGTTGAGCGCGCCCAGCGTGATCACACGCGCCAGCTCCAGCATGTTATCGAGATGTCGGGCATGCGGCAGCGCCATCGTCGCCCATAGATTTGAATCATTAATCGAAATTCGCTTGTAGCGATCCATGAGTTCAAGCAGCTTTTGATCGGTGGCTTTGAGTTTCTCGTTGTAGCGCACGACCGTCACGTTATCGGTCATCCACTTGCCCATCTCCTGATGGAGGATGTATTGGTTCTCCTTGCCGCTTTGCTTGATCAACGAATCATTGATCTCCTGCTGCCGTTTTAACTCGCCGTCATAGATCGCCGAACTGTCGCCGCCGTTGCGTTCGGCATTCTTGGCCCACTCGATGGCCGCGGGCGCCGCAATAAATCCGCCAAACACGCAACTCACCAGTGAGTTTGCGCCGAGGCGGTTGGCGCCATGAATCGAATAGTCGCACTCACCCGCCGCCAGGAGACCAGAGATGTTTGTGCGCTGATCGAAATCGACCCACAGTCCTCCCATCGAATAATGCACACCGGGGAAGATGCGCATCGGCACATGACGCGGATCGTCGCCGACAAACATTTCGTAGATTTCCAGGATCGCACCAAGCTTTCGGTCGAGGGTTTCCACAGGGATGTGCGTCAGATCCAAATAAACCTGATTCTGCCCGCCCACTCCTTGACCTTCGATACAAACCTGAAAAATTTCGCGTGTCGCAATGTCGCGCGGAACGAGATCGCCGTAGGCTGGATATTTCTCTTCGAGAAAATAAAAACGTTCCTTCTCAGGAATTGAGGAGGGCTGTCTGACGTCGCCGGACTGGCGCGGAACCCAGACGCGGCCGCCTTCACCGCGTGCTGACTCCGACATCAATCGCAGCTTGTCTTCGCCCGGAATCGATGTGGGGTGCACCTGAATGAACTCACCGTTCGCATACTTCGCACCTTGTTGATAGCACGCGCCAACACCGCTGCCGGTGCAGACCATCGAGTTTGTCGACTTTCCGAAGATCAATCCCGGCCCACCAGTCGCCATGATTACAGCGTCTGCGGGAAACGCCTTGAGTTCGAGTGTTTGCAGATCCATCGCCACCAGTCCGCGACAAACCTGGTGATCGTCGAGCACGAGCGACAGCATCTCCCAGTGCTCAAACTTGCGCACTTTTCCGTCAACTTCAAAACGACGGACTTGTTCGTCGAGAGCGTAGAGCAGTTGTTGGCCAGTTGAAGCTCCGGCAAAGGCGGTCCGGTGGTGCTTGGTGCCGCCAAAGCGACGAAAATCGAGCAACCCTTCCTGAGTGCGCGAGAAGGGAACACCCATGCGATCGAAGAGATAGATGATCGAAGGCGCCATCTCGCACATGGCTTTTGCTGGGGGTTGATTGGCGAGAAAATCGCCGCCGTAAACCGTGTCGTCGAAATGTTCCCAGGTGGAGTCGCCTTCGCCTTTAGTGTTGACGGCGCCATTGATGCCGCCTTGCGCACAAACCGAATGGGAGCGTTTGACGGGTACGACTGAGAAGAGGTCGACGTTGTGACCAGCTTCGGCAATCTTCATCGCAGCGGCAAGTCCCGCCAGACCACCACCCACGATCGCGATCCTGATTCCGTTACTTGCCATTGTTTAGAGAACTCCTCCCAACAAGCCGCCCGGGCGTATGAACGCGACCGCAGCATTAATTCCAACCAGCAGCAGTACAGCTCCAAACGCGATGCAGGCATAGCCGGTGAGACGTTGCGCTCGTTCGCCGATCGCGATGCCCCAATCGACCGCAAACAGCCAAATGCCATTCGCAAAATGCCAGACGGTAGCAGTAATGCCAATCACATAGATCAGAAAAATCGGCACCATCCGAAACTCGCGAGACACAATATCGAAAGCGAGGTCGGGGCGATGAGCGACCGAGATAGTGTTAAGTCCTGGGATCATGCCAAAGCGAAAATTGAGCACGTGGAACGCAATAAAGAAAAAGAGAACAACTCCAGTGAGGCGTTGGATCAGGTAAAACCAGTTACGCGGGTAGGGATAGTTAAGGTTGTTAGGCCGCGCCTCCATCGTAATCACCAGGCCATACACGGCGTGATAAAGAAGCGGAATAAAGATGCCGCCGATCTCGACCAAGAGGATGTAGGGGATCGATTGCAGATCTTTTACGGCTTCGTTGAAGTGAGCCGCGCCATCGATTGCCTTTGAATTAGTATAAAAATGTTCCAGTAAAAAGAAACCGAGAGGAACTAAGCCAGAGAACTGATGCAGCTTGCGCAAGACAAACGTCCTGCTCAATTGAATCGCCAAGGACGCACTCCTTTGCCGCGGAGCTTCAGCAGCAAAGCCGGCGGACTTGAATCAGGCGGGTTGTATAAGAGATTGCACAGAACGACTAAATTATAGAGAAGCGGGAAAGAATTGCCAATTGCCGATTGCCAATTGCCGATTTCTAAGATGATAAACAGGGAACGAGGGAATTGTGAGGTCGAAAAGCGGGTAGATTAATAAGAGCCCATCATTGGAATCTTTCAATCATCAAAGGTCATCACCCATTAGTTTATTATTCGTCATTCTTGTCACCTGCAATCGGCAATTGGCAATTGCCAATCGGCAATCGGAAATGCCCTTAGTTCACCAATTGCAGTTGCGATTGCATCAGCTTGTCATCGATGAAGGTGGAGAGCGCGAGAGCCTGGTGTTCCTGAACAAACAAGGTTGCGGCTTCCGCCATGAGCGGTCGTGAAAAAATGTAGCCTTGTCCATATCCGCAGCCCATCGCTTTGAGTTGCGATAACTGAGTCTCAGTCTCGATGCCCTCGGCCACAACCGACATTCCTAAATTGTTTGCCAAAGTGTTGATGGTCTTAACAACTTCGCAGTTCTCACCATCGGCGCTCATTCTACCAATGAAAGAGCGATCGATTTTTAGTGTCTTTACCGGAAATCGATGCAAGTAACTGAGCGAAGAATAGCCAGTGCCGAAATCATCAATGCTAAGTTGCACACCGAGCGCGCAGAGCTGACTCAACATATTCCGCGCCACTTCAGCGTTTTCCATCACTACGGTTTCCGTAATCTCGAGCTTCAGATACTGAGCGTCGAGTCCGGTTTCCTGCAAAATTTCTTTTACCTGTTTCACCAGGTCCGGTTGGGCGAACTGTTTCGCTGAAAGATTTACAGCAACAGATAGCGACTTAAGTCCCAGCGTTGATTGCCATTCACGCAACTGGCGGCAGGATTCACGCAAGACTCCGATCCCGATATCAACGATCAGGCCCGTCTCTTCCGCGATGCCGATGAACTCGTCAGGTGTAACCAGGCCGCGCTCCGGATGATACCAGCGGACTAGCGATTCAAAGCCGGAGACCTCGTCCGTCTCCAGATCGATAATGGGCTGATAGTAGACCCTGAATTCGCGGCGCTCGATTGCGCGTCGTAGATCGTTCTCGAGTTGCAGGAGCGCAACTGCATGGGAGTGCATTGACGAATCGAAAACTTCAAAGCGGGCCTTGCCGCTTTCTTTCGCGCGATACATTGCCGTGTCAGCATCGCGCAAGACGTTCTCTGGATCTGCATAGCCGGTATTGCTCAAGGTGATGCCGATGCTCGTGGTCACAAACACCTCGTGGCCGTTAAGCATAAAAGGGCGAGTCAAGGCCTGCTGAATCCTTTCGGCCACCAGGATGGCGTCGGCCAGGCTTTCAAGACCGTCCAGCAGGATTGCAAACTCATCTCCACCCAAACGAGCTACGGTATCCATGGGCCGCATGCACTCTTCCAAGCAGCGCGCCGTGGCTACTAACAGTTGATCCCCGGCGATGTGGCCCAAACTATCGTTGATGTTCTTGAAGCGATCGAGATCAAGGAACAAGAGCGCAAAAAACTGTTCATCGCGCGAGCGGGGCCTTTCAATCGCCAGCTTAATGTGTTCGGTTAGGAGCGCGCGGTTTGGCAGATTCGTCAGCTGATCGTGAAAAGCGGCGTGACGGAAGTGATCCTTACTTTCCTGCAACGCTTTGCTGATCCGGTCCTGCTCGGCGATATGCCGGCTCAGTTCTTCAATATGCTGCTCCGCCTGTTCCGCGCGATTCCTTTCCGACTCAGCGCGCGCATGCTCGGCATTCTCCGCCTGCACTGAAGTGACGCGCAGGTCCTCAAGATATTTGTAATAGGTGAAGTAGACGATGCCGATGACGGGAATCGCTGCGATTAGAGCATAGAAGCCCCAGGTGTTAATGAAGAATAAGATCAAGCCTGCGGCTACAGCCCCTGCGAAATAGGTGATTGACGTCCAGAGGTAATGCTTATGCCATGTCTGCCAGAGCGGCTGCTCTGTTTTAAATGCGAGGCCCGCCGCCACAATTCCGGTGTTACTAAAGTATTGGGCCAGGGCCATAACGCAGAGAGCAAAAACGAGCTTGTCGCCCCTCAATTGAGCGTGGCTGCCGAAAGTAGTGGCGAGGACGAAGACGGTGAAGAAGGTGGAGCACGCCATCACCGCCGCATTGAAAAGAAATGTTACCGGCTTCTTGCTGATGCGATAGCCGGAGCACAAGCCTTCCGCGCTCGCCAGCAGCACGGCCGCAGGTCCGCCGTAAAGCAGGATGGCCAGAAAGATGAACGTGTCTGAAACGGTGATGTTTGTGTTGACGCGGGGAATTTGGACTGCGAGTCGGGAACTGATGATCACCGTCATCGCCGCCAGCAGCAGGAAACGCCAGTCGATCTCACTAGTGACCAGTTTGGCTGCAGAGAAGCAACACAGGACGGTGCCGACAAGAACGACGGCCCACTTGTATGGCTTGGTGAATTTTTCTTTTGCCAAGTGCATTGGTTTCTTAAGCTGCCGGCGAGCTCGGCGTTAAATTAGCCAGATAGATTGAGTCGTAACGACAGACCAGTTCGTACCCGGCCCGTTGGTAAAACCGCTGCGTTCCTTCTGCCTTCTCGTTCACCGTGAGACAAATCGTCTTCGTGCGTTCGAGTAAGGAGGCGGCGAGTTGAGAGATGCAGCGCGCTCCATATCCCTGGAAGCGATGATCCGGATGAACATAAACGCCTTCGAGGTAGATTGCCTGCGGAGTGTCGGCAACGATGTCTGTCTTATAGAGCAAGCGTTGGTCTTCAATCCAAACCCAGACGCGCCCTTTGGCGATCCGGCGAGCAGCGCGTTCGCGAAAACCCTGCGGGTCGCGTGCAAGGGGATTTATCCCGCTCTCATTGCAGGCGAGGGCTGCATTAACGTTGACGATGGTTTCGAGGTCGGCAATGGTTGCGAGCCGTAATCCCGGAACTGAGTCGAGACCCGCCGGAATCGCTTTCAATTCCAAAAGCAGCTCGCCACAAAGCAGACGCGCTTTGTTTTCGTCTTTCGTGAAGTAGTTCCAAAAGGACGCGATCTTTTCTTGCTCGCCGCGGATTAAGTAACCCCGCGAGTGGTTCCTTGCGAGATGGGCAAACGCCTTGATGCATTCCGTGCTTTCGGTTTCGATCAGCGTGGCATGACCCAGCAGCGCCACACCAGCGAGCGGGCCGCGGTTGGTGCGGCAACCAAAAAAAGAACCGCGATTGAGGCTGCTGACCACGCCGTTGTCGCGGATCAAACTTGCCATGAAGACGGTGTGGATAGGGCGACCGGCGAGAAAATCCAGGACTTCGGCTGCTTCGGCGTCATGCAGAAGCTGAGCACACTGCGGGTCGCTGGGCGAACCAGATGTGCTTAAACCGGCCGAGAATTCCTGTTGCATCCTTGAAGCCATCAATCGATCCTGCTGCCGCACCTGAAAATTCGAATTACTCCTTACCTATTACTCAAGTTCATCAACGGGCCCGCATAGCCGCCGTGTTGTCGCCAGTCGTCCCCAGCGGACCTAATTGTTTCGAAAAGCGCTGAAGCGAGGCATCGGCTATATACTGTTCGAACGCTTCATTCGTGGTCGCGCCGATTCGGAAACCACCCCGGTCGAGACGGTCACGGAATTTGTCGGATACCGCGCGCAGTGCGCGTGTGCCTGCATATTGATAAAGCTGATCGACGAACAGAATCACGGCGCCATTAGCACCGGCCGTTTCAGCGAAGACCAGGTTCACGCGAGCTTCAACTTCGGCAGGTGTCTTGAGACCGTGGAAGAGAGCGTCGAGGTTGAGACTAAATAGCTCCTTGTCTCTTAGCTCGGCCGGAACGTCGCCGCTGGCAATACGTTGAGCGATTCCCTCTGCAACAATTCTGGTGTTCAGAGCAGCGTCTTCCAAAATGATGGGATTGCGCTTTTGCGTGGCAAGAATAGTTATCGCCTGTTCGACGGCCTCGGCGTCCAGGCGGGCAGTCTTCTCGAGGCGATGACTGCGAGCCAGGTCGGTGAGATTGGTGGCGTATCGAGAAAGCTCTGGATAGGTCGGCTTTTGCGCGCGCCTCTTGGACGACGTAGGGTTTTTAATGCTCTTTGCAGCCGTACGGCCTACAAAGGCACTCGTCGCCATGGTCAGCGCTAACGAAAGGACGGTCAGCCATGTAACTGTGGGGGAAACTTTTCGCTTCATCTTCAATCCCTCAATCGACTCGACCTGCCTCAGCTGAATTGGGCGATGGGCAATCGCAGGCTTTAAAATTCAAAGCTTCGCCCACCGACGTTTGGGCAACGACCGTGCCGACGTGGGAAAGACGAATAACGAGTTATTTACTGGCCTTTTTACGGAAACAGCGGGGTGCGTTCCAGGCGTTCGGTCAGCTTGAAAGTGATGAGGCAGTCAGGTTGAATGCGTCTGATTGATTAGGGGAACCACCATCAGAGCACTGCTTACAAATACTAATGCCGTCCAACGATCTGATATTTTGCTCAGTGACAAAGCTGGCTTCGCTTGTCAGAAGTAAAGAAGTCTCGCCAGTTGACCTCGTGAGTGACTACCTCCAGCGCATTGAACAGCGAAACGGAGCCATTAACGCGATCGTCACGGTCGCGCCCGATGTGATCGAGCAAGCCAGGCGAGCCGAAGCGTTAATCATGCGCGGCGCAGCAGTCGGGCCACTGCATGGAGTGCCGCTCACTATCAAAGACACGATTGCCACCGCCGGGATTAGGACGACGAGCGGCTCGCGAGTCAGGAAAGACTTAGTACCCACAGCCGATGCGACTCCCGTCGCGCGCCTGAAAGCTGCAGGCGCGATCATTCTCGGCAAAAGCAACACACCGGAAATGGCGATTCCTTACGAGACCGACAATCCCATCTTCGGCCGGACTAACAACCCGTACGATTTGCAACTGACCGCTGGTGGCTCAAGCGGCGGTGAAGCTGCAGCGATTGCAGCCGGCTTGTCCCCCGGAGGCGTCGGCAGTGATTTGTCAGGTTCGATTCGCGTGCCCGCTCATTTCTGCGGCATCGTGGGACTGAAGCCGACAAGCGGTCGGATCCCGATGGATGGTCATGTGCCGAGCGCGCGAGCCACGCTCGCCCACGCTGCTTGCCTGGGCCCGATGGCTCGAACAGTTGCAGATGTTTCGCTGTTGTTCGAAGTGTTGGCAGGAATTGAAGCCGATGCTTCGGCAGATTCCTCGCATGATTTGGATCAGCTAAGCGGTGTCGAAGTTTGCTGGTACGACTACGATGGTATGACGCCCGTCTCTCGTGACACCAGAACAGCAGTTCGTGCAGCGGTAGAAGCATTAGAGAAGGCCGGTCTGCGTTGTTTTGAAAAACAACCACCGGCAGTGGCAGAAGGAGGACGGCTCTGGGTAGAGTTGTTTGCCGAGCCATCGGCCAACCATCTACGTGAGTTCTACTCGGGGTGCGAAGAACTTGCTGGCCCACTTGTGCGTAAGATCCTGGACACTGGCGATCAAAGAACTCAACGCAGCCCGGAAGAGCTGGCGAAAACACTGCAAGAACGTGACCGGCTGCGAGGGGAGTTGTTGGCGATGATGGAATCGACGCCGCTGATGGTGGCCCCGGTCGGAGCCACTCCCGCGTTTCCGCACAACAGCAGGAAGGTCTCGGTTGACGGTCAATCAATCAGCGTCTTTCGTGCCTTTAGTTATTCGCAGGCATTTAATGTGTTCGATCTGCCGGCGGTGGTAGTGCGAGCAGGGAGCACTGCGGCTGGTTTGCCGATTGGCGTTCAGATAGTCGGGAGGCCATTTGCAGAGCAGACGATTCTGAAGGCGGCGGCAATCATCGAAGCAGAGCTCGGCGCGTCGACACCACCTGCACAATTTGGGTATTGACTCAGTTTGGGTTTGAGAAGGCAGTAAGGCGCATCTCCCGATAGATGGCGACCGATAACATGCCGATTTGCGATTCTCGATTTTTGATTGGATTCGTGCCTAAAGGCCAATCGGCAATCGCCAATCGGAAATCGGTCAATCGGTATGTCTTTCTTTTCCGGGTTTCGATCCGATATAGTGCCGCAAAGTTCTACTGAGCACTCTTAACGAACTGTCCTGTTAGAGGAGTCAAAATATGGAGCCCCTTTCCGGTATTCTCGCCTTCTTATTCTTCGGCTTTATCGCGATCGTTCTCCTAATCATAGCCGTGAAGACGATCCGAATCGTCCCCCAGGCGACGGTGATGTTAGTCGAACGTCTGGGACGCTTCGATAAAATCGCCAGCAGCGGCCTGAATATCCTGATTCCGTTTCTCGATCGACCACGCGCGTATTATTGGACCAATAGTCGACCCGGCTTGACCTCGATTGACCTACGCGAACAGTACATCGATTTGCCACCGCAACCCGTGATCACACGGGACAACGTAACCATCCACGTCGATTCCGTCGTTTACTGGCAGGTGATCGATCCGGTGAAGGCCATCTACGAAATGAACGATCTCGTCGGTGGTATCGTGCAGTTAACGATTACAGGCATGCGCTCGGTGATGGGCGAAATGGATCTCGATCACACGCTTTCGTCACGCGATGCGATCAATTCCAAACTAAGAATCATTCTCGACGAAGCTACTGACAAATGGGGCGTCAAAGTGACACGCGTCGACGTCAAGAATATCAATCCTCCCGAGGATGTGCGCATCACAATGGAAAAACAGATGACCGCTGAACGAAATCGCCGCGCGCTCGTCTTGCAGGCTGAGGGCGAACGGCAGGCAGCTGTTACCCGCGCTGAGGGTGAAAAGACCGCTGCGGTCACGCGAGCCGAAGGCGAAAAACAATCCGCGATCCTGCAAGCGGAAGGCGCTGCCCAGGCTCGCTTGCGCTCGGCCGAAGCGGAGTCGGAAGCAATCACGCGGATTGGGAAGGCGATCGGTACTGGCGATCCGGCGCAATATCTAATTACCGCGCGCTACATTGAAAGCCTGCGCGACATGACGCGCTCCAACAACTCCAAAGTGATTTTCATGCCGGTTGAAACTTCTGCCATGCTCTCCAGCATCGGCGCCATCAAGGAAGTCTTGTCCCAAGTGGGTGAAAAGGAAGACCAACCAAAACCAAGGCAACTGCCCTAACTATCCAAAACGTGTTTGGAGATCGTTGAATACCTTGATCCCTGGCTGCTGAGCTCACTGCGAATAAGCAAGACCTCGTTCACCGTAATTTCCTCAGGGGCAAATTGGAGCTCCTCATGAGCGCGAGCAATGTCGCGCGCTCCTTCGCGAGTGCGTAAGCGGGCGAGCGTCAGATGCGGATGAAATTGGCGCGCCTCTCTGGCAAACCCTTCCTGTTCGTTTTCAGCCTCGATTCGTGAATGCAAGTTTGCTAGTTGCCGCTCAAGGTCAGAGATTCCCACCCAAAGCACGCGCGGATCGCGAGGGCGCGGAAAGACTCCGCTGCCGGAGATCAAAATTGGAAACGGTGGAATTCCTTTAATGGCGCGCGTCAGTGCCGAGTCGAGCTTCCGCACCAGTTGCTGCGGAGTTTCGCCAAGAAACTTTAGCGTCAGATGAATATTGGATTCGCGACTCCAACTCGCCGGAAGTTCCGGGACCCGGGCTTGCAACTTCTCGATATGTGAAAGCAAACGCAAACGGGTCTGGCGGGGCAGTTCAATGGCGCAGAAAACCCGCCAACTGTCCTCGCCTGACTCCCTTTTGCCCTGGGATTGTTTCACCTCGTCTCCTCTACCGGATTACGACAGATTCTCTCGCGAAACACGCGGTAGTGCCCTGGTTAGGTGTTTGTAACGCAAAACTGTTAGTTTGCGTGCGCCTTGAATGCCATTCATTCAGCGCAAACTAACAGTTTGCGCTACTACCAATCCTAATAGGCCGGGAAAGCCATCCGAATATTTGTAGCCTTCCTGCAATTTTGGATATACTAACCGCATCCTTTCTGAAGTCAGCCATGCGGTTCAGGCGCTGATCCCACCAAGTCCTAAGTTAAACGGCAATCAATGCATGCCGCGATGTAACACGAACAGATGGAACGCGATCTGCATAGTTTTACTTCAAGTTTTTCTCGCTTTATTAGAGCAGCCAGCATTTTTTTTTGACTTCGCAGGTTTTGCATCGCCATCCGGCGATCGTCGGTTCGGGATTCGTCCTCTATGAGATTCTTCGACTCTCGAAAATTTTCCACTAACCAGGGAGGTGCCATGAAAAAGCTTTCGCTGTTTAAAGGCTTAGCAGGATCTTTTCTGTTCTTAATTGTGTTGTCGCTGATTTTTGCCGGGGTCGCCCGAGCTCAATCGGGAAGGGCCACCGTCAAAGGACTAGTTCAAGACCAGCAAAGTAATGTGGTGGCTGGTGCGACAGTGACGCTTTCCGACCAAAATAAGAACTTTTCGCGTACGCAAACTTCCAACCAGGACGGCGCTTACATCTTCGCTGCGATCCCTCCCGGCACCTACAGGATTGAAGTGGAGGCCGCGGGCTTCAAGAAGACTGTGATCAATGACGTCCAGGCCGCGGTTGATACCACGATGGACGTGAACGCCGCCCTGGAGGTGGGCCAGGTAACTGAAACAGTTAACGTCGCCTCTACAAACGATGCTCCACTCAACACAAACGACGCGACCATCGGCACAAGTTTCGATCGGCAACGTATCTCCGACTTGCCGCTTAACGCCGGCAACGTTGTCGCCCTGCTTTCGCTGCAACCTGGTGTAACGCGCACCGGTTACGTGAACGGCGGTCGTGCCGACCAGGCGAACGTGACGCTCGATGGAATTGACGTAAACGAACAGCAGCGAGGTTTGGACGTGGTCACGGACGAAGCCTTTGCTAGCGTAATTCGCGTCACCCGCGACTCGTTACAGGAATTTCGTGTCACGACGACGAATCCGAATGCCGATCAGGGCCGCTCTTCCGGCGCTCAAGTGTCACTCGTCACGCGCTCAGGTTCGAATGGCTTTCATGGCTCGCTGTTCGAAACGCACCGCAACACAGTGACGTCGGCGAACGACTTCTTCAACAACAAGGACGGCGTGCCACGGCCGCAATTGTTGCGCAATATTTTTGGTGGCTCGATTGGCGGTCCGATTAAACGGGATCGTGCATTCTTCTTTTTCACTTACGAAGGATTCCGCGAAGCGACCGCCACCTCGGCTGTGCGCGAAGTGCCTCTGCCGACTTTGGGCCAGGGTATCGTTCGCTACTTTACCGACAGTGGCGCCTCCGATCCTGGTTGCCCGGCAGGTACCCCGGCAGGCGTGGGATGTCTCACGCCGACGGAAATCAATAATGCTTACATTGCCGTCAACGGTGTTACCCCCGGACTTAATCCGGCAGCACTAAACGTACTCGCGGCTGCGGCCGCCCGCTACCCGGCAAACTCAAGCTCGCTGGGTGATGGACTAAATACGGCAGCTTACAGATTCAACGCGAACACCCCGACCGAACTCAACGTTTACCACGCGCGATTCGACTTCAATCTTACTGATCGGCAGACACTCTTCGCGCGTGGCGCCTATCAGCAGGATGTAATCACTCAAGTCGGTCAGTTCCCAGACACGCTTTCACCAAAACTCTGGAACCATCCGAAGGGAGTCGCAGTGGGCCACACCTGGACGGTCTCCAATAATATTGTCAACCGGGCAACGTGGGGTTTGACCCGCGCGTCGTTCTCAGACGGCGGAGATTCGAACGAGAATTCGGTTATCTTCCGCTTTATCTTTTCGCCGCTCGCTTTCTCGAGAACGCTCAGCCGGACGACCCCGGTGCACAACTTCGTTGATGACGTTTCCTGGATCAAAGGCAACCACACATTCGGCTTCGGCGGCAACGTGCGCCTCATTAAAAACAACCGCACAGCGTTTGGTGGCTCTTTTGATTCGGCAGTGATCAATCCTTCCTACTACGATTTCTCCGGCGATTCCGTGATTTTTGACGTCTACGGCGACTTCGATCCGATCTTCCCCGATGTAAGTCCTGATTTTGACATCGACCTGCGCGACGCACTCTCTTCCGTCATCGGTAACTTTTCGGAATTCTCAGCGAACCTGGTTTATGGCGCCGATGGCACCTTGCAACCTACGGGGACACCCACGACCCGCACTTTTGCCACTGAAGAGTATGAGTTTTATTGGCAAGATTCGTGGCGTATGAAGCCGAACTTTACGCTCACCTATGGATTGCGTTGGGGTACTTCCACTCCAGTCTATGAAACCAACGGTATTCAGGTGAAGCCTACGGTAAGTTTGAGCGAGTACTTTGAGCAGCGTAGGGAGAGTGCTTTCAACGGCGTTCCCTTCAACGACTCCATCAGCTTCGATCTGGCCGGAAAAAAGAATGGCCGTCCCGGTTATTACGAGCAAGACTGGAACAACTTCGCACCCGCCGTCGCGTTTGCCTGGTCACCCGACCTTGGCGACAACTTGTTCGGCCGCGTATTCGGTCGCAACGGCAAGAGCGTTCTGCGTGGCGGTTTCCGTATGACCTACGACCGTATCGGCAGCCAGCTCGCTGTCAACTTCGACCTTAACTCCGTGCTCGGGTTTACCGGCAGCCAAAGCAACTCCGCCAACACCTTCAATGTCAGTGATCGCTTGGGGGAACCATTTACAGGATTTAATCCCAGCGTTCGCGGATTTGTAAGTAACATTCCCAACAACCTGGTCTTCCCTTTGACCATTTCGGCGAACGAAGATCAGCGCATTGAGCAATCGCTCGATGACGCGATCACCACGCCTTACAATTACAGCTTCAATCTGTCTTATGGCCGCGAGTTAGGAAAAGGTCTGACCTTTGAAGCCAGCTACGTAGGACGCATGGGACGAAAGCTACTGGCTTCGCGCGACATCATGCAGTTGAATAACATTCGCGATCCGCAGTCGGGCATGACCTTTTATGAGGCCATGAATATTCTGGTTGACCACCGCTATGCAAACACACCGATTGACCAGGTGCCGACGCTGGCATACTTCAACAACCTCTTCCCGAACATGCCGGCATGGTGGGGGGATCTATCCCTCACGCCAACACAGGCAGCTTACGCTCACATCGCATTTCCGGCTTTGGGCGGCGCGGGCATCACGGACTACACCTTCGTACAACTGCTGTGGGATGACGCCGACGGCTGCACCACCTGTCCGTTCGGCGGCGGTCCGGCCAAGTTCAACAACATGTTCTATCAGCCACAGTTTGCCGCGCTCTCGAGTTTCGGGACGATCGCGCGTTCGAATTACCACGCTGCGCAGTTTAGCCTGCGACAGCGCTTCGGCAACGACTTGTCTTTCGACTTCAACTACACATTCAGCCATTCGCTCGACAACGCTTCGGGTCTCCAGGCGTCCACCGCATACGCGACTGCGTTTATCGTCAATGCGTTGGAGCCGGATCAGAACTACGCAACCTCGGACTTCGATGCCAAACACATTATCAACGCCAACTGGGTTATGGGACTTCCGTTTGGGCGAGGCAAGAGGTTCCTTTCCGGGGCGAACAGCGTTGCCGAAGGAGTTCTTGGTGGCTGGAATCTGTCGGGAATTTTCCGTTGGAACAGCGGTTTACCAATTCAGACACCCGCCGACGGCAGCCGCTGGGCGACAAACTGGAACGTCCAATCCAATGGCGTTCGCGTGCGGCCCCTCGCGGCCAGTCCTTCGCGTGGTGCGGCCAACAATCAACCTAACGTGTTCGCCGATCCTCGTGCGGCGTTAGCTGCTTTCCGCAACGCACGTCCGGGTGAAGTTGGTGACCGTAATGTGCTGCGAGGCGATAGTTACATCTCCCTTGACCTCGGCTTACATAAGAGCTTCAAGTTGCCCTGGGAGGGACATGAGCTCCAGCTTCGCTGGGAAGTCTTCAATGTCACGAACACGCAAAAGTTCGACAACGATTCAATCGCCGACTTGAGCTTGCCGCGTGATCCCTACCTGCGTAACCTGACGCCCACAGACGATTTCGGTCGCTATACCGCGACGCAGGTTCCGCTCAACGAGACAAAGGCTGGTCGCGTGATGCAGTTTGGATTGCGCTATCAGTTCTAGGCTCCATACCTAAATCGACAACGAGCGAGCTGGAGAGAAATCTCCAGCTCGCTTTTTATGGAAGATTGGGTCATTGAATCATTGAATCAATGATTCCATTGATTACTTGACAAGCGTTAATCATGTCGCTAAGTTGGGCCACACATTTCGTTTCGATCTTTTAAATCAGGTAGAGGAGCGACCTCCAGGAGTAAGCAATGCAGTCGAACGAGAAGTTTGACAGCGGGAAGATGTCCGCGCATTGAGTGAAAGGGGAAGGCCGCCGAAGCTCGCGTTGCAACTTCGCAACTGGGGGCTGGTTGTCGCGGCTAAATCCGCGCGACTGTCACCGTTCAGGTGGAGAGCTACGACAGAAAATTTGTGCGCGCTGCGGCGCGTCCAATAGATTTTGCTAAGGCTGGTCGTGTTCAATCCCGATCAGCCTTTTTTTTTCTTAAGCGCATTGAAGTTTAAGTAATCTCCACCGTGCAACGAAATGATTACACCCGTGAATAGCGCAATCGATTCCATCGTAATGAAGTTTGGCGGCAGCTCTGTAGAAGACGCCGGCGGGTTTCGTCGCGTCGCCAAGATTGTGGCCGAACGACTCAAACAACGGCCGGTCGTGGTTGTCTCAGCGATGGCCGGGATGACGGATGCTCTGCTCGCAGCAGTTGCCTCTGCGGCAAATAATCAGAGCGTTGAAGCTGCCGAGTTGCTGCAACCACATTTCGCAAGACACGCTGCGGTCTGTGAACAGTTACTGCGGCCCGCGGAAGCCGACCAGTTTCACATCGCACTGGAGCACCACAAGCGGCAAGTTTTCACGCTGCTGCACTCGTTAAAATCAGATTCCTCACAGCGGACCGCGCTGCGGGATGCCGTGCTCGCTACCGGTGAACTGCTTTCCAGTGCTCTGCTGTCGGCAGTCATGAGATCGTCGGGAATTCCGGCAGTAACGCTCGACGCGCGACGCTGCATAGTTACCAACGATGAGTTTGGCAACGCCGCGCCTTCGCCGAACACCACGATGCAGACGCGAGCTGAAGTCTTCCCTCTCTTAAGCGAATCGAAAGTGCCGGTGCTCGGCGGGTTCATCGCGGCATCTGGCGGAGGCATGACTACCACACTCGGTCGGGGCGGATCGGATTACACGGCCAGCATCGTTGGCGCAGCGCTTTCGGCTCGTGAGATTCAGATTTGGACTGACGTCTCCGGAGTCCTCACGGCCGATCCGCGCGTCGTGCCAGGCGCCGTTACGATTCCCCGCCTCTCCTACGACGAGGCTGCCGAGCTTGCTTACTTCGGGGCCAAGGTCCTGCACCCGAAAACGATCCAGCCGGCTGTAGAAGGAGCGATTCCAGTTCGTATCTGCAATTCGCGCGCGCCCGCCGGTGAAAGCACTTTGGTCTGTGCTGAGATCGAGACTGCGGCGCAAACGGTAAAAGCAATTGCCCACAAGACAGGCATTACCACTGTGCAGGTGAGCTCGGCGCGCATGCTGGGCGCCTATGGCTTCCTGCGCGCCATCTTCGAAGTCTTCGATCGGCACCGTAAAGTTGTTGATGTAGTCACCACTTCGGAGGTCAGCGTTTCGTTGTCGTTGGATGATGCGAGTGACCTCAACGCAATTATTAAGGACTTAGAATCGCTGGGAACTGTCAGCGTGGAAACAGAGCGAGCTATGATCTGTGTGGTCGGCGCCGGCTTGCGCGGCACGCCGGGAATCGCCGCGCGCGTCTTCAGCACCATCAGCGATATCAACGTAATGTTGATTTCACAGGGTTCTTCGAGCATTAACCTGACATTTGTAATAGAAGAGCGGCAGCTGAACGAAGCCGTGAGGCGCCTCCACGAAACATTTTTCGAGGCGCAGGCAGCAAACAGTGTGACCATCAATGAGCCAAACCGAAAAGCGGCGAGCAGATGGTAATGAGCGTAAAGATCCCCGAAGTTCGACGGTGATTATGGATTTGTTCCAACTCACGAGAAGGCTGATCGACATCCCTTCGGTTACCGGCGCGGAAGCGCAAGTTGCGGACTTTCTCGCGTTGTATTTGCGAGCGCTCGGTTACGAGGTAGAACTGCAGGCAGTAGCGGATGAGCGTAAAAACGTTATCGCCCGGACGTCTGCTCCACCGCGAATTGTTTTTTCGACTCACCTCGATACCGTTCCACCGCATATCATCTCCAGTGAAGATGCGGAACAGATCCATGGTCGCGGCGCGTGCGATGCGAAAGGAATTATTGCGGCACAGATCTTCGCCGCGGAGAATTTGCGCAGCAGTGGTTTCGAGGAGATCGGTTTGCTTTTTACGGTGGACGAGGAAATGGCCAGTGCCGGAGCGGTCGTCGCGAATCAGCACTCGTGGGCGAGTGAGTGTCGCTATCTGATAAATGGGGAGCCGACTGACAACCTTTTGGCGATTGGCACCAAAGGTTCTTTGCGCTTCACGCTTACAACCTCCGGTCGCCCGGCCCACTCCGCCTATCCGGAACAAGGCGAATCGGCAATCGAGAAATTGCTCGACGTGCTGGGCGTATTCCGACAATGCGCCTGGCCGGCGGACGATGTGTTTGGTGAAACAACATGCAACATCGGGGTGATCTCAGGCGGCACAAAACCAAATGTAGTTCCGGCAGCGGCGGCAGCTGAAGTACAGATGCGCCTCGTTACTGAAGTTGAGCCAATCAAAAAAATTATTTCCGCGGCCGTCGCCGGTCGAGCGCAAATCAAATATTCTTCCGAGCATGCTCCCGTAAGACTCCTGGCCCTCGACGAGCTGCCGCAGTGCGTGGTGCGGTTTACGACGGACATCCCCTACCTGACAAAATGGGGAAAGCCGCTGTTGCTCGGTCCCGGTTCGATCCTGAACGCGCATACTGAGCACGAACGGATTTCGAAAAACGAATTGAACCGTGCGGTCGAGCTCTACGTGAACGTAGCCCGGCTGCTCTCGACAACAGTTGAAACGAAAAGCGCTACGACGTGAAAGCGCTTAAGCCAATGAGGATCGCTTTGTTTGGAAACGGCAAGATGGGTCAACTCCTCGCGACCCACGCGCGCGCTGCCGGCCACGAGCTTGGCGAAGTAATCACTTCAGATGCCGGCGACACTTCGCTTGATGATTTAGCGGGGCGTCTTCGCGGTCACGATGTAGCAATCGACTTTACGGTGGCCGCGGCAGTGGAGCGAAACGTTCTCGCATGCGTTCAGGCGAAAGTGCCGCTTGTTGAAGGAACGACAGGTTGGCGGTCGGAACAGAGCGAGATACTGCGGAGCGTAACGGATGAAGGAGGCGCTTTGATCTATGGCGCAAACTTTTCAGTCGGCGTTAATCTTTTCTATCGAGTTGTCGCGCGGGCTGGGGAACTTTTTGCCCGAACCAGGGATTACGCACCTTTCATCGAAGAAGCCCATCACCAGCAGAAGCGCGACGCGCCGTCCGGAACGGCGTTGCGCTTGCACGATTTGTTGAAGGAGAGCATCGAGCGCGAGATTCCGATCGCCTCCACGCGCGCAGGCTCGATTCCGGGCACGCATCGCGTCGGGTTCGACTCGGCTGCTGATCAGATAACGTTGACACACACGGCTCGGTCGCGCGCCGGATTCGCTTCCGGCGCCTTGCTCGCCGCAGATTGGATCGTCGGGCGAACCGGAGTGTTTGAGTTTTCGAAAATGATCGAGGAAATGATAACGATGAACGATGAATGATGAACGATGAATGATGAATGATGAATTATGAATTATGAATTATGAATGTTGATGAATAATAAATGATAAACGCAAGGCAGCGCGTAGGTTTCACTGAAGATTGACTCATCATTCATCGTTCATCATTCATCATTCAAAGAATCGCCAATCGGCAATCGTTTAAGGAGGGGTTCATGACCAATAACATCGACTGGCTGCGCGGTTGCGCCACCGCTCTTGTAACTCCATTCACGCGCTCCGGCGCCATTGATGAAACCGCTTTGCAGCGAATTGTTGAGTATCAAATCGCTGGAGGCGTCGAGTTGCTCGTGCCTTGCGGCACCACCGGTGAAAGCGCAACGATGACGGAAGCCGAGGATCAGCAGGTCATCAAGCTGGTGATTGATACGGCGAAAGGTCGCGCTCGCGTGATAGCCGGGACGGGCAGCAACGCGACGGCAGCAGCAATTGAGTACTCACAAACTGCGCGGGCGCTCGGCGCCGATGCGGTTTTGGTCGTCGCGCCTTTCTACAACAAACCAACGCAGGACGGGTTGTATAGCCACTTTCGCGCGGTCGCTGAATCTGTAACCGATCTGCCGGTTGTTATCTACAACGTCCCTGGCCGTACTTCTTCAAACATCAATGCGGAAACAACCCTGCGTCTGGCGCGCGACGTCCCGAATATAGTTGCAGTTAAAGAAGCGTCGGGGAACCTTTCGCAGATTATGGAGATACTGCGTGACCGGCCAGCCGGATTTCGCGTGCTATCGGGCGACGACTCATTCACTTTCGCCCTCCTGGCGTTGGGCGCCGAGGGTTTGATTTCCGTTGCTGCCAACGAAGCCCCCGCGCTGATGTCGCAAATGATCAATCTCGCTTTGGAAGGGAACTGGGAGCAAGCGCGCGCTTTGCACTATCGACTGCTCCCGTTAATGGAGGTGAACTTCATCGAGTCGAGCCCCGGTCCCGTGAAGGCCGCGCTCGCGATGATGGGTTTGATTGAAGAGAGTTTCCGTTTGCCGCTCGTGCCCATTAACGAGCAGAGTAAAACTAAACTGCGCGCGGTAATCGCTGAGCTGGGATTGTTAAAGGAAACCTCGCATGCCGCTGCGTGAACAGATCGAAGAGCTCGCGGCCCGCAAAGACTCTTCATTCACGGATGCGGATCGAGATCTCTTCTCAGCATTTAAAGCGGCACTCAATCGCGGCGAAATCCGAGCCGCCGAGAAGTCCGCCTCCGGGCAATGGTCCGTCAACTCGTGGGTGAAGCAAGGCATTTTGCTCGGCTTTCGTATGGGTTCGCTTATTGATATGTCCGCGGGGGGCCCGCTGCCCTTTCTGGATAAGGACACTTATCCGGTGCGTCAGCTAACCACCGCCGATGAAGTGAGAATCGTACCCGGAGGTTCCAGTATTCGTGACGGAGCATTTATCGCGCGCGGCGTGGTCTGCATGCCGCCAATGTACGTGAATGCCGGAGCCTATGTTGACGAGGGGACGATGATCGACAGTCACGCTCTCGTCGGCTCTTGCGCGCAGATTGGGAAGCGTGTGCATTTGTCGGCTGCTGCCCAGGTCGGTGGAGTTCTGGAACCAGTGGGTGCCGTGCCGGTGATCATCGAAGACGATGTTCTGGTAGGTGGCGGTTGTGGTGTTTATGAAGGCACCATCGTACGCGAGCGCGCCGTGCTCGCTGCTGGAACAATTCTCACCGGCTCAACTCCTGTTTACGATCTGGTGCGCGAGACCGTCTATCAACGGAAGCAAGACGCGTCCCTGGAAATTCCCCCCAGCGCGGTTGTGGTGCTTGGCTCGCGGGCGGTGCAGAG
>JBPCMI010000130.1:0-7144 GCA_051002415.1 Pyrinomonadaceae bacterium
GGGTGTCACCGGCGAGCGAACCGGAATGATCAATGAGGGCGACGCCATCTGTGCGACAGAAAGCGAGCGTGTCGTCGGCTTCAACACGATTACATGTGGGGCAGCGTTTCACAGTGGTAGCGCAAACTGTCAGTTTGCATTGCTTCATTCACCTCGAGTTTTGCGAGTGCGATACGTGGTCAACTTTTGTAAAAAGCTACTCAGGGAAATCCAGTCGTCTGACGATATCGGCGAATCGCGGGTCGTTGCGCAACGGATCGAGGAATGGCTCGACGTTTATGCGCGGCAACATATAATCGTGTTCATTAAACGCAGTCTCAAGCTCTGCTATCGCTTTGTCCTTGTCGCCCAGAGCGGAATAAATCAGAGCAAGATGGTAGGACATAACATACTGAGTTTTCGCGATCTCTCGAAATCTTTCTATTATTTTCTCGGCGTCCTGCCGGCGACCGGCTTTTGCGTACGCGATTCCGGCAAACCTGAGAAACACCGGGTTCGTTGGGTCGGTCTGAAGCGCGTTTTCATTCAACTCGATCGCCTCCGCGTACATTCCCTTCTGAATATAAACCTGGCTTAGCGCCCAGCGGCCGACAATGAAGTTCGCGTCGAGACCGTGTACCTGCCTGGCCTGTTCAAGCGCCTCGTCGTATCGTCCGGCATAAAAGTAGAGGCCCGAAAGATTGGCGCCGTGATTAAGATCGAGCGGCTCGAGTTCGAGTGAGCGCTTACCTTCGGCAATCGCCTCTTCAAGACGGCCCACCGGCATAAGGTAAAACATCCCGTAACGCCAGTGTGTGCCGGCGTCGTTAGGGTTAATCTCGATTGCACGGTGGAACTCACGTTCAGCCTCTTCCCAGTTCCAATCGAAACATGCTAATGAGTTTGCCAATGCGGTGTGCGGCCCAGCCAGTGTCGGGTCGATCTGAATTGCGCGGTGGGCAGCCGCCTTCGCCAGCGGCACTGCCTGTTTAGGCGCCATATACGGATAAGCCGTCATCCCGTTGTAGGAATCCGCCAACGCCGAATACGCCAGCGCAAAGTTCGGATCAAGCGCAATTGCCTGTTTGAAATATTCGACACTCCGCTCGACATCGGACCGGTTGCGTTTGGCGAAGTGAAAACGACCTTTCAGAAAGAGCTGGTATGCCTCGTTGTTATCGGTGTAGCGCTTTGTCAGGGCCTTCTCACCGTCTCCGGAAAGCCTTAGCTGAAGTTTGCTCGCGATCTCAGCCGCTATTTCACGCTGTGTGGCCAGCAGGTCTGACATCTTGCGGTTGTATTGCTCGCCCCAGAGCAGTCTGTTATTTCGCACATCGACGAGTTCAACGCTAATCGTCAAATTCTCGCCCATTTGTGCGAGCCGCCCGGTCATTACGGCATCGACACCCAACTCATTTGCGATCTTTACGACATCTACATCTTTCCCCTTGTAACGAATAACAGAACTCGTCGGACTTACCTTCAGATTGGGAAGTTGCGACATTCGATAGATCAAAGACTCAGCCAGGCCATCTGAGAGGTATTCCGTGTTGGGGTCAACACTCTTATTTTGAAAGGGCATAACGGCGATCGACTCTATTGCGGTTGTTCGACTGCGCGACAAATAGAAATAGCCCAGAGCGAAAACGACAACCAGAGCGACGCCAACAGCCACCAATACGAATCCGCGTCGCTTCGGTTTAGTAAGATCGCGCGTCGTCCCCTGAATCTGACTCGCGGTAAGTGCCGTTGTTGGGCCAGTGCTGCGATTGATCTCGGGAGTAGTTGACGTGTGCGGAAGCAAGCTGGTTTCGATCTCGCTGGAGACTGGACCAGAGCCGAACTTCGCGGTTTGGGTGTCACCGGCGAGCGAACCGGAATGATCAATGAGGGCGACGCCATCTGTGCGACAGAAAGCGAGCGTGTCGTCGGCTTCAACACGATTACATGTGGGGCAACGTTTCATTTTTTGTCTTGCTAGACGCTGGCCCAATCCAACAGTTTGTATTACTGTGGCAAACCCATTCGCCGAAGCAAATCCTTGAAGCGCGGGTCGTCGCGGAGAGAATCAAACTGAAGTTTGCCAGCGGATTTCCGCTAGTCTCCCGTTTCGGGCCTGGAAGTCTCTTTCCAACCATTCAAACGCCTTGTCCGTATCGCCCAGCCCCACGTATACGGTCGCCATATGTTGTCCGATCGCTTCATTGCGGGCGTACTTGTCTTCCAGTTCTCCTATTATGTCGATCACGCCTGCTCGTTTTCCTGAAGCCGCATAAACATAACCCAAGTCTCCGAGCGTGATGCCTGACCTGTTCGTTAAGTTCACCGCCTTCTCCGCCGCCGCAATGGCTTCCGCGTTGCGGCCGCGTTTCAAGTATGACAGCGCCAGATACTGATAAGCGGGGCCGAAGTTTGGATCCAGTTCAATTAACTTGAGACTATTTTCTATGCTCGCGTCGTGATTATTTTGCAGCTGATACATCCGCGAAATATTCACAGCGATCACACTCGACAGCGGGTCGAGCTCTTGAGCCCGTTTGATTATCGCTGCCGCTTCCTCATTTCTTCCCTCAGCCTTGAGGAAAATTGAATACCAATGATACGTCGTTGGATAGTTCGGATTTAGCTCGATCGCGCGCTTGAATTCCTTTTCCGCATCCGCCCATTGCCATGAATATTCATTGACCGCTCCCAGGGTAGCGTGAGGTTCCGCCAATTGACCGTCAATGGCCAAGGCTCGTTCGGCATATGCTCTCGATTTTGGGAGCGTTTCGCTTGTTGGAGTTCCGGCGTATTCGCTCAAAACTGCATAGCAATCCGCGAGACCACCAAATGCAAGTGCGAAATTCGAGTCTCGGTCTGTGGCCGATTTGAATTGCTCGATCGCTTTCTTAAGATTTTCAGCCGTGCGCCGGTTCCAGTAATAACGACCTTTAAGATAGAGTTGATATGCTTCGTTATCGTTGGTGTAGCGTTTGGTAATTCCTTTGTCATCGGTCGCGGAGAGTTTCAACTGCAATTTCTCAGCAATAGTCGATGCGATTTCCCGTTGGGTTGCCAACAGGTCGGTCATCTTGCGCTCATACTGCTCACCCCAAAGCAGTTTGTTATTACGAGCATCGATGAGTTCAACGCTGATGGTGAGATCTTCACCGCGCTGGACCAGTCTTCCTGACATCACCGCATCGACGTTGAGTTCTGCGGCGATCTTTTGCGCATCAACTGCCTGGCCCTTGTAGCGCAGAACTGAGCTGGTGGGACTTACCTTGAGATTAGGCAACTGCGAGAGGCGATAAATCAGCGACTCTGCGAGGCCGTCGGAAAGGTATTCCGTATCAGCGTCGGAATTTCGGTTCTGAAAGGGAAGCACCGCAATCGAACCGATGGTTCCCTTGTTGCTCCGCGAGTACAGGTAGTAACCGAGAACCGAGATCGCGCCTACAAGAATTGCGAGGAGGAGAGCCACTCCGAGTTTGTGCTGTCGAATTCCCGTGGCAATGAATTCTGCGCTAGAAGCAGGTTGACTAAGGGGTGCGGTACTTTGCACGCCCTCACTATCGGCGGTGGTCGCCCCGGCAACGCCGCTGGCCGAAGCGTGTTGAGATTGCGAAGAGGGTGCGACCGAACGTTCAATGTCGCTGAGACCCTTCAATTCTTCGATTAGCTCGTCGAGGTCGTTAGCTACATCGCGGATGGTCTGATACCTCTTCGCCGGTTCCTTAGCCAGACATTTGCGTATGATGCGCTGCAACTCGGCCGGCGCGGCCGGATTAAGGTCTGCGATGGAGGGCGCGGGCTCATGAATGATCTTGTGGAGCGTGTCAACGATCGAATCTCCCGCGAATGGCTTGCGACCAGTGACCGCTTCGTAGAGGATGCAGCCGAACGAAAAGATGTCAGAGCGCTGGTCAACGCGCTTAGCTTGGGCTTGTTCAGGAGACATGTAGCCAACCGTCCCCATAACAACTCCGGGTGTCGAATGCTGCACCGGCATCATCGCGGTCGCCGCTTCGCCGCTTTCACCGGCGCTCTCCGGCCTGGTCTCGAGCAGTTTGGCCAGACCGAAATCGAGGATCTTCGCATGCCCATCATGGGTGATCATGATGTTGTCGGGCTTAAGGTCGCGATGCACGATGCCCATCGTATGAGCTTTCGCCAGTCCTTGAGCGACGTGTTGCAGATGGCGCAACAATGTCCTTAATTCGGTGCGCTCGCTGTGAATCTTCTGGCGCAACGTGACCCCATCGACAAATTCCATCGCGATGAAGTGAATGCCATCGTGCTCGCTGATCTCGAAGATCTGCGCAATATTGGGATGATTGAGCGCAGCCGCCGCTTTCGCTTCCCGGACGAACCGTTCCATGCGATCGCGATTCGACGCTACCTCAGCGGGCAAGACCTTCAGCGCGACTCTGCGATCAAGCTTCGTGTCCTGCGCCAGATACACCTCACCCATCCCGCCAGCGCCGATTTTGGAGACGATGCGGTAGTGTGACAGCGTGCTGTTAGTTGATAGTTCTTGAGTCAATTTGTTTTCCGATTTATTCCGCGAGAGAAAGTAAAGGAATCGTCGGGCTGCGAAGCCGCGGTTGCGTACGCAGGCCTTTATCACAAAAATTGCTTTTCACGGCTGGAGTCCCATGCGGCGCACGAGGTCGGCGTACCGCGGGTCACTGTGGAGGCCTTCAAAAGGGAACCTGGTTGGGAAAAATGGTAACTGGCCGCTGCGCTGTTCGAAGTCCTTTTCGAGCCAGACAAACGCCTGATCCTTTTCGCCAAGACCGGCATACACTCCGGCTAAATATTGTCCGGTGGCCTCGCGCCTTGCATATTTCTCTTCGAGTTCTTTCAGTATCCGAAACACCTCAGCACGCCTCCCCGTATCCGCGTAAAAGAAAGCTAAATAGCTCAAGTATCTGCTTGCTCTTCCGGATAATTCGACTGCTTTCTGAAACTCGGCCATCGCCTCATCGTAACGCCCCTGTTTGCGGTACGCGAAACCTAAATTACTGTGTGCTTCCGGAAAGCTCGGATCGAGTTCAATAATCCTCTTGCATTGTTCAATGGCTGAATCGAAGTCATTCTTCAGCTGATAAAGATGCGCGACATTTTCACTGATGATAGGTGAAAGAGGGTCAAGCTCCTGGGCTCGCCTGGTTTCTCGCAGCGCATCATCAAATTGCCCTTTTGTTCTGAGATAGAGGCCAAACCAGAGATGCGCCGTCGCGTAGTTCGGGTTAAGGCTGATGGCACGCTTGTATTCTTGCTCAGCTTCCGCCCAACGCCACATCTGCTGATAGATGTATGCCGAGGACGTGTGTGCCTCAGGGAGCGACCCGTCAAGCTGGAGCGCGCGATCCACAGCGGCTCTGGCTTTCGGCAAGCTTTCCCTTGAAGGAACACCGGCATACAGCTCCAGCACCAAATAGCAATCAGCCAGTCCGACATAACCGAGGGCGTAGGTCGGATCGCGGTCGATCGCCTGCTGGAACTGTTCAATCGATTTCTTCAAGCCGTCCGCAGTTCGCTTGTTCCAGAAATAGCGCCCTCTCAAGTAGAACTGATAGGCTTCCACATTACTAGTGTCACGTTTGACGAGTTGCTGCTGCTCTTCACCGGACAGTCTCAACTTCAGCTTCTCCGTCACCTCCCGTGTAATCGCTTGCTTAACGGAGAGAACGTCCGAGAGCTTGCGCTCGTACTCCTGGCCCCAAAGCTGTGCGCCCGTACTGGCATCAACTAAGTCCACTTGGATATTCAACGTGTCTCCCATCTGACGTACGCGCCCCATGAGTACCGCGCGCACATTCAATTCGCGCCCGACCGCCTGCGGATCAACCTCGCGCCCCTTGTATCGGAAGGCCGTCGAACGCGCAATGACTCTCAACTGCTGCAACTCGGTGAGGCTGTTAATCAGCGCCTCAGAGATGCCATCGGAGAGATATTCTGTGTTCGGATCACCGCTTGTATTGACGAGGGGCAGGACGGCGATGGAGCTGATCGTTTCGCGGCGCGAGCGCGTGAAGTAGAAGTACGCGCCAATTCCCAAAACGATAATTAGTAAAGCAGAGACGGCGATCACAACGCTTGTATTATTGATTTTAATGCCGGTGGTCGCCCCTCGTTCGCCGGCAGTCGGCCGCGCTGCCGATTCCATTTCGACCGCTTGTTCTCCGGTGTCTGCTGCACTCTTCAAATGAGGTGGCACGGAGCGTTCCAGCTTTCTCTGGAATTCCAACTCCTGCTTCAGACTCTGTAAATCGAGCTGCAGATCCTTGATTGTCTGATAGCGCTCCTCTCTATTTTTGCGCAGCGCTTTTAACACGATTCGTTCCAGTTCGACCGGCGCTTCTATTGAGTATCGAGCAAGTGGTTGTGGCTCTTTCTCACTGAGAATCGAAGCCATCACTTCGGAGGATGACGATCCTTCGAAAGGCAAGCGTCCAGTCACCATCTCGTAAGCAACGACTCCCAGACTGAAAATGTCCGTGCGCGCGTCCGTTTCGGTTCCCCGCGCCTGCTCCGGAGACATGTAAACCGCCGTTCCCACTACCGTGCCGGGGTCTGTCTTAAAGCTTGTCGGCGCCTCCGTATCAACCGACTCCGGCCGTAGCCGTTCAGTGAGTTTTGCCAAGCCGAAATCTAAAACCTTCACGATGCCGTCGAGCCGCATCATGATGTTCTCGGGCTTAATGTCACGATGGACAATTCCGGTCGCATGAGCCGCGGACAGCGCGCTTGCACACTGAATGGTGACGTCGAGCATTTCTCCGAGCTTCATTGGCGTGTGCCGCATTCGTTGACGCAGAGTTTCGCCATCGATGAACTCGGTGGCGATGAAGTTCATCGAGTCGATCTGCTCTATCTCATGAATTGTGATGATGTTGGGATGATTCAGCGCGGAAGCAGCCTTTGCTTCCTGAACAAAGCGCCGCATTCGCGTCTGATCCGTAGCGACATCGGAAGGGAGGATCTTCAACGCGACTTTGCGATCGAGCTTCATGTCCTGCGCCAGGTACACCTCGCCCATCCCGCCTTCGCCGATCTTGGAAACGATGCGGTAATGCGAAAGAAAAGCGCCGGATGCCAGGTCTTTATCCATCAGGTAATTGGTCTAATGAGCGGTAAGTTGTCCCAACCGTGCATTCCACTAGCAACGGGGAGC
>JBPCMI010000131.1:0-5135 GCA_051002415.1 Pyrinomonadaceae bacterium
TGAAGGCCGCACGTGATCAGCTCAGCAAAGCGTTTCCTTTAGGAGTGTTTCAGCAGCGCTTGATGCTCGTCGGCCTGACGGCAGAAAAACTCGATGAGATACTCGAACAGCGCGTGCGGATCGAGAAGTACCTCGACTTCCGCTTCCGCAATTTCGTTTTGATTTCGCCGAAGGAGATCACGGATTACTACAACGACATCTATGTGCCTCGCGTGCGGGCGCGCCGCCAGATTGTGCCGACACTCGAAGAGGCGAGGGCCGAAATTGAGAGTACTCTGACTGAGGCAAAAATCGAGTCAGACACAGACGCATTTCTTGACAGTGCGCGCGAAAGAGCCGAGATAGTTATTCTAAGTGCTATATAAAACGGTCTTTGAACTTTGGTCTTTGTTCTTGTGATGAATGTTGACGCGACCCCTAAGAGTCAGTTACAGCGAACCACAAGACAAGCCCCCGGCTCAAGTTTCAAAAGCGAAATTACATAAACCTGAAACCTGAAACCTGAAACTTGAGACCTGAAACTTGAGACAAAGACCAAAAACCAAGACCAAAGTCCAGAGCTTCCATGCCACAGACCAGAATTATTCCGAAGGTCGGTTTAGCGCTTTCCGGTGGCGCGGCGCGTGGCATCGCTCACGTAGGTGTGCTGCAGGCTCTCGCCGAGAATAAGATTCCCATCGACTTTATTGCCGGCACTTCCGCTGGAGCCCTCGTTGGCGGCGCTTTCGCTTCCGGGCTGCCGTTATCTGAACTCGAAGCTTTAGGAAGAGGTTTGCGCTGGCGTGATGTTGGACGGATGACGATGTCGCGCAGCGGCGTCCAAAGTAATGAGCGGCTCGAAGCCTATCTGCGCACCCGCTTGCCCAAGACGCGCTTCGAAGAGCTGACAATTCCTTTCGCCGCCGTGGCCACAGAACTCAGCACCGGGAAGGCCGTGGTTTTGAAAGACGCGGGCGACCTCCCCTTTGCGATTCGTGCCAGCTGTGCGATTCCAGGTTGGTATCTACCGGTGGTCGATGAGCAGGGAAGGCAGCTCGTTGATGGCGGACTGGTCGCGAATGTCCCCGTCAGCATCGCTCGTTCACTGGGAGCAGATATCGTAATCGCGGTCGATGTGAACGCAGATGGTGCAAAGTTCCTCGGCTCGTCGCTCTCAATCATCAGCGTCGTTATCCAATCGATGCTGGTGGTGCAGCGAGTAGCGGCGCAAGCGCAACTGGAGTTAGCGGACCTGGTAATCAGGCCCCATGTTGGGCATATCCGCTGGGACGAAATGGGGCGCGCTGACGAGTTGTTGACCGCGGGCCGGGAAGCGGTGGCGGAGAGCGTTGCGGATATCAGAAGTGTCATTGAGGCTGCGACGAAATCCCCGCCAAGGTGGTTCCAGCTGCGTCGCGGCAGAGAGAGCGTGAAAAGGACCCCAGCGATGTAAAGATCGGTGTCAGTTGTCAGTTGTCCGTGGTTAGTTGGCAACCGTTGCGCAGTGTCTCTATCTCTCGTGCTCTTAAATGATTATCACCACTGACCACCGACAACTGACCACTTCAGCAAACTGTTAGTCGCGTGTTTTTAGCCAATCCCTTCTCTCTTTGGCGTTTTTTGAGTTCATCTCTCCAGATATAACCTCCATATAACTCCACTCAAGAATCCCTCGCCGATTAGACATTTATAAGAAGCATAAGAGATTAGCGGATTGACGAAGGGTTGCGCCGGAACGAGGTTCCAGGTTCCAGGTTCCAGGTTCCAAGTTTCAGGTTTCAGGATCCGAAATCTTGTTTCCGGGTCAATCCAACAGACCTGAAACCCGAAACTCGAAACTGTGTTTTATGGCCATTGAGATCACATCCGTGTCGGAACGGCGTCGCGCCTCACAGCCAATCTTTCGCCTTCTCACTCTCCTGCTTCTATTCGCGCTGGCCTTCGGTGCTGACGAACTGCTGCGTTCCTACAGATACTATTCAAGACTCATCGATGTGCGTCTCGCGAGCGGCTACCTGACAAGTCGTCCGGGACTCTATGCCGCACCCCGCACTATTCGCGCGGGTCAGGGCTTCACTCAAGCCGCGCTGGTGAAAGCATTACAACGCTCCGGTTATCTCGAAACTCAAGCGAGCGCGGTTTGGAGCGGCAGTTTTAAGCAGAGCTTCGGCATGATTGAAATTCGGCCACGCCGTGTCGACAAAACAAGCGAACCGCGAATTGTGCAGGTGGGTTTCTCTACTGATCGCATTTCCGGCCTGACAGGAGATAACGTTCCGCTCGAATCGTTTACGCTCGAACCCGAAGTCTTAACCAACGACCTCTCGTCAAAAACAGGTGATCGCAAAACACTCTCCTATCACGATATTCCCCCAGTTCTGGTACACGCCGTCCTGGCCATCGAAGATCGACGGTTCTTCGAACACCCGGGTCTCGACTTGGTTGCTGTGGGCCGCGCTCTTTTCCGCAATGCAGGTGATGAGCGCGTTGGTCAGGGTGGGTCAACCATCTCACAACAGCTGGTGAAGAATACTTATCTCTCTCCTGAGCGCACCTTCCGTCGCAAGTATGCGGAAGCGATGCTGGCGTTCGCTCTCGAGCGGCGGCTTTCGAAGGAAGACATCTTTGCGTTGTACTGCAACGAAGTTTACCTGGGACAAAGGGGAGCAGTAGTCGCTCGGGGAGTGGAACAGGCGGCCGAAATTTACTTCGGCAAGGACCTAAAGGATCTTTCGCTAAACGAAGCGGCAACCATTGCCGGCATGATTCAGGGCCCGTCGCGCTTTTCCCCCGAACGAAATCAGGAGGCAACACGAGCGCGCCGCGATCTCGTTCTGGCAGCGATGGTCCGCAATGGTTGGATTGATGAGCGGGTCGCTAGGACTGCGGCGCTGGAGCCGGTTGCCGTCGTTCCGCTGCGGCAGGACGTTCACTCCACTGCTCCGCACTTCATCGATTATGTTAATCGCTCGAATTCTGAGTCGAATGGGGAAACGGAAACTCGACGTGTCTATACCACTATCGATTTAGACTTGCAGCAGCTAGCAGAGACGGCGCTGCGACAGCAACTCGCTCAGCTCGATAAGAAGTATCCGCGTCAGACGGCGAAGCCAGAAGCAGCGCTCGTGGCAATCGATCCTCGCACCGGAAATGTCCTGGCGATGGTCGGAGGGCGTAACTATGGCGCTTCGCAACTCAATCGCGCCACTGACGCTCGCCGACAGCCCGGCTCAACCTTCAAACCATTTGTTTACGCCGCGACTCTCGAGGATGGCTTTTCGCCGATGCAGTTGTATGAAGACGCGCCGCGTGAGTTTACCTACGATCGCAATCGAACTTATCGCCCGGCAAACTACGGCGGTGCTTACTCGATGCACGAAGTAACGATGCGCACAGGATTGGTGAAGTCGCTCAACGTCGTCACTGTCGACGTAGCCCTGCACACAGGATTAGCGCGCGTCGCAAATTTGGCGTCGCAGTTTGGACTGCCGCGGCCGGAGCGCTATCCCGCGCTCGCTCTCGGCACAACCGAAGCGACCCCCTTGCAGTTGGCCGCTGCATACGCAACTTTCGCGAATGGTGGACGACGGGTAAAACCTCAGGTTGTAACGAGTGTGGGCGAGTCTCCCATCGCAACAGCAAATGCGGCTGGCGCAGATCAGATAATCAGTCCCACTACCGCCTACATGATTACGAACATGCTCGAGGCTGTTGTGGATCACGGCACCGGTCGAGCGGCGCGCGACGCCATGAAAGGCACGGCCTTCGCAGGCAAGACAGGCACTTCACGGGATGGCTGGTTTATCGGCTACACGCCGAATCTGGTTTGCGTCGTGTGGATTGGCTTTGACGACAATAGTCAGCTGGGAATGACAGGAGCTGCTGCGGCGCTTCCGGTGTGGACCGAGTTCATGCAGAGTGCGATTGCCTTGCGCCCCGAACTGGGCGGCGGCGCTTTCGAGTGTCCCGAAGGAATTAAATTTGTTGAGACTGATGTTGAGAGTGGCTTGCTATCGACACTTACGTGCCCTCATCGCGAGCTCATCGCCATTACTGACCGCCTCGCACCAAACTTCGAGTGCTCCCACCACGGCAATCTTCCCGAATTGTTCAACGCCCCGGTTGAAGAAATCGAGGCGGGCACTGTCACTCTTGCGCAACATGCGAAACCAGCTATGTCCTGGCCACCAACGATCTCACCTGTTACCCGAGTCGACACCGACTCCCGCGGCCGCCGAACTTTGATCAACGACATGCGGTGAGCAGTTTCGACCTGTAGCGTCGCTACGAATTTAGCCCGGCGTTTCAACGCCGGGCTCGGCCGCAAACGCCGCCAACATAGCGGTGAACCTTTTCCCGGCCTTTCAAAGGCCCGGCTAAATTCACAGCGACGCTAACGCGTCGATAGCACTGAATCCCGGGCGCGCTCTCCACGACTTGGGCGCTTTTGAACTGGTCGGAAATGGAAAATGAGAGATGAAAAATGATAAATGAAAAATGTTTTTCTAAACTCAACCCAGCTCCCCAGGGTTTGAGCCCTCGTCCCTCAAGTACTACTTCCGCAATTGCGTGTTCCGTGGTGTGCGACATTGAAAGGTGAGCTTTCGTCGCTCCTGATTTTTCCAGCAGTTCCTTCGCCATCCCGTGCAGCACCAGGTAAGGCGCGCCGGAGTCGTGCGCCAGAATCTCGACGTCATGCCAACTAATACCGCCGCGCCATCCTGTTTGTAGAGCCTTGAGCGCGGCTTCCTTGGCCGCGAAGCGGGCTGCATAGTGCTGCGCCGCTACCGCGCCACGACTCTCGCAGTAGCTGCGTTCAGCTTCCGTGAACACGCGTTCGGTAAAGCGCGGCGTGCGTGCGAGCACTTCGCGAACGCGACGAACTTCGATAATGTCTATGCCGATGGAAACAATCACTGACGATGCAAACCTCCGCGACGCTGGATTCTACTGGCGTGAAATTGATGGGGTGCGCGCTCTAATTTGCGCCCCGCTGGAAACAGTAGGATTCATAAACGGTTTCTCTTCCCGTCTTGGTGGCGTAAGCCCGATGCCCGACTCGGCGCTTAATCTCGCTGGGTTTAACGAAGACACGGCGGAGAACATTCTGGAGAATCGTCGGCGCTTTCTCAAGCTTTTCCCCGGAACCTGGAGTC
>JBPCMI010000132.1:0-13772 GCA_051002415.1 Pyrinomonadaceae bacterium
GCCATGCTCTTACCGCAAGCGGTCGCTAACAGACTTAGACTGATCACAAATGTGCTTGCGCAGGCGATCATTTAATTACTTGGGTAACGAATCCAGAATCTGATCGACCCGGTCCGTTGTCAGATTCTCGTGGTAATCAAAACCAATTTGGAACATCGGCGCCGTACCACACGAACCCAGGCATTCAACTAGAGAAACAGTGAAACGTCCGTCCGCCGTCGTCTCACCAGGTTTGATGCCTAACCTCTTGCACACGTGCTCGGTGATCTTTGGCTCGCCCATGATCTTGCAGGAGAGCGTTTTGCAAATCTGAATGTGATAACGACCAACCGGCTCGGTATTAATCATCGAGTAGAAGGTCGCAACTTCCCAGATGTCGGTAATGCGCAGGGCCAGGCGCTTCGCCAGGTACGCTACACCGGGTGGATCAAGATAGCCGCCGCGCTCGCGCTGCACGATGAACATGAGCGGTAAGATCGCGGACCGCATTACCGGATACTTCGCGAGATGAGTATCGATCTCTGCCTCAACTTCAGCCGAGAAAGTTGCCGCCTCGCCGGAGATGTTCACCGGTTGCGATAGTGGCTGAATGGTAACTAGCGGCATAACTAACAGCGTACTTGTGCTTGGTACTTTGTACTTTGTTTTTGTTAGGTAGCTTGAACCGTAGACCGAAACGCTCTTGTTCAGTTAGGAAAACAAAGTACCAAGTACCAGGTACCAAGTTCCAAGTTCAAAACATAAAGCAAAAAAAGTCCAATTGTCGCTACCGATCAATTTCCCCTAGCACGATATCCAACGAACCGATAATCGCCACGACGTCTGCGATCATGGCGCCCTCCGACATATGTGGGAGAGCCGACAAATTCACAAAACTTGGTCCGCGGACGTGCACACGTGACGGCTTTGGCCCGCCGTCCGACTTCACATAAACACCTAACTCGCCTTTTGAACCTTCGATGGGGAAATAAACCTCGCCGGCGGGCACGTCGAATCCTTCAGCTACGATCAGGAAGTGATGAATCAGCGCGTCCATGTGCTGTTTCATTGCTTCGCGATCGGGGAGGACGACTTTGGGCGCATCAGCTTTCACGGGACCCGGTTTCAAACGCGCCAGCGCCTGCCTGACAATCTTGTGCGACTCTTTCATTTCGCGCATGCGCACGAGATAGCGGGCCCATACATCTCCGTCCGCTTCAGTCGGCACTTCGAAATCGTAATGCTCATAACCCGTGTAAGGATTCGCACGGCGGATATCCAGGTTCACGCCGCTGCCACGCAAACAAGGACCGGACAATCCCCAATCGATCGCGTCGGCCGCCGAAATGTAGCCAACCTCCTGCGTGCGTTTTTGAAAAATGCGATTGCCAGTTAAGAGCGTGTGAAATTCGTCTACCGATGCCAGGAAGCCATCCTGAAACTGCTGCACCCGCCGTTCAAAACCGGGTGGCAAATCCATCATCAAACCGCCGATTCGGAAGTAAGAAGGCGTTAATCGTCCGCCCGATGCGGCCTCGATCAAATTGAGAATCTTCTCGCGTTCACGGAAGCAATAGAAGAAGACCGTCATCGCGCCGATATCGAGCGCGTGAGTTCCTAGCCAAACAAGATGGGAAGCAATTCGCTGCAGCTCACACGTCAAAACGCGAATCGTCTGTGCCCGCTCGGGAATTTCCAGCTGCAGCAGTCGCTCGACTGCCATAACGTAGCCGAGGTTATTACCGAGTGGATTCAAATAATCCATGCGATCGGTTATCACGATGCCTTGCTGGTACTTCTTATATTCAAAAAGCTTCTCCATGCCGGTATGGAGATAGCCGATGTCCGGCGTCGCTTTAACAATCATCTCGCCATCAATCACGAGCTCCAGACGAAGCACGCCGTGCGTCGATGGGTGCTGGGGCCCCATCGAGATCGTCATCTGCGAATCAAGCGGACGATCGACAACGTCGAATTGTGGCGGAAGGCTAATTGTTGAGCTCATCGCAAGAGTTGAAATGTTCTTAATTGCCGATTAGCGACATTGCCGATTGCCGATTGCCAATTTCATGATGGGCGCGCTGCTTAAGACCTTTACGTTTCAAGTTCTGGACGACAAGTTCTGCCAATCGCCAATCATGTTAAGGAGTACGGCTCATAACCTCGTAATGGAAAGTCCTTTCGCAGCGCATGACCTTGCCAATCTTCCGGCAACAGGATTCGACGTAGGTCGGGATGCCCGTCAAAAATGACGCCCAGCAAATCGAAAGTCTCACGTTCATGCCAGTTTGCGGTGCGCCAAACTCCCGTAACCGTAGGGACGCGGGCATCGTCTTCATTTACGACTACCTTCAACCGCAGACGATGAAACATCGTCGTCGAGAAAAGATGGTAGTTCACCTCAAATCGAGGTTCTTCCTCGACACCGCGATCGACTCCGCAAAGGTCTGCCAGGAAATCAAAATTCGCGTCAGGCGACGTCTTCAGATAAGAACAGACCGCAACGATCTGCTCGCGCGGCACAAGCGCTGTGACTTCGCCGAGCGCTTCCGTGACCCGAGTAATCCATTCCGGATGTTCAGACTGTAACGCCGCCACTAACTGGGACGGCGTCGTTTTCTGGATTGAACTTGTGGGGGCTGGTTCTGCCAGAGGCAGCTCACTATTTGAATCGGTCGGCATCAAGCTTTGGCATCCGTAAATTTAAGATGAGCGACGTCGCTCGTGTTTCGAGGCAATTGTGTAGGGGCGCGATTCCGGCAATACGTTCTGACGTGCAGTCGAACCATCGGTGACGGGAAGTGTGCCTGGAACAAGAGCGGAGCGGGCTTCTTCGTCGCCAACGTCGCGGCGATCGCGGGATGATTCCTTCATCACCTTTTCCTGCAGCATCATCACGGCATGAATCAGCATTTCCGGTCTTGGCGGGCAACCGGGAATATAAACATCCACCGGCACGATCTTGTCGACGCCCTGAACAATCGCGTAATTGTCGAAGACCCCTCCAGAGGTGGCGCACGCGCCCATCGAGATCACCCACTTCGGTTCCGGCATCTGATCGTAAATCCGGCGCAACACCGGGGCCATCTTGCGAGATACGCGACCCGAAACAATCATCACGTCTGCCTGGCGTGGGCTGGCGCGAAAAACCTCAGAACCGAAGCGAGCCAGATCGTTCCGGGACGATGTCGCATTCATCATCTCAATGGCGCAACAGGCCAGGCCAAACGTCGCCGGCCAAAGGGAAGATTTGCGCGCCCAGTTTATTAAGGAGTCCAGACGAGTCGTCAGAACTTCGGGAAGCGCTGCAGAAATTACATTTTCGAGACCCATGAAAACTCCAAACTACGCCGCCTTCTTGCGCCTGCGTCTATGCTCCTGCTTTACATCAGAAAGTAAGCGGGCTTCGGCTTCAGCTTCGAGCCGCGCGCGCTCATTCCAATCAAAGGCTCCCTTCTTAATCACATAGACATAACCAACCAGGAGCAAAACGATGAAGATGATCATCTCAAAGTAAACCAGGTTCGCGAGTCCCACTGCCGGAGCGGAAAGAGTCCTGAAAACTACGGCCCAGGGCACCAGAAAGATGACTTCAATGTCGAACAGAATGAAGAGCATCGCGATCAGATAAAACTTTACCGAGAAACGCTGGCGCGCGTCGCCCACAGGGTCCTTGCCACACTCGTACGGCATCATCTTGGTGCGCGTCCGTTTGCGTTGACCGATAAATTGAGAGATGAAAATGTTGCCGCCAGCAAAACCTGCGGCCACGATAAAGATCAGGAGGATCGGCAGGTAGTCGTAATAGCGAAAGGGCATTTAGCTCAACCGCACCCTAAATCAGTCAGACCGATGCATGCCTGAAGCCGTCGAACGGCGACCGAACATGCTGACGTCCAGATTGAGAATCATTGTACAAGCCGAATCGTAGTCGAAGTAGATCGAGAGTGTCAAGCAACATGATCTCGCGTAAATTTGTGATAGAAATGATAATTGACCGTGCAAAAAAGCGTATGCTAACGTCGCTATAACTTCGCGCCCCGCGTCCAATTCGAGCGCCGCGAATCTCCACTGATTCTTCTTTATTTATAGTGATTACAGGATTCAATACCGATATTGAGCACGACGGGGTTGTCTACCACGTGCAAACCGAAGACAAGGGTCTGGACACACCCCTGATCCTGTCGCTCGTTTATTCAGGTGGGGCGATCCTTGCCAGCAAACGAGCTCGTTATGAGGATCTGATCGCGTCCGGCTTTAGCGATGAAGCGCTAAGCGAGAGATTGACTCGCCAGCACAAATTGATCTGTGCGGCGATTCACGCGGGACGCCTTGAAGATCTGAAACGGATGTCAGGTGCGCGAGTTGAAGCGGCAGCTCCAGTACCGGCACCGCCCCAGACACCGGTGTTCGAACTGGGGCCGGAGTTAGAGGCAGAATCGGAATCAGAGCCGCCGCCTGACTTAGAAATATTGCGCGGCGACGAAGAGCGCGAGGCGCTTGAAGCGCACCAGGTGGCTTACAACGCAGAAAGAGAACAACTGGCATCCCAGGAATCCGCAACCCAAACCGAAGCGGCGTTCGAAGAAACTGCAGACCTGACAATTGAAGAAAAGCTGAGGCCGCCGTCCGACTTCGTCACGGCCCCGCTTGACCAGAATCCGCTCTATTCAGTTCACGACCAACGCCGCCAGAGCGTGATGGGGGAATTACCGCAAGCTTCAGAGGGCTTGCGAATCACCTTGCTGGGGCGCCACGAATTTCGCTCCGGTCAGACGATCAATGTGAAGGTGATGGTGGGTTGGCGCAGCGGCAATCAGGAAAAACCGGTGCCTAAGGCTGCCGTTTCCGTGAAGGTATTAGGGACCGCGTTCCGGCCGCAACTGTATTCGGCTAAAACTCATAGCGATGGCGTAGCGGCAATCGCCACGAGGATTCCTCCGTTCACCTCTGGGCGCGCAGCGATCTTGATCAGGGCAGTCTTCGAGGGCAATGAAACCTAGCTGCGACGTGTCATTCATCCCGTGCGACAAGGAAGGGAGCTTTGTGGGTGCTGCTTAATGGCGAAAGAAGAGAAGTCGCAGTTGGCCTTTCCCTCGCGCATCTGATCGAAACGCTCGAGCTGGCTCCGGAACGGGTCGCGATTGAGTTGAATCAAACCGTCGTGCGACGTGCGGAGTGGGCCGCGACCGAGTTAAAGGAAAGCGATCGGATCGAAATTGTGCATTTTGTAGGAGGAGGCGCGATAACATTGCCGATTTCCAATTGCAGATTTTCGAGTGAACCTTGGCCATAGGCCAATCGGCGATCGGCAATCGCCAATCCTTACGCTTATTGTTTTGGTGCAAAGCCGTGTAGAGTCTTAATATTCACGTTCCGAACGAGAGTAGTTAAATCATGTCCACAGTTGTGCAGACGAAATCGGATCGCTTTGCGATAGGTACCCGTCCATTTACCTCGCGGCTGATTATCGGCACGGGGAAGTATCGCAGCCATGAAGAGATGAAGGCGGCGCATCGAGCCTCCGGCGCCGAGATGGTCACCGTTGCCGTCAGACGCGTGCCACTTGATCGCAGCTCCGAATCTTTTCTCGATCATCTCGATCCGGCGTTGCAGTTGCTGCCGAATACCGCCGGTTGTTACACAGCCGAAGAGGCGATTCGGACGGCGCGCCTTGCACGCGAAGCCCTGCAAACCGATCTAATCAAACTTGAAGTGATTGGCGATCAGACCACCCTTTTCCCTGACAACGAACAAACTCTTGAAGCCGCCCGCGTGCTCGTGAAGGAAGGTTTTGTGGTTCTGCCTTACTTCACCGACGATTTGATCATGGCAAAGAAACTGCTCGACGCAGGTTGTCCGGCAGTTATGCCGCTCGCCGCACCGATTGGTTCGGGGCTTGGCGTGCAGAATCCTGCAAACCTGCGGATTATGCGCGAACAACTTCCTGACGCGACGATCATTGTCGACGCCGGTGTGGGCACGGCGAGCGACGCGGCCATCGCCATGGAGCTCGGGGCCGACGCTGTGCTCATGAATACCGCCATCGCGGAAGCGCGCGATCCCGCACAGATGGCCCAGGCCATGAAACTCGCGATTGAAGCCGGACGGTTAGCGTATCTCGCCGGCCGCATGAGCAAGCGACTCTACGCGAGCGCCTCAAGTCCGCTCCCAGGCGTCGTTCGCTAATCTCACATTACTGGCAAGGCTGAAGCGGTGCCACTGAGTTCTGCGGCGTTGACGGATTGGTCACCAAGGCAAAATCAATTGCATTCGAATTAGTGTCTGAACATCGATTAACTCGCCGCGCTGATCTGACGGCGTTAAGGGCTCCGACTGCAGATCCCTCAGCACAGTTCGCCGCACCATAGCCGACGAAGTCCGCCACTGTGATATTCAGCGGACAGCCATTCCCCACAAGCAAAGTTGTTCCAACCACGAGTGCGACTTTTCCATCTGCCGCAGAAAGATTGATCGCTGAACTTGAGGCGTCAGGCGATGGGAGTGGAATGCCGTTACTTGTACCGCCGGCTAAGCGGACCAGGAAAAATTGTCCGGGGGCGAGATTGCCTGAGGACAGGTTCAGCTTGTTTGCGCTTGTGAAGTTTCCACTCGCGGAGGCGTACACCAATGAATATGGCGTGACGCTGAAATCAACGACACTCGTGCCCCGATTAAAGAGTTCAACGAAATCGTTTTGAAAGGTCGCGCCGGAGTTGTTGCCGCCGCCGTACACTTGGTTGATGACGAGGAGGGGCACGGCTGATGGTGCGGAGACAGTTATCGTCAACGCCGCAGTTACAATCGTTTCACCTGAGGAGGCTTCCGCGTTGATCCGAGCAGTGCCGGGATTGTGACCAGTTATCGTCGCGGTGAAAGTCCCGCTTGCTTCGTCCACTATAACTGAGTCAACAGTCGCAACGGCTGGGTTGTCCGAAGCAAAGTTCACGAGAACATTCGGCAGAGACCTGCCGTAGATGTCTACAGGCCGCGCAACTAGGCTAACCATCTCACCAATATTAATTGTCGGCAGCGATGGAGAAAGCGTGAGCGCATGAAGTCGGCCAGGGCAAACAGCGAGCGGGGTACCGTCCGTTTTTAGCCCGGGAGAGAAGCGGCGACCGTTTGCTCCCGACGCAGCCGTATGCTCGACAAAAACACCACTGATGTCCGGTGAACGTGTTAGGGATTGATTGTTGTCGCCTTCGAGACCGGTGGCGCCTCCATAAGTGAATTCGGTAATCAGGGTCCCAGCGGCGTCGCGCACAAGAAGAGTCAAGCCGCCATTGACGAGCGACAAACCTGCTGTCGAGGTGTGGGTTACCCGAGCGCACCCGAATAGTGGGTTCGCCGGATCGAAATTCCCACCGCCGAACATCACCATTGCTTCGCCCGCAAGCAGAACGCTTCCCGAGGGAAACGTATGTCGAGTGGTCTCATTAATACCACCGAGGCTCCGCGTACGAATTGTCCACCCGGAAATGTTTACTGCACCTCCGGTGCTTACCAGCTCAACGAACTCATCCTCCGCTGAACTGCGCACGCCGTCGTGATTTGCATCACCCGCTGGTCCATCTGGAGGATCAGCGAGCACCTCATTTATCAAAACGGTCGCCGCTTGCACTCCCGCAAAAGTCACCTCGACCGGATTGCTGCGACGATTGTCTGCGTGTACGACGAGGGGGATCGTGCCCGCTCCACGAAATGCTGCCGGCACGAGCACGTGGAGTTCGTCGAGACCAGGCAGGTCGGGTGAAGCGCTAACTGATTCCAAAGCGAGCGGACGACCTGCCGCCGTGACCGAAGCATTGACTGCGTTTCGGACCCCGGTCGCAAACAAGCTGAGGCGAAGTGTTCCCCCGCTCGGATCGAAAGGGCCGGCTTGTAGCGTATCAGCGTTGAGAATGATTCCCTGGCCGTTTGTGTTGAAAACTCCGGGCGCCACCGGCTCGATTGAAACAGTGCTCTTGCTGATGAAGCCGTCAGCATTCGCGACGGCAATTTCCGCAAGACCAATTTCAGTTGCCGTTGGAACGCAAAAGTTCACCTGCTCAGGAGAAACAAAGAAAATCTGGGCAGCTCGGCCATTCACTGTGACAGTCGTGCCCGCCACTCGTGAGGAAAAACTGCCATCGGCTTGACGGGTGGACTCCTGCGTCGTGAAAGCGAGGGCCGCTCCTTGCGCTAGCGCATTGCTGCCTGGCGCAATCGCCTCGTCGATCGCCGGACTCGCAATAGGCGCGGCGCCATTCAAGATCGAGATCGTACCGAATGCAGGTCTAGGTGAAATAGAGGCGAGATAGATCTCCGAGTTGTTTGCAAAGGTACTTGAACTAACTGCGCCTGAAAGCACACGTGGGAAATTAAAAGCTACAAGGGAACCGTCGTCGTTTAATGAAGAAACAATTTCTGCTGTAGCGCTTGCAGGCGCCCTCGTGACCGATTCGATTCGCCCAGAGGGAATATCAAAGATATAGAGCTCGACGCTGTGATCGCTGTTACCGCCGATCACGTTGCGGCGAGTTGCAAACGATACCCGCAAGCCGTCGCCACTGATACTCGCCTGAAAGGGAACGTCTTCGTCGCGAGCCTCGAGAGAAGTTAGCTGACGTGTGACGTTGTTGCGGCCATCCCACAAGAACAACTGGCTGGCATTTGGTTCGCGCTCCGCGGAATAGACGACCCGCAAGCCGTCGTCCGAGATAGCCCGCCCATAAGCGAGTCTCAGCGTCGGCATGTCTGAAGCAACGACTTGGGGCGACGTGGGATCGACTCGGCTTCGTAAGACCAGATCCCGACTCGTCGCCGTTTCGCGTATGTAGGCGATTGTATTTCCGTTGCCGCTAATCTTTACCGCGCTCGAGCCCGGTAGATCTAAAGTCTGAGTGGGTTGGTCCAAGGTGTCAAAGTTTGTATCGTAAACATATATCTCAAAATTGCCATCGCTGTTTTGACCGGTGAGGTCGCGATTTGAAGCAAAGGCGACGTACCGGCCGTCGTCTGAAATCGAAGGTTGAAAGTTTCCGTCGGTGATGCGGTTCGTGTTTTCGTCGGTCAACGTTTGCGTGAGCTGATGTAAGTCGCCGTTGCGATAGAAGAATATTTCGGAATTCCCATCAGCGTTGGTGCCGAGAGGATCGCCATGCGAAGAGAACGTAATGTGAGAACCGTGCTGAGATATCGCGGGGGCGACCGCACGCGTGCTACCCATTTCTGCGAAGCCGGCTGGCGTTGCCTGAAGATCAGCAAGCAAAGCATGAAAGGCATTGCTGCCAGTCCCGGCGAGATCGAAGGTCGACTCGAAAGCCAGGAATCGTCCGTCGCCACTTAGAGACGGATTGAGGTTCAGAACTTCCTCGCCCGTGGTTGTAACTCGCCTGAGTGCGGGTGTTGTTGTGGCTAGTCGGGAGCAGGGCAGAACAGCGACGATGACTAAAATTCCTAAACCTAAGACAGTGAATACTGTTGGGCGAAGCATGATGAGGTTGCTCCTTATCGCACACCACTTTGTCTGATCGCGCTGAGCTCGACCAAAGGCCGCAGATTGCGCTCGACCTTAATTTAAGTCTAGCGTCTTAATTTGAGAACTCAAGCGGGGGTGAAGCGCAGCTTTGCTAAAGGAATAGCAAGCGTTATTGTAAGCAGGCAGCGCGAGAGAAAGTCATAGGAGCAGCTCAAAGTTGAGAATCGTTATTAGTGGTTCGCATGGCCTGGTAGGCAAAGCGTTGATCAAAGCGCTCGAAGCTGATGGTCACGAGATCTATCGGCTCGTGCGGCATGCCCCGAATTCAGAAAAAGAAATTGAGTGGAGTCCGGATCGTTACAGCATTGCGATCTCACGGATCGAAGGCTTTGACGCTGTGTATCATCTCGCAGGCGAAAGCATTGCGTCGGGTCGCTGGAACGACGAGAAGAAACGAAAGATCCGCGAGAGCCGCACGAAAGGGACTAAGCTGCTGGCGGATGCACTTGCGAATCTCTCCGCGCCACCTAAGACACTCATCAGCGCTTCGGCGACCGGTTACTACGGCGATCGCGGCGATGAGTTGTTGACTGAAACCAGCCCGCCGGGAAAAGGTTTTTTAGCTGACGTTTGCACGGAATGGGAACAAGCAACTGAGCACGCCCGCGTAAAGGGTGTTCGCGTAGTCAACACGCGCTTTGGAATCATCCTGGACAAGGAAGGTGGCGCGCTCGCAAAGATGTTGACGCCGTTTCGGATGGGGATTGGCGGCCGAATCGGTGACGGCAAACAGTGGATGAGCTGGATCGCCCTCGACGATGTGATCGGCGCTTTGAAGTTCGCGTTGAACGAAGAATCAATGAATAGCCCGGTCAACTTCGTGGCACCGAATCCGGTAACGAATGCAGAATTCACTAAGACACTGGGAAGGGTTCTCTCCCGGCCGACACTCTTTCCGATTCCGGAGTTTGGTGTGCGCCTCGCGTTTGGTGAGATGGCGGATGCGTTGTTGTTGTCGAGTCAGCGCGTGGAGCCGGCCATACTGAAACAATCGGGGTTCAAATTTAGATTCGCCGATTTGCCTAGCACACTTCAGGCTGTTTTAAGTTGATAGGAGTTTCGCTTACAAGGAGCGGGGGCAAGCCCACCTTCTGGACTGGGCATTACTTCCGACTTAGCATTACTCCGACTCAGCATTAGTAAGCCTCACTTAGCTTTGCCGACTGATTGACGTTGAAACTCCTCCAACGCCCCGAAAACTTCGAGAGCATACTTCACATTCCCAAACGGCGCTGATACCTGCACCCCGGAAATAAGATCGCGTACTTCCAGCAAAGATTCGCGCGCAATCTTCAAACCCTCATCTCGTCCGGCTTCTTTACTAATCGCTGAGGCGTCGCGCATCCGTTCCATGATCGCCGGGGTCACGCGCACACCCGGCACCTCATTGTGCAGGAACTCAGCATTTCGATAAGACACGAGCGGCCAAATGCCGGCGATGATGGGTATGCTCACGTGTTCGACGCTCTTTATGAAGTCGCGCAACTGATCTGTATCGAAGACAGGTTGAGTGATGGCGTACTGTGCACCCGCTTCAACTTTATATTCAAAACGACGCAGTTCTTCCTCGGGATTAATCGCGCCAGGATTTACACCGACACCGATGCAAAAGGCCGTTGGTTGGCCGATGGGATTGTCCCCGATGTCGAGACCATGGTTCAGCTTGTTGACCATGTTCGTGAGACCGATCGCGTCAATATCAAAGACGGCGGTCGCGTCGGGATAAGGACCCATCTTCGGCGGATCGCCGGTGATTAGTAACAGATTACGAAGGCCGAGGGCCGAAGCTCCGAGAAGATCCGACATCATCCCCAGTAGGTTGCGATCCCGGCAACAGTAGTGCAGCACCGACTCAATCCCGATCTGCTGTTCGACGAGAACTGCTGTTGCGAGTGCGCTCATACGCGACTGCGCGCGGGCGCCGTCCGGAATGTTGACGCCATCAACTCCCGCATCCTTCAGCAGGCGAATTGAGTCGAGTGTCTTTTGTGCGTCCACACCTTTCGGAGGGAGCACTTCCACTGACGTAACAAATTCGCCGTTGGCAATCTTGTGGCCCCAGCGCGAACGCTCTTCCGCAGGCACAACCTTGATGTCGGCGGGAATGATCTCCTGAATATGCGCGAGCGCGCCGGAGCCCATGACCACTCTCTGAGCTCGCGGCGATGCGGCCCGCACTGCATCCGAGATCAACTTGATGTGCGCGGGAGTGGTGCCGCAGCAGCCACCGATGAATTTCGCTCCCGATTGAATCAGGCGTTTTGCAAACTTCGACATGTATTCCGGTGAACACATGTAGAACTGGCGCCCCTGAACGTCGCGTGGCAAGCCGGCATTCGGTTGCGCAGAAAGTTTCCGGGACGTTAACGGACGCATCTTCTCGAGCGCGCTGAGAATGATTGCCGGGCCAACGCCACAATTGAGGCCAATGACATCAGCGCCCCACTCGTCGAGACGGGCCGTAAACGTTTCCGGAGTGGTGCCGTAAGTTGTGTTGCCGTCCGTCATGATTGTCATCTGGGCGATGATGGGTAGATCACTTAACTCACGAACCGCGCGGATGGCTTGTTCAATTTCAGAGATGTCGGAAAACGTTTCGAGCAGGAAAAGATCAACTCCGCCAGTCAGCAATGCACCCGCCTGCAGTTTGAACATGTCCCTGGCTTCATCGAAAGAGGTGGGGCCGTAGGGTTCAATGCGCAAGCCAAGTGGACCGATGGCTCCGGCAACATATGCCTCATCCCCGGCTGCTTCGCGAGCAATCCGGGCAGCGAGAACATTGATCTCCTCAAGATTCGTGTCGAGTCCGTATTGACTTAACTTGTTTGCGGTGGCGCCGAACGTGTTTGTCTCGATGATGTCCGCGCCGGCACGCAGGTATTCACTGTGAATCTCGCGCACTAAATCGGGATTGCTGAGATTGAGTTCGTCGTAGCAGCGATTAATGTAGACGCCCTTTGCATAAAGCATCGTTCCCATCGCGCCATCGAAGACGTGGATGGTGTCGCGATCAAGAAGGTTGCGAAATGGTTCCATGGGTTCGCTTAGTGGCCTTTGGTCTTTGGCTTTTGGTCTTTGAGAACCTTGTTGTCTAATAGTGTAAGGATCCCGACACTCAACGACAAAGACCAAAGCCCAAAGACCGAAGATCGAAATGAAAAAGTCCCGCGCTAAACAACGCGGGACTTCATGATGGCTGAAGTTTTCGGTTCGTCCTGCTGGACCGGCCGTGCTGTTTAGCGGATTGTTTTACGTGGCCGCAAGTCGCCTTAACTCACCACGTTTTCAATTTTGCTTATACGCCCGCGTCAAGATTGGTGTCAAGCACCGGGGCAGGTGTTACTGCCAAAGCGACTGGACCGAAGCTCAATGCCGTCCAGAGAACAGACACCCCACCACCTCCACGCTGGCCCAAACCTCTTGACACTCCAGCTACATTTTGGCTGAATGCTTCCCATATTCCCCGTGCAACTCCCCGTAATTGTTTTTAAGTCTGACCTCCAGGAGAGCTAGAACTATGGCTAGGGCAACCACCATGAATGCCGCCGAGGTTTCTGGAAAACATCCCAAGGGCCTTTACGTCCTCTTTGCCACAGAGATGTGGGAGCGCTTCAGCTTCTATTCGATGCTGGCTCTCTTTACGCTTTATCTTCGTCACTCGACAGAAGGATTCGGGTGGACCGCCGCCGAGGCAACGTCGTTATATTCGAATTACCTGATGTTCGTTTACCTAAGCCCCCTGATCGGTGGGTTGATTGCGGACAAGATTACCGGTTATCGCAAGGCCGTCATGATCGGAGGTTTCTTCTTCATGGCCGGTCACGGATTGCTGTCGATTCCGAAGCTCTGGGCGGTTTACGCAGCGCTGACATGCCTCGTTATTGGAAACGGCTTCTTCAAACCGAACGTCTCGACGATGGTCGGCAATCTTTATCCCGAAGGCAGTCACCTCAAGGACCGCGCTTACAACATTTTTTATATGGGCATAAACGTCGGTGCGTTTCTCGCCCCCATCGTGATGGAGATCGTTCGTGCAAAGTTCGGGTTCCACCCTGCATTTGCGGTCGCGGCTTTCGGAATGGTCATTTCGGTCGGAATCCTCTGGTATTTCAAAAACCTAGTAATGGCTGCTGATCGTAAGAGAGACCCGCAGCAAGCAGCTGACACGGCGGCCACGGCGACCGACGCACCGCCACATGGCATCAGCGATCAGGACGAAGGTGGTCACGCGAAGGGCGCCGGGGGAGACGCAGGGCGGAGCGCCGAGATG
>JBPCMI010000133.1:0-9029 GCA_051002415.1 Pyrinomonadaceae bacterium
CCAATGAGGTATCTCTGAATTCTTCGCGCTTCGCGCTCATTGCGGGCGAGACGCCCGCGATCCCATCTGCGCCCGTGATCCCCACTGTCAGCACAGCCGCGCGTCGCTCAATTGCCAACGACTCCAACAAAGATTTCCATTCCGGCGTGGCCTCAGATGCATCATCAGCATCAGCGTCTTCGTCGACTGCGAAGTGACCCAACAGACCCTCCGCCTCTGTAATAAAACCCAATTCAACCAGGGCGTCGTGCAGCTCGTCGGGATTTCGCGGCTCCGGCCAAACTTCTTCACGAACGCGATCGATAGCCGACTGATCCAGACGTCCAATGTCGGCGGCCTTTTCCGGATCGAGCCAGCGCCGCTGGAACACGGCACGCGTACGCCGCTCTTCAAGAGGAGCGTCGTCGAGATACGCATAAGGCCGCGCATTCAGAATCTCAGCAGCGAGTGGTGATGGTTCAAGCAGATCTCGCGCGATCAGGTTCTTTTCATTGCGCTCGATCGACTGCAACAGAACGATGAGGCTGTCCACATCCATCGCTTCTTCGAGACAGTCACGAACGGTTTGACGAACCAAAGGATGTTCGGGAATTTCGCGCTGGCCGGTGAGATTCTCCGCGCATGCAACTTGATCCGGAAAGAGTGCCGTCAACAAGTCTTCAGCATCCATTCGTTGCAATTGCGGTGGAATCTTTTTGCCGCCGAGGCGCCGGAGGACAGCGAGTGCCCTCGTGACATTCCAGCGCCAACGAATATTCCACATCGGCGCATCGAGCAACGCCTGGCACAACACGTCGCGTACCGTCTTGGAACTCAGATAGTGGAATACTTCATCGAGCGGAAAACTGTGCGTCGGACCAAGCGACAGGATGATCGCGTCTTCGGTGGCGGCAGCCTGCAATTCGAAATTGAACTTCCGGCAAAATCGTTTTCGCAGTGCCAGACCCCAGGCGCGATTAAGCCGGCTGCCAAAGGGCGAGTGCAGCACAAGCTGCATACTGCCGCTATCATCGAAGAACCTTTCGAGCACAAGATTCTCGTGAGATGGCATTACGCCTAACGCCGCCTTTGCAGCGGCGAGATACTCCACGAGTTGTTCCGCAGCCGCGCGCACGATACCCACTTCGTCAGTCAGGTAGTTGACGGCCGGCTCGAGATTGAATGACGGACCAGTGGACTCCGGATGGAGAGGCTCAACAACCCCCTCGCTACCGCGAGGGGTACTGACCTCATTACCATCGCTGTCGCTGAGCTCCGGATCGGCACGAATGAAAGTTGGCGCCTGAGCAGTGAGGTCAGTACCTCCTGCGGTAGCGGGCGGGTTAGCAAGCACTCTGGCGACACCAGAATCCATAGGACGTTCGCTGACGATCACGCGGTCAGTGACTTCTTTTCGCAGACGCGAGACCGCATAAGAGAGCTCATGCGTTCGCGCCGGGGCTTCGCCTAACCAAAATGGAATTGAGGGCGGTTGTCCAGCCGCATCTTCAACTCGCACTTTTCCCTGCTCTACGCGCAAGACTCGCCACGAAGTGTTGCCAAGTTGAAAAATATCGCCCTGCAAACTTTCAATCGCGAAGTCTTCATTCACTGACCCGACTACTAACCCGCTCGGCTCAAGAACGACAGCATAGTCAGCGGTGTCCGGAATTGCGCCGCCCGAGGTTATCGCTGTTAAGCGCGCGCCGCGCCTGCCGCGCAGCCGCTGGTTCACCGCATCGTGATGAATGTAGGCAGACCGCCGTCCCCTTTTTGTGGAGAACCCCTCGGCCAACATCTTGATGATTTCGTCGAAGTCTTTGCGCTCGAGGTTTCGATAGGGATAGGCGTTGCGCACCATCGCATAGAGCTCGTCTTCACCCCACTCCTCCGCGGCAACCATGGCGACAATCTGTTGGGCCAGGATATCGAGCGGCTGTTCTGGAATTGAGAGGCGATCGAGCTCGCCACGACGCACCGCATCCAGCAATGATGCGCACTCAACCAGTTCGTCGCGCGAAAGCGGAAAGATTCTGCCTTTTGGGAAACCGGCTACGGTGTGGTTCGACCGCCCCACTCGCTGTAGACAACTGGCAATCGAACGCGTCGCGCCGATTTGGCAGACCAGGTTCACATCACCAATATCGATTCCCAGTTCCAGCGACGCGGTAGCCACCAGGGCGCTGAGCTCGCCCGATTTGAGTCGCTGCTCGGCGGAGAGACGCACCTCCCGAGCAAGGCTTCCATGGTGAGCCGCGATATTTTCGTCGCCGAGCCGCTCTCCCAAATGTCGCGAGACACGTTCCACGAGGCGACGGGTGTTGACGAAAACGAGGGTGGTTTTGTGCTGGCGAATCAGCTCGGCTAGTCGGTCGTAGATCTCTTCCCAGACTTCTCCCGACATAACAGCCTGCAGAGGCGACTCGGGAACTTCGATAGCAATATCGAGTTGGCGCGCGTGCCCGGTGTCGACAATGGTGCAGTCTGGCTTGCCGTCACTCTTAACTTTCTCTGTGCCGACGAGAAACCGCGCTACCTCTTCAATCGGACTTTGGGTTGCAGACAAACCGATGCGAACCAGTTTCGAGCTACGAGTTTCGGGTTTCGAGTTCTCCGCCTCGTGTCGCGAAATGTGATTCCCCAGGCGCTCGACGGAAAGCGCCAGGTGAGAGCCACGCTTGTCTCCGACCACGGCGTGAATTTCATCGAGGATCAGTGTCCGCGCCGTTTGCAACACGCGGCGTCCACCCTCGCTGGTCAGCAGGATGTAGAGCGACTCCGGTGTAGTAACAACGATGTGCGGCGGCCGCTTGACCATCGCGGTGCGCTCGGCCGCGGGCGTGTCGCCAGTGCGCACGAGCGTGCGAATGTTGATCTCCGGCAATCCGAGGGCGCGCAACTCCTCTTGAATTCCCTCAAGGGGAATTTGGAGATTGCGTTGAATGTCGTTGCTGAGGGCTTTCAGCGGAGAGACGTAAACAACGTGAGTCGTATCGTCGAGCTCGCCGGCAACTCCCAGTCGCACTAAATCATCAATCGCCGCCAAAAACGCTGCCAGGGTTTTGCCGGAACCCGTTGGAGCGGCGATCAGCGTATCCCGATGTGCTTTGATGGAAGGCCAGGCAAGTTGTTGGGGCGCAGTGGCAGCGGGGAAGGTTTTACTAAACCAACTCGCGACGGCTGGGTGAAAAATTTCCGTGTTCATGGGAAGCGAGATTATACAAAAGTTCGCTCTTCTTGCATAGGTGAAACAACGGCCTAGATGTGGGCCAGCGGACAGTAGGCGCGAGCAGCCGCCAGAAGGCAGGCGCCAACAGTTAGGTTTCACACGTTGTCTTTAATTGATCCAGGGCCTGCCCCCAGGCCGCGCGCAGTCCATCAGCCTCATCACGTGTTTGAATCCGTGAATGATTGACGAACAAGGCGGTCTTACCCTTGCCTTTGTCCTGAAACTGCACATCGACTTGCGTGGGCGCGGAAGAACCCCCGGTTTCGAACGTCATGCGGAGGTCTTTGTTTTGGCGCACGCGGAGAAATGTGCCCTTATCTCCGTCTTTGCTCGCAAAAGTCCCGCCATCTTTGACATCGGCTTTGGTGGCTCCAAACCATTTGCTCAGCTCCGCACCATTCGACCAGAACTTGTAAACCTCAGCAATCGGGGCCGCAATCGTCTTGGTGGCACAAATGAAATAACCTTCGAACAAGCCGTCTTTCTTACGGACGTCGTAATGCTTTTCGTATTCCACGGCGATCGTCGCGCACCACCAGGGATCCAGTTTCTGTTCATAGAGCCGGTTGTTGATCTCGCGACGACCGAGCTTCAGACCGTCAGCCTTGTCCAGTTCGGCAAACCACTGATCGAGTGTCTTACCGGTGGCTGCTTTGGCCGCTTCATTCGTTACCGGATGATCTGATTTGAAAGTGCTCTTCATCAGGACTTCTCCTTCGAGATAGCTGAAAAGTATAGAAAAACTGTTCTGAGATACCGCGAGCGGTGAGCAACCAGGTAGAGTATCGTTCCTGCAACGGCACCGTTCTAACTTCTATTAAACGTTTCCGCGAGATCCTTTAAATGATTAGTCAGTTGTCAGGGGTCAGAAGTCGGTTGGCACTACACGGACCGACTGACGACTGCCAACTGACTACTGACAACTGACCACTAAACATCTGAAATCTGACATCTGACTAGTCGAACTGCTTCTTAAACTCGCTAAATTGCTGCTGCAGGTTTTTGACTTCTGCGGTTAACGCCGCGACAGATTGTTCCAAACTTTCAATCCGTTCGCGGTCGTTCTGGCGGGAGGAAGTACGGGGTATCGAAGTTTCAGAAATTAACTCCTCGGGTGGATCGCCGGATAGCAGATGGGCTACGCGGGCTTCTTTTTGTCCAGGCTGTCGCTGCAATCGAACCACGAGCGGTTCCGGCTCGCGCACTGCCAGGCCATTCAAGGTCTCATCGACTTCATCCAAACCCGAAAACTCATGAAGTCGGCCGGCGTTGCTGCGCAGTTCTCCGAGGGTTTGCGGACCCCGCAGCATCAGAGCGCATATCAGCGCGGTTTCCGCCGGATTGAGATGCATTACCTCGGGCACCACATGTTTGTATTTTGGAACTCGACTTGTGCTGCCATGAAAGACATAAGTTAGGTTCTTTTCGCGTAGAGTTTCCAGCGCGTTTGCTACTTCAATTTCGGAATAGCTCGAGACGGGATGGCGATTGTTCTTCTGATTGCATGCGAGAGTGAGGGCATTTAAAGTGAGCGGATAGTATTCAGGCGTAGTTACTTGTTTCTCAACAAGCGCACCCAAGACGCGCACTTCAATGTCGCTAAAGATTGTCATTACCCCTGACGGAACGTTACTTTAAGGCGCTTTAGCTCAGCCTTGATCAAGAGGTGCTTGCTGCCAAGATAAGAAAGATTAAATAAGGCGTGTATAAAGCCCATCCAGGCTATTTCCCGGTCCTCTATGCGTGGTACTTCCGCCTCGGAGCGTAACAAGTAAAACTTTACTTTTAGTTGTTTCCCTTTCAGCTCGTATGAATCCGAGCCTACGGGACAAATCAAATGTCCCACAACACCCGCTTCTTCCTGAACCTCCCGGACTGCGGCTTCCCATTGCGTTTCTCCCTCATCAATATGGCCTTTCGGGAAGAGCCATTCATCCTTACCCGGCTTTTTTTCGCTCGGACGCACTAGCAGGTACTTCACCTTTTTCTTGTCGTCGCTAAATACTATGCCACCGGCGTGCGTTGTCGGACGCAATCGTATTTTTGATTTTGTCTCCGCTCGTCTGATCAGAAGGTATTGACCAAGAAACGCCAGAGCAAACACCAAAGGTGGGATTCGATACGTCAGCAGGATTTCCCTGGCACGTTCACTCGCGTCGCTAACTCCAAACGGATAGACGGCGGCGGCGGCGATTGCCGCAAGCAGCAAGCTATTGATGGTAGAAACCGTATGCGAGAGTCCGCCAAGCTTTCTGAGCGTTTCTTTTGGCTCATTACTATCGCCGAATGAACCATAGTTACGCAGCACTCCGGCGTCGTCTAACGACTGGGCAAACAACCGGCGGATTCTCCTCGCGTCCTGCTTGTAGCCGTCGGTGGTTTCATTGCGTTTTATAATTCTAAGTAGAGTGACGAGTCCGAACGAAAGTAACGCGAATAAGGCGGCGAGATAGATTAAGCGTAACGGTTCGCCATGCGGGCGATGCTCAGCCGTCGTCAACCCGAACAGGCCGCCCACTGCTGCGGTAACAATTCCAATGAACCAGTTAACTCTTGTTTCGCCTGTCTGTTCATTTTTCCAAAACGAGTCAGCGGCGTTCTGATATTCGGCGAGCAAAAAGTCCTTGACCGCGGTGCGGGAGGCTGTGTCTTCGGGGGTAGGCATGATGGCGTTCTAGTTCTTCAATCACAAATCTTTCGCGCAGCGAAAGCCGGAGACCATCCAGCGTTCGTGCGCGTGGAAAAAGTTACGGTAGGTAGAACGAATATGAACTTGCGGCGTCGCGAACGAACCCCCGCGTAGTACCTTTTGGTTTACGAACCACTTATCGTTGTACTCATCAAACTCCGATTTGAATCCGGGATAAGGTACGTAATCGGACGTCGTCCATTCCCAGACGTCGCCAATCAATTGATGACAGCCTGCAGAGTTCGCGCCTTGCGGAAACGCACCAATGGGCGACACAGTCCAGCACGAGTTCTCCAGCAAGTTTGCGCGATTGCTGGTCGCCGGTTCATTGCCCCAGGGAAACGCTAACAATCGATCAGACGGCGCTTCTCCTTCAACCCGTCTCCCCGTCTCCCCGTTTCCGCCTCCCCTTGTCCCTGCGTCACGCGCTGCTTTCTCCCATTCTGCTTCGGTCGGCAAACGCTTCCCTGCCCACTTCGCGTAAGCCGAGGCTTCGAAGAAACTCACGTGCGAGACCGGCTCCTTTCCTTTTTCTGCCGCACTATGCAAGCCGGAGAAATCACGAATGAGCCACTCCCGATCATGCATCTCCCAGTAGAGCGGCGCTTTCCATTGCTCCTTGTTAACCGCCTCCCAACCTTCCGAAAACCACCAGCGATAATCGTCGTAGCCGCCACTCCGCATGAACTCGAGATAATCAGCATTACTGACGAGCGCGCGATCAAGGGCGAAGTCCTGGAGGAAAACCTGATGCGCAGGCTTCTCATTATCGAAGGCGAAAGTAGGAAAGCCAGGACCTTGGACTTTAGACATTGGACTTTGGACTTGTTCGTCGGATCCCAGCCAAAAGAGTCCGCCGGCAAATTCCGCCATGCCTTCGACTTTGATCAAAGACTCGGGAGGAGCTTGTCTGGGAGCGTCATACTGGTCGCACAGCAAGTGCTTGATGTCGTAAACCAGAAGTTCCTGATGCTGCATCTCATGCTCGAGCCCAAGCCGGACGAGTGAGCGAATGGTGGCGGCGTCCGGGTGTGCTGCCAAGCTGGGGAGAAACTCGAGCAATAACTCATCGATACGTTGTCGATACGCGACAGTTTCCTTAACCGTGGGCCGCGACTTCGTCCCGCGCTTGGGCCGCTCAATGCGGGCGCCAAACCCTTCGTAGTAAGAGTTGAAGTAGAAGAGAAACTGCGGCGAGTAAACTTCGTAACCTGGTTTGTACTGCTGTAAGAGCGTCTCGAAAAACCAGGAGGTGTGGCCGATGTGCCAGCGCGGCGGGCTCATGTATTCCGCCGTCTGAATCACATAGTCTTCAATCTCCAAGGGCGCCACGATTTGCATCGTGCGGGCCCGGACCTGACGATACAGCTGCGCTAGCGACGATGTATAGGCAGTCTGATGTTTAGGAACTGTGGAAGCCAAAAGTTGAACCTATCATTCTCACCGCGCTTTAGCGGTGTCGCTCATGCCATCAAACGGACAACGTTTAAACGGTTTCCCGCCCAAAAGGCTTACTGCCACCGGGCTAAAGCCCGGTGTGAATAAGACCGCGCCACTTTTTTCAAACGCGCTGACCGGGTAGTTTGTTATTGGCGTCCTTCTCTTTCTTAAGAATACTCGCCAACTTATCGCTCCAGCAAATCGAGCTGCGCCAGTTTTCCTCGGGCGCCACCAGCTCCGGCGGTGGCATGCTCAGATTTCTCCGAAGCCAGCGTCTTAGTCCAACGAATATATTCCGCGGCATCGAACTTTTTGCCGGTACTGTTCGAAGTCATATAACGAATCTTGCCGAAAATTGGCCGCTCAAACCACGGCCGATCGTGTTTCCCAAAGCACCAGAGAATGCCTGCATAGGAGTTGGGGTCGCGGCCATCGAGCGCGTACTTGTTATTCAGGTGCTCCAGCAGGGCAAAGGCGGACTCGTAATTCGGTTGCCACTCAAGCACTCGCTTACCCCAAAGCATCCGCACGTAATTGTGCATTTCGCCGCTCAGCAGCAACTCACGCTGTGCGGCATTCCAAAGTTCATCCGGCGTTTCCGCACCTTCGATCTGTTCCGGCTCCAGCAAATCAGGACGCGGGTCGTCTATGTGATCACGCATTGTTTGCTGCACCCACGCCGGCAAAGAGGCGATCGAGTTGTAGTCCGGATTGAACCGGGTGAAATTGAAAGAGAGTTCGCGCCGCACAATCGCTTCTTCTAAAAACGCCGCTTTTGCTGCGCCTGGAGCTTTCGCTTTCTTTACGGCCGCGGCGATTTCCTGAATCGAAATGAAACCGAAATGCAGGTAGGCGCTGAGTCTTGAACTGCCGTCAAGATCCGGCTTGCTCCGAATCTGGTCGTATCGCGGCAGGATTTTTGTGACGAAATGGTTGAGACGCCGGCGCGCGGCGTTTGTCCCACCTTTGTAATGCCGGGAGGGAGCAACCGAGTGATCGATGGCACATTGCGACACCAGCTCGGGAATGTTTTGCTCCGACACCTCAGTTTCCGGACAATCAACTTTGAAATCCTTATCTTGCCTTTGCAATCCGGGCAGCGGAGAACGTCCTAAATATTCAGGCAACAGTTTCTTGATCTTCGGCCGGATTGTGTAAGCGGCGTACTCTTCTTTCGTGTAACAGCTGAGCGGAATGACGCCGTTGGCATCGACCGCAAAAACCGGAATGTTTACCTGCTCAACAATGCGCTGGTTATGTTCGGGAATGATGAAGCAGGGATAGTCGTCAGTGATGAGCAGGGCGGCATCGCTGGCAAGGCGCGCCACTGTGTCGCGGGGGTCGCGTTCATCACGCTGCAGGTAAAAAACATAGCGAATGCCGAGGCGCTTAAATTCAACACGCTTTTCCGCTACCCCTTCGAGAATGAAAGTGTGGATGCGATCGTTGGCCCAGGGATAGTAAAACTTCAGGCCCTCATAAACCACTAGCGGCAGATCTCGCTCATTCGCCTGTTGGATAGCAAAGTTGAGCGCGTCGTTATCTTCGACGCGCTTGAACATCTGCATCCAGTAAAGAACATAGCGACCCTGGCTATTGTCTGGGAGGTCATTTAGTTGGGAAACCCGCTTGGAAAAATTCATACTGTAAAACCTGCGAAGCAGGTGGAAGCATAAAGCCTGGGGCGTGAGC
>JBPCMI010000134.1:0-14062 GCA_051002415.1 Pyrinomonadaceae bacterium
GTTCGCCGACACCAGCGCCTATATGCGCCGGGCATTATCAGGGTGCCGCTGGATGGTCCTTCCGTTAAGCGCCAATCCCGCAGCTCCGGGTCAGGGCGCACTGGCAATCGAGTCAAAACGTACACGCAAGGATTTGCATGATCTGCTTGCTACGATTAACTGCGCCCAGACATTTCAGACAGTGATGCGCGAGCGCGAGATTCTCAGCGCGTTTGGAGGGGGTTGTCATCAGAAGATTGGCGTTAGCGTGTTGCATCGAACGTATGGCGAAATCACGTCTTTGCGCGGGTTAGCCGAAGACGGAGCGGTTTTAAGTAGTTATTCGCTCTACGCGTCTGGCTCGCAGCCACCCAAGGTTTTCCGCGAAAAGATGTGGCCACTGGAAGCTTCAGAGGCAGATTGGTTCGCACGCGAGAGTATTCCAGTGACAATGCCTGTCAAACCAGCGGCGTTTTGGATATCAAAAGCAGAGGCCCTGCCCGCTAACCTGGGGATTTCAGCGTCGCAGATCGTCTGGGTTAGTGGAGTGAAAACATGGCGCCGGCTGGCCCAACGCGGCGTGTGGGCAAATGGGTGTGCTGAGAGTTTGGGCGAACAGGAGGATCCGGAGATTGATAACCTTTCAGGTTCCCAACGTGACTGGTTCAAATTCACTCATGCTGATGGTTACTCTGACAATGGCATGCAGACTTTGGCGACGTATCGTTTGATTCCAAAGCAAGCTGCTCCGCAACTTAAGAATAAGACTCATTTTTTTTGGACGAGCGGTTCGGGCTTCGAACGGGCATTAGAGTTGAATCCCTGGTTGAAACAGATGACGCACTTCTGTGGGCCGGGCAACACTCAACGCATTCTCGGGAGAAATGGTGTGCAGCCATTCATTTTTCTTAGTCACGCGCAATGGCTGAAGGAGATGGGCCTCTCATGAAGCGTCTGATGCGGCTTCGTGCAACGCGTCATCTGCGCGACTTGTGTGCCGAAACGGAATTCACTCGAGCGCAGTTAATTCAACCTTTGTTTGCTGTTGAAGGCCTGGAGCACGAAGAGCCAGTCGCCGGATTGCGCGGTAACGTTCGTCACAGCGCGACGTCACTGCTGCGACAAATTGAACTCGACCTGGCTGCGGGGGTGACGCAATTTCTCCTTTTTCCCGTGCCGGGTCAAAAAAAAGAAAAGGGTTTCAAGCATCAGTTCACAGTTGCCGCAATCGGCGAGATTCGTCGCCAATTTGGCGACAGCTTGTGTTTATGGATCGATACCTGTCTCTGCTCTTACACGAGTCACGGACATTGTGCAGTGCTGGATGGTGCGCGTATAGATCACAGCGCAACCTTAGCTGAGCTGTCCAGTGCTGCTCTCGCTTTTGCCGAAGCCGGAGCAGATGGAATCAGTCCCAGCGATATGATGGATGGTCGCGTGGCGCAGATTCGTGCTGCCCTCGACGAGCGACATTTAGATTTAGTACCGGTGATGAGTTACAGCACAAAGTTCGCCAGCAATTTTTATGGCCCGTTTCGAAATGCTGCTGATTCGGCGCCACAATTTGGCGATCGGCGACATTACCAACTCGATGTGCGCAGTCGCGGCGAGGCGATCGCGGCAAGCCGGCGCTGCTCGGAAGAAGGAGCGGATTTGCTGATGGTCAAGCCGGGAATGACTTCGCTAGATCTGATCGGGCCTATTCAAGAGCAAACTGGGCGGCGCGTTGGAGCCTATCAGGTCAGTGGGGAATATGCTGCGCTGGCGTTGTTGGCTGAAAATGGATTCATTAATTTCGAACAAGCTTTGTTGGAGACCTGGCACGTCTTCAAGCGCGCGCAAGCTCAGTTCATTATTACTTATGGAGCTCGCTATGCGCGGGAACTTGGTATCGGGAATTAAATATGTCTTCACAGACAGGTTTAGCGGCTAAAGATCTGTCGGCGAAATATTTTGCGCGAGCCATACGTCTCTCTCCCGGTGGTGTCCACAGCCCAGTCCGGGCCTTCAAGGGCGTTGGCGGCGAACCAGTTTTCTTTCGCAGCGCGCAAGGCGCCACAATGACTTCCGTGGATGGGCGAGAATACATCGACTTCTGTCAAAGCTTCGGGCCTTTAATGCTCGGGCATCGCGATCCGGAGGTGAGCGCCGCAGTGGAAGAAGCGGTAGCGACCGCGTGGACATTTGGCGCGTGCGAACCATACTCGCTTGAGTTGGCGGAATGGATTACCTCGCGGCTGCCGTGGATGGAGATGCTGCGTTTTGTTTCCTCAGGAACAGAAGCCGTGATGAGTGCTTTGCGGGTCGCGCGCGCAGCCACTAACCGGCAGAAGATTCTCAAGTTTGAAGGCTGCTATCACGGTCACGTTGATTCATTGCTTGTAAAAGCCGGAAGCGGCCTTGCGGGGTTGTCGGCGAGTTCAAGCGCAGGAGTTTCTGCAGCAGTCGCTGGGGAAACGCTTGTTGCCGCGCTTGACGATGAAGAAGCCGTGCGCGCGATCTTTGATCAGCATGGCGCGGACATCGCGGCAGTGATCCTGGAACCACAGCCGGCTAATTACGGGTTGCTGATTCAGCGTCGTGAGTTCATCGCAGAAGTAGTTAAGCTTGCGCACGAGCACGGCAGCCTGGTGATCTTTGACGAAGTGATATCCGGCTTCCGTGTCGCCCTCGGCGGCATGGCGGAAGTACTTGAGCTCCAACCCGACCTTGTTTGTTACGGTAAAGTCATTGGCGGAGGGTTCCCGGTCGGATGCTACGGCGGCAGAGCTGACCTGATGGAATGGGTGGCGCCAGCAGGGCCGGTCTACCAGGCGGGAACGTTAAGCGCTAATCCAGTGGGCATGCGCGCCGGGCTGGCGACGCTGCAAAAGATCGAACGCGTCAAAGCGTATGCGCAACTGGAATCGAAGACGGCGAATTTCTGTGACCAAATCAATCGGGATCTGGAACAAGGCGGCCTGCCATTTCAGCTTACACGCGCGGCTTCAATTTTTTGGCTGCATCTAAAAGCTGAGGGCATCATTCGACGTCTGGAGCAAATACCACGCAATCACGCGCAGAAGTTTGCGCAAGTGTTTCATGCCGCGCTTGCGGGTGGCGTCTATCTGCCACCGAGCGGTCATGAAGTTTGTTTCATGTCGCTGGCGCACTCGGACGAATTGTTGGAGCAAGCGCACGGTGCGATTGTGGCAGCGGTTGAGGCAGCCGCATCAGGAAGTTCTGGAGCGCGGAGCGGAGGGAGTTTTCACTCAAATACTTTTGATTAAGCGAAAGCACAATCGAATTGTTATTTCCCTCGTGGCCCTCTGGGTGTTATTCACGGTAACACTTGCCGGGTGGTGGCTGATCTTTGGCTTGCAGCAACTCGATCGACTTAAGGAGGTTCAGCTCGAGGGCGCAGTCGACTTCCAGGATCATTACAGGATGCTGATCTGGGAAGGCGGCGTTTTGATCGTGTTGCTAATTGGCGCTGGCGTCGCGCTTTTCTATTACGCACGCCGAGAGCAAAAGCGACACGCTCAAGTGGAAGAGTTTTTTGCAGCCTTCACCCATGATGCGAAGACCGCCTTGGCCAGCTTGCGTTTGCAGGCCGAAAGTTTGCGCGAAGACTCAGCTAATGAGCCCAATCCGTTATTGGATCGATTGCTCAGTGACACGCTGCGCTTGCAGTTACAGCTGGAAAACTCACTGTTTCTCGTCAATCTTCCGAGCGGCAAGCTTTTTATGGAGTCGGTAAGTCTGAGTCATTTGATTGAAGCACTGCGACATCACTGGCCGGATCTTACGATCACCCAACGAGGCGACGGAGTAGTTCATGCGGATGTGCGAGCGCTCGAAAGTGTGCTGGTGAATCTAATTCAGAACGCTGTCAATCACGGCCAAGCGACGCGCGTCAGTTTTGAAATCGATAAAGATCCAAAAGGACGACTGAGCGTTAGCGTCGCTGACAACGGCCGTGGCTTCACAGGAAACTTCGATCAGCTCGGCAAACTGTTTGTGCGGCATGCGCGAAATAGTGGGACGGGCGTTGGGCTCTACATTGCGCGGCAACTTTTGAAGCGAATGAACAGCATGCTTTCGTTTCATCCTAGTGAGACTGGCGGCTTTGTAGCCGAGTTGAGTTTTCCTTGTGAGCTCACTAACCGAGGACTGCCCAAGACGGTTGGAGGCGAACTTTGAAGCGGCTATTGCTCGTTGAAGATGATCGATCACTGGGTGCGACCCTCTGCGAACGCTTGTCGCGCGAGAGCTACGAGGTGTCGTGGGTCGAAACCCAGCAGCGTGCTCTGAAGAAACTGGATGAAGGGATGTGGGATCTGGTCATTCTCGATATTGGCTTGCCCGATGGGTCCGGTTTCGATCTGGCACGGCATATAAAAGACCGGACGCCGTTGCCTTTGATGTTCCTCACCGCACTTGGTACGGCTGAGCATCGTCTCAAGGGCTTCGAGATTGGCGCCGAGGAATTCATCCCGAAGCCGTTCCATTTGCGCGAGTTGCTGCTCCGCGTCAAACACGTACTGGATAACCATTCAGTACGCCGTCAAGTAAGCTGCAACGGTCGCCTGATCGAGTTGGGCAGCCGCGCGATCGTGCAACCGGACGGTCAACGTGAATATCCGGCAGTGCACGATTTCGATTTGCTGCAGCTCTTAATCACGAATGCACCGCGCGTGATCAGCCGCAACCAAGTCCTCGATGTCGTCTGGGGGGAAGACAAGCTTCCCAATCAACGCACCATCGACAATATGATCGTACGTCTACGTCAGTCGCTGGACGATACGCACAGCAAATACATTCGCTCCGTACGCGGTATTGGCTATCAGTGGTGCGGTGACGCGGAGTGAGACTTTAGTCCGGAAATTCGAATGCTAGCAACGGCATTAGAAAACCAGATTGGAAGCCGACGCTTTCAGAACGCGTTATCCCGCAGTGAGCAGGTAACGCCGCCAATCTGGTTAATGCGCCAAGCGGGCCGTTATCACCGGCACTACCAGAACCTGCGCCGGCAACATTCTTTCATGGACCTGTGCAAGAGACCGGAACTGGCTGCGGAAGTTGCTCTCGGTCCGGTGCTCGATTTCGACTTCGATGCGGCGATCTTCTTCAGTGATCTGCTGTTTCCGCTCGAAGCATTGGGAATGGGTCTGCAGTACACGGATCATGGTCCGGAACTTGGTTGGCAGCTTAACCAACATAACTTCGCGCGTCTTCGCTCTGTAGCAGGGGCTTGGCCGTACCTGCTTTTTCAAGGCGAGGCCTTACGAGCGACGCGCGATCTTTTGCCCCGGGATCGCAGCCTGATTGGTTTCGTGGGTGGGCCCTGGACTCTTTTCGTTTATGCGGTGGCCGGTAGTCATCAACGTGCGCTTGCCGCAACTAATGAGCTGCCCTTGTTCGCCCGCTTCTGTGAAAGGCTGATCCCCTTGTTGATTCGTAACATCGAACTACAACTTGCCAGTGGCGCAGAACTGGTGATGGTGTTCGACACGGCGGCAGGGAATTTGTCACCAGAGGCTTTTGGATCCGAGGTTGTACCTCAACTTGAACTCCTCACGGCACGGTTTCCCTCGCAACTGGGCTACTACTCGAAAGGCACAAAGCACGCGCACTTGCGCCAACCACTGTTTACCGCAGCTCGGTGGTCTGGTGTTGCTGTGGATCATGAATGGGATTTGGCTGACGCCTTCGAAATCTTTCCGCACGGTTTTATCCAGGGCAACTTCAATCCCGCCTTATTGACGTTAAAGCGCGCCGATTTGCGGCAGCGTTTACTGGATTATCTTCGACCGCTCGCGAGAAGCGGACGAGCGGGTTGGGTTTGTGGCTTGGGCCATGGTGTCCTGCCCACCACCCCTGAAGAGAATGTGAGGTTATTCGTCGACACCGTTAGGGAGGTGTTGCAATGACCGATTTGTTTGCTAAGTACGACGTGCCGGCCCCTCGCTACACCAGCTATCCCACCGTTCCTTTTTGGACCGAGACGCCTACGACCCAGCAATGGCTGGAGCACCTGACTGGCGCCTACGACGACGAGGCAGGAGCTTGGTCACTTTATTTGCACCTTCCTTTCTGCGAGTCGCTCTGCACTTTCTGTGCTTGCAACACAGTGATCACTCGGGACCATCGAAGGGAGGAAAACTATCTGCGATTACTACTCAATGAATGGAATCTTTACCGAACTCAAGTGCCCGGCTTAAGAGAACGTCCGTTGCGTCAGTTACACCTGGGCGGCGGGACGCCGACATTTTTCTCTGCGGATAACTTGCAGCGCCTGCTCGAGCCCATTTTGGCCGACACGCAAATGGCGACGGATCAGTTTGCAGCTTCACTGGAAGTCGATCCCCGCCACACGACGCGCGAACAGTTAGTAACACTTCGGTCATTAGGCTTTACACGCATCTCACTCGGAGTGCAGGATTTCGACGCGGAAGTTCAAAGACTCGTCAATCGGGAGCAGCCTTACGAAATCACCAGATCGATCACTGAGACGGCGCGAGAACTCGGTTACATCTCGGTGAATTACGACTTGATCTATGGACTGCCACGCCAAACATTAGACAGCTTCCGAAAAACCGTGCAGCAAACGATTGGGCTCCGACCCGATCGGATCGCGCTCTACAGTTTCGCCCTCGTGCCATGGATTAAGCCGGCGCAACGAAGCTACAGCGACGACGATTTACCGAGGGCGGGCGAGAAGCGTGGACTCTACGAACTGGCGCGGGAGATCTTTGGTAGCGCAGGTTATCTGGAGATCGGGATGGATCACTTTGCGCTGCCCCATGATGCGTTGGCGGAAGCGCAGCTCAATAAAAATTTACACCGCAACTTCATGGGCTACGCCGAGGCACGCACGAGCGTCCTGCTCGGCCTGGGAGTGAGTGCGATCTCAGAGACACCGACTTGCTTTCATCAGAATGAGAAAGCTTTTCCCGTGTACGAGCGCAGGCTTCAGCAGAGCGAAATTCCCACGCTGCGTGGACATCTACTTTCTGACGAAGATCGGCGATTGCGCGAACAGATTCTCACATTCATGACCCGTTTCGCAGTTGACTTGCAGGCGGATCAGCGCGACGAGGCAGACGAATTTCTTGCTCCACTAATTGAGGACGGCTTGGTGGAACTACATGAGAACAAACTAACTCTGACCGAGAAGGGCAAACCATTCCTGCGAAATGTCTGCATGTTCTTTGACTATCGTTTGCGTCACCATCAGCCCCAAGCTCGTACCTTTTCGCAGGCGCTCTGATTCGACCATTGTAAGACCCACCCGGCACTGCTGCACCCTTATCATGCGAACTATCCAAGTTGTTGGCGCCGGGTTTTCAGGTCTTACGACCGCATACTATCTGGTCAAGTTGGGTCGTCGCGTTCGCATCGTCGATGTTAGTTCGCGACCAGGCGGGATGCTCAGAACGATCCGCACGACGCATGGCTTGGTGGAGACTGCGGCGAATGGTTTGCGCAATTCTAGGCGCCTGGAAGCACTCTGCTCCGAGATCGGTGTGCCTTTGCAAGGAACACGACGCGCGGCACGAGCTCGCTTTATTTATCGTGATCGTCCTCGCCGCTGGCCACTGAAACTCTCTGAGGTCTTTCGCCTCATTTCCAGCACCGCAACGAATGCCCGAAGTCTGCGGCCGCAATCATTTGAAACCATTGCCGGCTGGGGGCAGCGCACCATTGGCGCCGGGGCGACAGATTATTTCCTGGCCCCGGCGCTGGGAGGAATCTATGCGGGTGATCCCGAGGCACTTAGTGCCAGTTTGATCTTTCGCAAAGCAGCTATTCCGGAAGAGCTGCACACTGGCCCGCCATCTCGCGCGCGGCTGAGAGGCACGGTCGCGCCGCCCGCAGGGATGCAACAACTCATCGACGCGCTTTGCGCATATCTTCGAAAAGTGGGCGTCGAGATCAGTCTCAATCAAACGGCGGTTATGCAACCTGGCGAGCTGGCTGTGGTCTGCACATCGGCCCGAGCCGCAGCGGAGTACCTCAGTGACATCGCGCCTGATCTTAGCCGGCAACTCGAAAAGATCGAGATGCTGCCCCTTGTAACCGCAACTTGTTTTTACTCTTCGCAACCGGCAAACCTTCTGGGGTTTGGTTGTTTGTTTCCTCGAGGACAAGGCTTTCGCTCACTCGGGGTTCTGCTGAACACATGCATTTTTGATAATCGAGGCCCGGCACATTCGGAGACGTGGATTCTTGGCGGTGCGCTCGATCGAGATGTGCTGCAGTTAGACGATAACGCTCTGCAGCAATTGATTGCGCACGAGCGCGAATACTTGTATGGCCGGCATGAAGAGGCCTTGGCCGTGCATCTAACACGCTGGCCGGAAGCTTTACCGCACTACTCAACTGAACTCGAGCGTGTTCTGACAACGCTTCCGGCACTGCCGCGCGAAGTCGGGTTGGTTGGCAATTATCTTGGTCGGATCGGTTTGAGCGGAATGGTTGAGCGAGCCGCCAGTGTGGCAGGGAAATTTAGCAATACATTATGAAACGAACCGGGGTCTTACTAATCAATCTGGGTACTCCTGACGAACCATCGCCCGAAGCCGTAGGAAGATTCTTGCGCGAATTCCTGATGGATGGTTATGTTCTGGATATACCTGCTGCGCTGCGCTGGCCTCTCGTTAACGTTGCCATCGTCCCGCGGCGCAAAAAACAATCAGCACAGCTATATCAAAAGATTCATTCGGCCGACGGGCCACCTCTGCTGCTGCACACCAAACAACTGACGAGTGAAGTTAGCGCGGCATTGTCTGGCACTGGGGATCAATATCTGGTGAAATTTGGGATGCGTTATGGCAATCCTTCGATCGCTTCAGCTCTTGAGGAGCTGTGCACGAAAAACGTCGAGCGAATAATAGTGCTGCCCCTCTATCCGCAGTATGCCGAGTCGAGTTTCGAGACAGCGGTCGTAGAGACCAAAAAGCGCGCGGCCGAGCTTGGCTGTGCGGACAAACTATCTTTTCTTCAGCCGTTTTATGCTGATCCGAACTTTATCAACGCCTGCGCTCAGCGGGTGACAGAACATTTCAATGGAGACAGGCCAGGACATATCCTCTTCAGTTTCCATGGCGTGCCGGTGCGCCACGTAAAAAAACTGGATCGGTCCCAACGACATTGCCTGGTCACACCAAATTGTTGCCAGCAAATTTCTGAGGTCAATCAGAACTGTTATCGCGCCCAATGCATCTCTACGGCGGAAGCGATCAGGGAGCAACTCGGGCTGAGTGAGTCGTCTTGTACTACTTCCTTTCAATCGCGCTTCGGGCGTACCGAATGGGTCGGACCGGCCACGGACGAAGTGTTACGAAGTCTGGCGCGCAATGGCGTTAGAAAGGTTGCGGTGTTCTGTCCGTCGTTCGTTGCCGATTGCCTCGAGACGCTGGAAGAGATTGCAATTCGCGGAAGTGAGACCTTTGTAGAGGCAGGTGGAGAGGAATTAAGATTGATTCCGTCTTTGAACAGTCACCCGGCCTGGGTTACTACGGTTACTAATTGGATTGTTGAGGCAGCGGGGCCTCCGCGTCAGCCCCAGCCTGCAGAGGCCTTCAATCGGACCACACGCTGATCACCTGGGCACGATTCGACGCCGCCCTTCATTTCTTCCTGCTTATCTCTAATTCCGTTGTCGGCGCAGTCCCCAAGTCGCTGCGAATAGCGCGAGCACAGTACAGCCTAAGACCACTGCCAGGTGTCCCCACAGCTTAGCCGATGCAGTTCCGGCCAACGACAACTTCAGCGCCTCGACAAAATAATAGGTGGGAATCAAACGCGACGCCGTCTCCAGGGCGGCGGGCAGGCCAGGCGTTGGGAAGCTGGGCGCCAAGAGAACCATGAGCACCATGCTGGCCCACGTGTTGACTTGCATGGTGTTCTGAAAAAGGCTTCCCATGAATAATCCAATCGCGACAACAAAGAGCAGCCCTGCTAAAAGAGCCAGCAGAGTGAGGGGCCAGTTCCCGACCAGCTTATGGTTAATAGCCAACAACACTCCCGCAATCAGCGCGCTGTAGACCACACCCGTCAAAGCTTTTCCCGTAACTATCTCAGCCAGACTTGCAGGCGACGTCAATAAGAAATCCAGAGTCCGCTTTTCTTTCTCTTCGACCAGCAGCAAGGGCACTACCAGCGCGCCGCTCATGCCAAAGGTAATCAACAAGAGCAACGGAAAAAGCATTGTGTTGAGATTGAATCCAGCCTGGGGTTGAGCGCCCGCTTCTTTGCCAACATCAATCCAACTCAGCTTCGCTGGAATCGGCTCTACCAAAGCCAGGACCTGTTGTTCCAACATTTGCTTTAAGACAGCTTGCTGAATGCTGCTCTTCTTATTGTTAACGTAGACGGTCACCTCCGGCTGCTTTCCAGCCGCTACATCCGCATTGAAGTTTGCGGGTACAGCCAGCCCTGCAACTGCTTCTGAATTCTCAACTTGGTTTGGTAATCCCTCAGTCGAAGCGGCTTTGACCAGATTTATCTGAGGCGAAGCGCGCAACTGAGTAACCAGACGTGAGTCACCCGGGTCGTCCACCATGAGGGTCATGGTGTTCAGGCTACTGATACCAGGCAGCAGGATACGAAAAAGAATTGCCACGAACAGAGGGGTCGTTAAGGCAACGAGGAGGTAGCGATTCCTTATTGCATCTACAATATCCTTCCGCGCAATCGCCGCGACGACTCTCGAATTCATTCTGACAGCCTCCTTCCGGTTATCTGAATGAATACTTCCTCGAGCGTGGCTTCGGCTGAGTGTAGCGTTCGAATTTGTCCGGAGGTCACCAGCTTCTCCAACCTTTCTCCGGCATCTTGATCATCCAGAGCAATATTTAGAGTCTGGCCATCATCAAGTTTTACCTCGAGGGCCTTTTTGCCGTGCGCTACTTTCAAATTGTCAGGTGTATCGAGCGCGACAATTCGTCCCTCGCTAATGAAAGCAACGCGACCACAAAGCTGGTCTGCTTCCTCCATGTAGTGAGTCGTGAGAAAAACAGTTACCCCCTGGCGAGAAAGCTCCAGGACCAGTCGACGGATGTCGCGTCCAACCACCGGATCTAAACCACTGGTTGGTTCGTCTAAGAAAATTATCTGTGGTTGATGGAGCAGGGCGCGGGCGATAAGTAGCCGCTGCTTCATGCCATTTGAATAATGCTGAATCTTGTCCCCCGCCCGATCGCCCAGTCCCACTTGATCCAGCGCTTCGTCAATCCGCCGATTACCAGTGCCGTACAGTCGCGCAGCAAAAGCCAGATTCTCTCTTCCGGACATCCGTTCGTAGAGATTTTGGTTCTCGGAAACAACTCCAATGAGCGGTTTAAGTCGGCCGCGCTCGATCACCACGTCACAACCGACGACTCGTGCCCGCCCTGCGGTTGGTCGCAGCTGGCCAGTCAACATTCTGATTGAAGTTGTCTTGCCCGCCCCGTTATGGCCGAGGAAACCAAATATCTCACCGGCTGCTACCGTGAAGGAGATGTTATCGACCGCTTGCACGTTTTTGAAACTGCGGGAGAGTCCCGTCACCTCGATTGCGTCCATAGTGTGAAGAACCTGTCGCGAGTGGTCTAAATCCAAATCAAGTTTTTTCGCACAGAACTGGGGAGTAGGTACGCAGGACGTGAAACTTTGTTGCGCTTTGCTCGAATTAAAATCAGCGTCGGTAACACTCGGCTAAATGATCAGCTAGCTAATGGCAGGAGAAGCTTATGAAAAGAGTTTTACTTCAAGCCGCAACTGATCGCCGAAAAACCGCCAACTGAAACCCGACTACTGGTTCAGTTTAGACTTGCCAAGCTTTCATTCACACCGGGGCTTTAGCCCGGTGCCTGGATGCTTCGATACTCAGGAACCGTTTTAACGGTTTCCCGATCGGCTTACAAAAGAGAAACCGTTGAAACGGTTACGCACCGTGCGGAGCGCTTTCACCGGGCTGAAGCCCGGTGTGAATGAAACGTTTAGACTGAACCACTAACGAAACCCGACACCGGGCACCCGTTGATGGTAGAATCGACGGCATCAGAACCGGGCCGGCCGCAGGATTAAATGACTGAAGAGCAGCAAGTCTTTCTCGACCACATTCAGAAGAAGGGCCTGAAGCGCACCTCACAACGCGATCTCATTCTCGACGTCTTTCTCCGCACGGAAGATCATCTCTCCAGCGAAGATCTCTACCGCCTGGTAAAGAATGAGGATCCCACAGTCGGCCAAACTACCGTCTATCGCACCTTGAAGCTGCTCACCGAAGCGGGACTCGCGCGTGAGGTCCGCTTTGGAGATGGACGCGCTCATTACGAACACAATTACAAACATCAACATCACGACCATATGATTTGCTCTTCCTGCGGCAAGATCATTGAGTTCTTTTCCGCCGAACTGGAAGCAATTCAGGATGCGATGGCGGCGAAGCATAAGTTTGAAGTGCAACAACATCTGCTGCGGATCATCGGTCTCTGTTCTGAATGCCGCCGCGCCTCTCGTCAGGCCGCCAAAAACTCGCCCATGCCCGAGCGTGCCAAGCTCGCTTCCGCCCGGGGCGCTAAATAATCCTGAAACAGGGGAAGTAAACAGATGCTATTAACCGCTCGGGCCGGCATGACAATTTCGCTGGTGCTTGCTTCACTCTGTTTCATCGGCTGTCCACGCAATGAGTTGCCGCCTCAACCACGTGTCAAGATCTCGGAGCGGCCCTCAATCACACCTACGCCGGCGCCGCCGCTTGCCGTCGCCTTCAGCGGCGACCGTGCGTTGGAGCATGTGCGCAAACAGATTGAGATCGGACCGCGTCCACCAGGCTCCTCGGAGCTAGCCAAGACACGCGAGTACCTCATTAACGAATTTAGGTCAGCAAGCGTCCGCGTGCTGACGGATGAGTTCACAGCAACGACGCCTCAGGGCGAAAAGAAGATGGTGAACATCACCGCGGAGATTCCCGGCGAGTCGAAGGATGTGATCATCATCGCCAGCCATTACGACTCGAAATATTTCAAGGACATGAAATTTGTGGGCGCGAACGATCCCGGAGCCTCGGTAGGAACTTTGCTGGAACTGGGTCGAGTGTTGGCCGGAACTAAGCCAAAGCTGACTTACTGGCTGGTGTTTTTTGATGGTGAAGAAGCGTTCTGTGAAAACTGGGACGATTGCGGTAAACCCGACGCGCCTGATAACACCTATGGTAGCCGTCGGTTTGTGGATCAACTGCGTAAGGGAGATGAGTTGCAGAGAGTGCGAGCGCTGATTCTGCTCGACATGATGGGATACAAGAATCTCGAGCTCGGCCGCGACACCATCAGCACCAAGTGGCTTCAGGATATTGTCTGGGAGACGGCGCGCGAGCTGGGTTATCGAAAATATTTCGTGGATCGTCCTGAAGGAGTTGGAGGCGACGATCATGAACCGTTTCTGAAAGCCGGCGTACCCTCGGTCGATCTGATTCAGCTTAACGGTTATCCGTATTGGCACCGGGCCGACGACACGCTTGATAAAGTTTCGGCGAAGAGTATGAAAATTGTCGGCGACGTGGTTTCAGCAAGCCTGCCTCGCATCGAACAAAGATTGTTGAGCAAGGAAAAGTAACGAAACTAATGAAAAGAGTTGCCGTCATCCCAGGAGATGGAATCGGTCCGGAAGTAACTCGCGAAGGCGTCAAGGTTCTGGAGCAACTGCGCGAGTCTCACAAAGTCGAGCTTGAGCTCGTTGATTTCGATTGGGGCGCCGAGAGATTTCTGCGCGACGGCGTAACCTTGCCCGAAGACGCGCTCAAAGTGTTAAGCGAAGAATTCCAGGCGATTCTCGCCGGCGCCTTTGGCGATCCGCGCGTGCCGTCGAACCAGCACGCGGAAGACATTCTGTTGGGCATGAGGCGGGGCCTCGATCTCTACATCAATCTACGTCCTGTTCGTTTGCTGGATGCGCGATTAACGCCCCTTCGAGATCGAAAGATCGAGGAAGTTGATTTTGTAGTTTTTCGGGAAAACACTGAGGGTGCGTACTGCGGCGCTGGCGGCTTCCTGAAAAAAAATACCGTGGACGAGATTGCCACTCAGGAAGAGTTAAATACGCGCCGAGGCGTGGA
>JBPCMI010000135.1:0-15287 GCA_051002415.1 Pyrinomonadaceae bacterium
CAGATGATCCTCGTCACAAGGGCAAACTAAGCGCAGCGACTTTTCTACGGACCGTTCGCCGCGAAGTACGTCAAATTGTCGCTGAAGGGACCGGAGTCCATCAGTACACAATCGACCACGTGCTTGCCAACATGATCGATCGCTGCAAAGACTTGAAGTTGCGAGTAGCCAGCCCGCCGCGGGAAACACGACGTCGCGTCATGATTGTTTTGACAGTTCAGGTAATGAACGTGCTTCATTCAGGTTATCATCGCATCGCCGTATGACGTTTGAACCCAAAAAGAAGCTGCGCATCATCGTGTTGGTGCACGAGGATTTGGTGCCGCCTGATTCATTGGATGGACTCAGCGAGAAGGACAAGATCGAGATCAAGACTGAGTTCGATGTGATCTCCACCTTGAAGAAGATGGGCCACGAGGTTTATCCCGTTGGCTTGTATAACCAGTTGAACGTGATCGGGAATGCCTTGATGGAGCACAAGCCGCATGTAGCGTTCAATCTACTCGAGGAGTTTCACGGTTATCCACTCTACGATCAGCACGTCGTCAGCTACCTCGAATTAATGAAGCAGGCTTACACGGGATGCAACCCGCGCGGGTTGACGATGGCCCACGATAAAGCGCTGACCAAGATCATTCTTGCTTACCATCGCATTCAGGTCCCTGGCTTTGCGGTGTTTCCGCTGAATCGCAAAGTGCGGCGGCCGAAGCGGCTAAAGTTCCCCTTGCTGGTTAAGTCAATTAGTGAGGAAGGCTCGGTCGGTATCTCGCAAGCGTCAATCGTGCACGACGACGACAAGCTGATCCAACGAGTTGAGTTCATTCATCGCCAAAATAAGACTGCGGCCATCGCCGAGCAATACATCAAGGGACGCGAAATCTACGTCGGCCTGATTGGAAACCAGAACATTCAAACCTATTCCCCGTGGGAATTGGTGATGGAGAAACTGCCGGAAGGTGCCGAAAACATTGCCACTTTGAAGGTAAAATGGGATCCCACGTACCAGGAACGGGTCGGAGTGGCCACCCGCGCTGCCGATCTTACTCCAGAACAACATAAGACCCTCGAGCGCCTCTCGAAGCGCATTTATCGTTACTTGTTTCTTAGTGGTTACGCGCGCTTGGATTACCGGATGACGGAAGAAGGCCAGTTTTACCTGCTCGAAGCGAATCCCAATCCGCAAATTGCCGAAGGCGAGGACTTCGCCGACTCAGCTGCGCATTCAGGGCTGCCTTACGATCAGCTGCTGCAAAAGATAATCTCTGTGGGCTTGAACTACCACGCCGGCCAGTCGTCTTAAGGCACCTCACATTTGGGAATTGCCGGCTATTGTCCCTTTCTCTTCTCTGTACAAACAATTCAAGTTCGACTTTTTTCCAATGACACTGGGACTCACTCTCCTATTTGCCCTGACTCTCTATCGGCAGGTCTCCCGCAGCCGAAGGTAGTATTCTTGACATCACATTGACCGTTGTGTCCCGTGGTGAAACATCCTCACTCGATTCTTCGACAATTCCTTTCCATTACATCTGGTGACCTGAACCCTTTCGGTGCGTAAGCGACGAAGCTGTTGTGATTCGTCACGAAACAGTCACATTGGTTCTTGTCCTATCTATCTCAGCCCGCTACACTCGCTTAGCTTTCAGGTAGTGGCCCCCTCACTTCAGTAAAGAAACAAGCAGTAAAGAAAGAAAAGCTTAGGAGAGGATAGTTCCCCTTTCTATGACCCTACGAAACTGGTTTCCCTACGCCATAGCTGCGTCTTTGACCCTCAGCATGTTGTCAATCGCGGTTGTTGCCCAAACCGGCGAGACACGCCAACGCCAAATTGCTTCAACTGATCAAGCTCTAAACCGCGTCGCCGCAAACGACGATCCGGTGGTACTTTCAGTTGCATCGCCTGCGGATCTCAAGGCAGCATCATTAGCAGCGCCACCTGTTGCTTCGGCGAAATTTCAACAGCTGATGTTGGCGGCGATCGATCAGCGCCTGGGCGCTCGTTATTCGTGGGGAGCGACAGGACCCTCGGCCTTCGATTGCTCCGGATTCGTTTGGAGCACGTTCCAGTCAATCGGCATCAATTTTGAACGCAGTAGCGCTCGTGCACTTTGGACACGTTTTACTCCCGCGACTCCTGAAGAAGAAGTGAAGTTTGGTACTTTGGTTTTCTTCAGCAACCTGCGTCATATCGGTATCGTTGCTGATGCGAACGGCTTCTATCATGCCTCGCGACATCATGGCGTAGTTTATTCCCCGTTCAATGATTACTGGATGTCGCGCGTTGATGGCTTCCGGCGTGTGCCCCTTGCGACGCTGAGCACGGCTGAATAACGGCCGAACAATTCTCGCTTACAAGTCAAAACGCCGGCGCTGCAACCAGCCCGGCGTTCTTGTCTGTCTATCTAACTTTTAAATCAGCGATTCGAAACGAAACCTGCCTGGTGATCGTCGTCAGTTACTTCCCAAACAGCCACAATCTTCTCAATCGCTACAAAGCAGATCTTCTCCTCCTTATCCTTTAAGTGAAGCACCTGGCCCTCTACTCTGATCACTTCGCCCCGCAAGCTCGACGCACTTCCGCAATAGAGATCAACTTTCTTGCCGATGAGTCGAGACAGTACGTCTTGCATTGCTTTTCCTGCTAGTTGGCGTTCTCGCGAAATGTGATTTTGACCAGTGGCACTACGTCCGGGTCGTCCTGCTGCGTACGTTCGAATTCAATCAGATCGTAATAGGCGCACCGCTTCGTTGTTGGGAATTCATGACAGACAGCGGGACGCGCGTGATAGATGGTGCACTTCCGCGTCTCCGGGTTAAGAAATCGGCACGCCTGGCCAAATATCGGATCAGCCTTGCGACGCAACACCCGTTCTTTGTTGTAGAAGCGGGTAAATCGTTGCTGGGCCATTTCGAAGGTGACGCCGAAATGCCTTGCCAGACGCTTAATATCGCGTTTCGTGACCTGCACGCGGTCGTAAATCGAACAACAATAGGCTGGACACTTGTCGCAATCGTAAGTTTTCGGAAGGGAAATAGTGGGATTAATCATGTTTCCATTCGTCGCCTTTGCTCGTCAGTATTGTTGGCCTCAACGTCGTTTGGATTTCTTGTACTCGGAAACCAGCAATTTCATGAACTCGTCTCGTCTATCATAAAGACGTTTCGGTTTACGCGGCCGATGCGTGGCCAAAGCATAAGCCGTAATGATCGGAAGCGCCACTGTTGAATCAACGTAGCAAACCACTGCGTCCGGGAGGCGATCTGGATCGACCTTGCCCCAGGATACGGCTTCGCCGGGAGTGGCGCCGGAAAGTCCGCCCGTGTCAGGACGCGCATCAGTGATTTGCAGGAAATAATCGTGGCCACGTTCATCGATCCCCAGCACTTCCTGGATCTGGGGTTCGGTTTGCAGCATAAAGTTTTTTGGCGAACCACCACCAAGAATGAAAACTCCTGATAGTCCCTTGCGCGTCTTCTGACCTTTACCCTTTCCGGCAGCGTTGCGTTTGGCCGCGAGGACAATGGCTGCGGTTTCATTAACATCGAGCGAGGGATCGAATGCGAGTTTAAATCCCTGGAGCGCTTTAGCTGCGACATTCATTCCGATCGATGAGTCTCCTGGAGACGAAGTGTAAATCGGCACAGCATACTCATACGCCACGCCCAACAGCGACTTCTCTTTTAGACCCAGCGTTCGTTCGCGTTCATGAATGTAGCGGCCGCAAAGATAATGAAACTCTGCAGTAGACATGGACCGCTGAAATTCTTCGGCTTCAATAATCTTGCGAAAAAAAGCGTCGGTATCTAAGAGCACCGAGTAGTCAAAAAAGATATCGTAGATGCGGACCACTTCTTCTTCACGCAAAACGATATCCGACGTCTGGGCATTTCCCTGGTGCATGGAAAGGCCGATGCCAAAGTGAGTGTCGTGATAAAGATTTGCGCCCGTGGAGATGATCCAATCGATGAAGCCGGCTTTAATCAGTGGGATTAGCGAAGAAATGCCTAAACCGGCCGGCGTCAAAGCGCCGGTGAGCGAAACGCCCACCGTCACCTCGGGCTCCAGCATTTTTTTTGTAAAGAGCCGGCACGCTTCACGTAATCGCGCTCCGTTGTAGGCGAGAAATGCTTCGTCAACGAGTTCGGCAATAGTGGTCTTCGAATGAATCGGAGCTGGGTCAATTTTCTTGCCGCTCAGGAAATTGCTTCGTTTATGTGCCATACGAGGTCTTAGTTCAGCTTCTTTCCCGCCTTGATTGATGTCTTGCGAACTTGTTAGTGACTACTGATGATCGTCAGCCGCTCTGATCGACTGTGAATCTAGTCAAACAGTTCCGACAGAGGCAGCCTTGATAACGTGACTGGATTTCTGCTAATGCCGCTTCACTGATCTCGATTACCGAGCACCAACAATTCGGGGTGGCGTCTCCAGGATTGGCATTTGCGCCGCAGCCAAACTCTTCGCCGCAGGCGACGCACTTCAATTGCTCTAATCCCGGAGTTGGAACAGGCGTGGACATTAGCTTGTCGGCGATTCAGTTCCGTTGCCTTCGGCTGCTCGTCTTAGGCGCAGCCGGCCGATCCGTCTTTCATCGGCCTCGAGCACCTCTACTTCCAAACCACGAAAAGCCAGGTGCTCGCCGGAACGCGGAACCTTTCCCGATTCATTGATTACTAAACCCGCGATGGTGGTGAAATCATCGGCTTCGATTTCCATGTCAAATAACCTTTCGATCTTGCCGATTTCAGTCGAGCCGAGAACTTCGTAAACGCCCTCGCTGCCGCCTACGATCTCAACCTCGTCGCCGCCAATGTCCTCGTCTTCGATCTCGCCCACTATCTCTTCCAGAATATCTTCGACTGTTACCAGGCCGGCAACGCCGCCGTATTCATCAATGACCATTGAAAGCTGCACGTGGGCTTTCTGCATTTCTTCCAACAAGTCGGCAACGGCTTTAGTCTCGGGAACAAAATACACCGGACGCACAAGGGAGGCGATCGACTCCGGTTCCTGGCCCTCGGCCCAACATTGCAACAAGTCGCGCACGTAAATGAAGCCCTCGACGTTGTCGATCTGATCGCGATAAACCGGCAAGCGTGAATACTTCGACTCGATAATGACATCGCGAGCTTCGCGAATGCTCGCGGTAGTTGGAAGGGCCACAATGTCTGGTCGCGGAGTCATCACTTCGCCCACGGTCGTATCGCCAAACTCGAGGATTGAATGAATTAGTTCGCCTTCCTCTTCTTCCAGGATGCCTTCGGCGGCGCCCACATCGATTAGCGCCTGAATATCATCGGCAGTATCTTCGTCGTCCTCTTCGTCGCCAGCCTCCTGCAACTGTTCCTTGCGACGCGAGCGGTCAAACCAGCTATGAAAAGGATCGGCGGCGAACGCCATTACCCTGAAAAACGGCCTGATGAGCGGAAGCAGAAATAAGAACGTGGCTTCGGGATCACGATGGGACAACAAGAGCGGAATCAATTGGCGGAAAACACCGGCGAGCACTAATCCGCTTGCCAGCCCACCCAGCACATAGCGAGTGTTTGAGAAAAGACTTAGTGAGATCGAAGTAATTAGAACAGCAACCGCAACGAGAAAGATTTGAATGGCTGCGGAGAGGGTGAAACTGAAACGCTGGCGATTCTCAAGCACCTGGCGGAGAAAGGAAGATCTGGTGCTGGGATTCTCTTCGGCTTCGCTGATGAGGCGCCTTAGTCCGACATCGGTGAGCTGGCTAAAGGCCATGTCGACCGTGGCAAGCAAAGACAGGACAAAAAGCAGCAGAATCGTAAGCAATATCTCAATTTGCATGTGCCGCTAGATATTAAGTCCTAAACGTCCTTTTGTCAGTAGTTCAAGGGGCGTATATCGGGCTAAGGCCGTTTGAGAGAATTGGTTGGCACACCAGCTCATCAAATCTTCAGCTTTTCTCGGAGCTTAAGTTCCAGCCGGTTCATCTCGCCTTTGTCTGTCTCGTGGTCATAACCGCAGAGGTGTAAGAGGCCATGTAGGATAAGCTGCGCGATTTCCTCGTCAAGCGTTAGTTGGTTTTCCTTCGCTTGAACCGCGGCGCGCTCGAGAGAAATGGCAATGTCCCCAAGATTCGTAGTCGCACCGCTTGTCTCATCACCAGCCGGGAACGACAACACATCCGTCGCTTTGTCGATTCCGCGGAACCGTCGATTCAATTCCTGGATTTGGCGATCGGAGACGAAGGCGATCGTGGCGTTTCCGGAATCGGTGCCAATTGCATTCAGCGCTTTCTCGCTGAAAGATCGCCAGCCTTCAGAAGCGATGCGAACTTTACGTTGCCGATTAACTACTTCGATCATTAAAAGGGAGGCGCGCCAGCTAGATGTTGCTCTTCTTGGTGTGATCTTCGTAAGCGCGGATGATCATTTGCACGAGTTTATGGCGCACGACATCCTTCTCGGTGAAGTAAACAAACTCTATCCCTTCCAGATTCGAGAGCACTCTTTCAGCTTCAATCAAACCACTGCGCTTGCCGGCCGGCAGGTCGACTTGCGTAACGTCGCCCGTGATCACGGCCTTCGACCCAAAGCCGATGCGCGTCAGAAACATCTTCATCTGTTCGCTGGTTGTATTTTGCGCTTCATCGAGAATGATGAACGCATCAGAGAGCGTACGTCCGCGCATGAATGCAAGCGGCGCCACTTCAATCACGCGCTTCTCTAAAAGTCTTGTCACGCGTTCGTAGTCAATCAGATCAAACAAAGCGTCGTAGAGCGGCCGCAAATAAGGATCCACCTTGTCCTGTAAATCGCCCGGTAGAAAACCAAGCTTTTCTCCGGCTTCAACCGCGGGACGTGCCAATACAATCCGGTTCACCTGTTTTTGCATCAGCGCCTGGACTGCCATTGCAACCGCCAAATAGGTTTTGCCTGTGCCAGCGACGCCAATTCCAAACACAACATCGCGGTCCTGGATTGTCTGAATGTATTTCCGTTGGGTGGCTGATTTTGGCGCAACCTGTTTCTTGCCGGCAGGATTGAACCGCGACTTCGTGTAGTAGTCACGCAAACTGAAAGCGCGATCCTCGGCAATTTGCGCGAAGGCCTCCCGCAGCTCGCGATCGGTGAATTGCCGACCTTCCTGAAAGAGGGCGGAAAAGTCGTCGAGGATACCTTCGGCGGTTTCGACGTCGCGCGGATCGCCATCGATGGAGACATCTTGTCCGCGCGCATCGATGCGCACGTCGAGCAGGGATTCCAGATACTTTATGTTCTGGTCATGAACACCGAACAGAGTTTCCAGTCCCCGGGGCGGAAGTTCAATCTTCTTCAAAAACGCTCTCTTTCAGCTGGATAAGCAGGTGATGCTGGGTGAGCATGGGGTAGGGTCAGCGACATAAGTTCGTTGGGACGCTACTATAGCGTTCGCGGGCGTGTCAAACTGCGGCAAAGCATAGCTAATGGTCGCCTTGACACCGCCAGTGGCCATCCCTATACTCCGTCACTTGCTCTAGCGGTCAAGTCGCGCACAATAGTCATCAAAGAGTCCGTAACCGAGATGAACGGACAAGCAATTTTGGGAGATTCGATGCCAAATCATAAGTCAGCCGAAAAACGGATGCGCCAGAACGAGAAGCGCAAACAGATCAATCGCAGCAATCGCACGCGCGTTCGTTCGTCAATAAAGAAACTGCGCGGGGCGCTTGCCGGAGACGGTGGAGACGTGACCACCTTGTTACCGCAGACGGTTTCAACGATTGATAAAGCAGTGCAGAAGGGTGTGTTGCACAGGAACACGGCGGCCCGTTACAAATCAAGACTGACGACGAACGCAAACCAGACAGCAGGTAAGTAGTACAAGTTTACAAAATGCATGACGCGAGGCGGACCATGTTGGTTCGCCTCGCTTTTTGTTTGCGTGGACAACTACGCCGAAGGCGTTAGCGAGTTTCAGCCCAGGGTTGCCGCAACCCTGGGTTCAAGGGAGTTAACAAAATCGTACGCTGAAAGCGTGGGCTAATGGTGAGCTATGCTATTCAGCCAATTCTTTCAGAGTTTGTCTCTACGCACGAGATCGATTGACCCCAGGGTTGAAACAACCCTCGGCTGGAGTTCGCGAACGCTTAGGTGATTCAATCAGGAGACAAAATGGCCGAACCTTATTACAAAAGTGAAGCGGAGATTGTGCAAGTCGTGCAGGGCTTTGAATCCTGCGTTACCGGGAAAGACAATTTTAGTCACCCCGATCACCTGGCGGTCGCGGTTTGGTATTTACGTCAGGATGAAGAGCAGGCGCTGAATCTGATGCGAGCGAGTCTGCATCGCTTTTTGGATCACTACGATTGCCGCGCCAATTATCACGAAACGTTGACACGCTTTTGGATACTTCTGGTGCAGAGAACGCTGGAAGGCTTGCGGCCCGATCTGGGTTTTTTCGACGCTACTAACGCAGTGGTGAACAAACTTAATAGTTCGCGAATTGCTTTTGAGTTTTACAGTAAGGGACTTGTGGAATCGGCCGCCGCTAAGGAAGGCTGGGTAGAACCTGATTTAAAGACGCCTTGAACGGGTTGCCGATTGCCGATTGGCAATTGGCGATTTAAAGAAGGAAACCGAACGCGCGTAAATAATTGATTCGGCAATCGGCAATCGTCGTTCAGCTCGCGAGTTCACACACTAACATTTCAATCTGGAGGCGTGGTCCTTTGGGAGCGCTGCCCGCAACGGAACTCTTGATGGCGAGATCAGCAGCGGCAATCAGTTTCAAGCCATGAGCAATTTTATTGGCATCACTGCGGCGCAGGGTATTGATGAAGGCGTCACGCTTAAAGAACGGCATAGGCACCGTCTTGAAAACATCGGCGGTTGAACCATGCTTGAGAGCTTCCTTCGCGAGGGCCAGCCGGTGGAAGTTGCTGGCTAACACGCCAATTAGCATCAGCGGTTCGGCGCCACCTTCCAGCAAACGATGCAGAGTTTCGATTGCAGCCTTGCGATTACGGCTCATCAGATGATCGCCTAGTTCAAAGTTGGAAAGCTCGCGCGAGCGACCGATTAAATCTTCGACCATTGCGAGCGTGATTCGTTTCGAATCCCCGGCGGCCGAGGCCAGTTTGTCGAGTTCCGATTGGAGCGTCTGAACATCCGTACCAACAAGCATGATGAGATCTGACAACGCTTCGTTGTCGGCAGTAATCTTCAATGACTTTAGACGATCCCGGACCCATTTCATCGCCTCGCCATCCTTCAATGCCGGACACTCAACCACCAGGCAAGTGTCGAGCAGGGCTTTAGTAAGCAGCCGTCGTTTGTCGAGTTCGTCGGCGTTAAAGATCATCACACTGGAAGGCGCCGGGTTTTTCAAATAGCGAATCAACACCGCTTCGTCGGCTTCGCGCACTTTGGCAAATTCTTTGAGTTGCACAACCCGGCGCGGTGACATCATCGGCAGCTGTTCAGCGGCCGCGATCGCGTTCTGCGCGCCGCCGCTTAACAGGCTGAATGTGGTTTCATTGAACTCGCGGATGAGGGTTTCGCGCAGAGCAGCGTCGCTGATCTGCCGGATCGACTCGTCGCGCAGATAACCTTCGCAACCAACGAGGAGGTAAAGGGGTTCTAGTTGCTCTTGCTTCAGGGCCCGCTGGAGCTCGGCGCGTGTGGCAGTCTTCATTTCTTAGGTCTGGTTTCTACGGCGTTGATTAGAGTGGACACAATGCTTTCGGCAAAACTTCGCGACATGCGCATCACGGCCGGATCTTCTTCACTAAAAAAGTTGCGCGGGTCGTTCGCGAACTCATACTCACCGCGAAAGACGAAGTTCTGATTGTCGTAAAGGACGCGATTCTGGGTTTGATCGCGAACCGTAACCGCGGCCACGATTGTTACTTCAAAGATTCTCGCACGACCTTTGTCGTCGAGCAGGACACCGGAGAAGTTGAAACTCTTCATCACTCCTTCGATGACCGCGTCAGCGCCTTCGCGCTCATTTTGCACTTTTAGACCGCGACCACGATGAATTAGTTCGTCGATCACCGCCCCAGTGAACCGGGATTCCAACTTGTACCGGAGAGCATCGTTCTGAAACGCCGGCACCGCGACTGTACGGATGTGAGTTGGAAGTTGGTTCTTCGTGACCGGCTTGTAGCACTCGGTGAAACCGGAGACGAAGATGAATAGCACCAGAAATCCAGAGAGACGCAGGAAGTTTTTCATCAGCAGCTTTTTCTTCGCAGTATCGATAAATGTCTCCGTGATTCTCTCGCAGGAAAGCACTGCAAGCAAGCCGCAATCTTTCTGGCTTCTTACAAACCTCTGACGGCATCAATCATGACCGCGGTGTCGCGCGCTGGTTTCACGTCGTGAGTGCGGACGATGTGTGCGCCTTTTAAGACAGCAGCGGCGATAGTTGCGAGGGAGCCGGCCAGGCGTTCTTCAACGGCCGCAGGTTCACCAGCTTCATCGGCGAGCAGACGGCCGATGAAAGATTTTCTCGAAGTTCCAATTAATAACGGAAGGTCCGGAAATGCGGCTGAGATCTGATCCAGCTTTGCGATTAATTCAAGGTTTTGTTCCTGACTCTTGCCAAAGCCGATGCCGGGGTCGATCACGATTGTTTCTCGGTTCACGCCGCGGCGTTCGGCCATCGTGATGCTGCTGCTAAGACTGCTGATTACTTCTTTCATAATATCGGCAACAGGGGGCAGCTTATGCATTGTCACGGGAGTGCCGCGTGAATGCATTAGCACTAGACCTGCACCTGCCTTAGCGACCTCATCAGCGACGTGAAAATCAAAACGAAGCGCGGAGATGTCGTTAACGATCGTGGCGCCAGCGTCCAGAGCTGAGCGCGCGACTAAAGCCTTTGTTGTATCGATAGAGATCGGAGTGTCGGTGCGGCGAGCCAAGGCTTCTATCACCGGCACGACCCGATCAATTTCTTCGTCGGCAGTTACTGGAACGGCGCCCGGACGGGTCGACTCACCACCAACATCAATGAGGTCGGCTCCTTCAGCGATCATCTGGTCGGCGTGGGCGAGAGCCTGATCGAGGGAAGAGAATTGGGAGCCGTCGCTGAAACTATCAGGCGTTACGTTGAGGATTCCCATCACTAGCGTCCGTTTGCCGATGAGGAGCGTTTTTCCTTTTCCAATGTGCCAGTCGCGAGTCATGAGGGAATGATAGGGGAACGGGGAAGAAGGGAAAAGGGGAACGGGGAGCGGGGGAACAGGGAAAAAGGAGAAAAGGGTAACAGCAAACCATTGTCAATTTTTCATTGGGAGAAGACACGCCAAACCGGCAAGTCACAAAGGCGCAGAGTCGCAAAGAATGAAACGAACTTTGAAATCCGTGCTTTTAAACGTTGTTCGCTGATGAAAGTTGAGGGGAAGATGTTCGCGGCTGCCGTAGATGCCGTGGAACAAAGTACTAAGTACAAAGTACCAAGCTCGATTTACTCTCTTTGCGACTCTGCGTCTTGGCGCCTTCGCGTCTTTGCGGTAATCAGTGTAGTGGTTTCGTTTCCTAAATGATAAATGATGAAAAATGAGAAATGGAAAATGTCTTTCGTCTTCCCACAATAACAGGGCTCCGAAATGAAAAAGGGGAACGGACGAGCATCCATTCCCCTCTCTTCCCTATTAACCTTTTCCCGAGCTTTACGCCGGAGCCGGATTGCCTCCGGTTATTGGCGGCAGGATTGGCTTCAATGGTTTGGCTGCCGGTTCTTTCAGCTGTGGTCGATTCTCATCGTTGCCACCGAGATCGGGCACTGGCTGCTGTTCATCGAGTGGTAAGCCCGCTACGATACGTCTAATCTCAACCGCATCGAGGGTCTCGCGTTCAAGCAGACATTCCGACAACCTGACCATCACATCGCGATTCTCTTCGATGATGTTTCGCGCGCGCTGATATTGCGCTGTGACGATCTTCTTCACCTGCTCGTCAATCTTGATTGCGGTCTCTTCGGAAAAATCGCGATGCTGCGCAATCTCGCGGCCGAGGAAGATTTGCTCTTCCTTCTTACCGAACGTGAGAGGACCCATTTCCGACATGCCGTATTCACAAACCATCGCGCGCGCTAGTTCAGTTGCGCGTTCGATATCATTGGAAGCACCAGTCGTGATGCTGCCGAGGAAAGACTCTTCGGCAATCCGGCCACCCATCAAAATTGCGATTTGGCCCAGCAAGTATTCTTCGCTGTAGTTATGCCGATCACCTTCCGGCAACTGCTGCGTCAGGCCCAGCGCCATGCCGCGCGGAATGATCGTCACCTTGTGCACCGGATCGGCGTTCGGTACTTTCAATCCCACGAGGGTGTGGCCCGATTCGTGATAAGCAGTGATACGTTTCTCTTCGTTAGAGATCACCATGCTCTTGCGCTCGGCGCCCATCAACACCTTGTCTTTCGCGAGCTCGAAGTCGGCCATCGCCACGAGCTTCTTGTTGTAGCGAGCAGCGTTGAGCGCGGCTTCGTTTACGAGGTTGGCAAGATCGGCTCCAGTGAATCCTGGTGTGCCTCGGGCGATCACGCTGATGTCCACATCTTCACCAAGCGGAATCTTACGAGTGTGAACTTTCAGGATCCCCTCGCGGCCGCGAACATCCGGCCTCGATACCACGACGCGGCGATCGAACCTGCCGGGGCGAAGTAAGGCTGGATCGAGTACGTCGGGACGGTTTGTCGAAGCGATCAAAATGACGCCATCGTTTGACTCGAAGCCATCCATCTCAACCAGCAACTGGTTCAGAGTCTGTTCCCGCTCGTCGTGTCCACCGCCAAGACCCGCGCCACGGTGGCGGCCCACGGCATCAATCTCATCGATGAAGACAATGCAGGGCGCGTTCTTTTTCCCTTGTTCGAACAGGTCGCGAACACGCGAAGCACCAACACCGACGAACATCTCGACGAAATCAGAACCTGAGATCGAGAAGAAAGGTACGTTGGCCTCACCTGCAATCGCTCGCGCCAATAAAGTCTTACCGGTGCCCGGCGGGCCCATCATCAGCACGCCTTTGGGGATGCGACCGCCGAGTTTTTGAAACTTTTGCGGTTCCTTGAGAAACTCAATAATCTCCTGCAGCTCTTCTTTAGCCTCTTCAACTCCAGCGACGTCCTTGAAAGTCACGCGCTTTTGCTGGTTATTGAGAAGTTTAGCGCGCGATTTGCCAAAGCTTAAGGCTTTGTTACCGCCGGACTGCATCTGCCGCAGCATGAAAATCCAGATGCCGATGATAAAAAGGAGGGGCGCCCAGGTGATCAGCATTGGCCAGATGTAACTGCTGGATCCAGAATCGTCTTCAAATTTATCGACGAGTTTCTTGCCGTCTACTGTCTCATTCGCCTTCTTAAATAATTCGTTCTTAATTTGCTCGTTAGTTAGTTGTACGCGATATTCCTGATTGCGCGTGTCGATTGCAGTAGTTTCGTTCTGTCGAACCGTCAACTGCTTGATCTCGCGAGCATCAATCTTTGTGTACAGTGCGGATAAGTCGATAGCCGTTGAGTTGCGCCCGGTAGGATTAACCACCAGTTTGTAGAGCAGTAGGGCGCCCGCGACTATCAGCAACCAAAAGATTATTTGTCTAGCAGTGGAACTCAATGTCATTAAAGCCTCCGACGCGATCATAACCTAGAACGCGTCCTTTGTCTTTCCCAGACCCGCCGCCGGGAACTGCGATGCCGCCGAAATAAGCGACTCGTTTGGATGCCGCGCGACCAATAGTAGTTGTGCTAACCGTCAACACTCGCCTCGCTAACTTTCATCACATACTTCGTGCTTTGGAGATGGCGAAAAAGCGAAAACCGCCGGCTATTGCCGCGGCGGTGTTGCGACATCGATTCTAGAGAGTGAGACCGTGTTTTTCAACTCTTTTTCCTGGGAGGCATCCCATTTAGCACGAGCCAGCCGCGTTTTCGTGTCACCTCGCCGCCATCCGGTAGCTGAGCGACGCGACCGCCCTTATCTCCGGTCAAGAGGCGCTCAATCGCAACTAGGTGCACCATCTCGAGGCGGCGCAGGTGACCGCGTTCGCGCTCAAGCCACAACCGGACAGCCCGCCGCCGCACCGCCGGTGGCGCGGACGCCACGACCTTTACGTTCAGAGCCAAGTTTCCGTTCTGGCTGAGTTCGGAACTGGCGGTGGCTGCGGTCAAGAGCTTTTTTGCTTCAAGTGAAAGGACGTCGGCATCCTCTCGCAGGAGAGTGGCCGTACGAGAAAGAGCTTCTACGATTTTGTTATTGAACGACTGCATTAATGGCAGCAGTTGTTTCCGAACCCTGGCCCGGGAAAACTCCTCATTTTCATTCATCTCATCTCTAAGGAACTCAACCTGCAGCACGCGACAGTAGTCTTCCACGTCCGCCCGTCGCGCCCACGAGACAAGAGGTCTGCCTAGTTGAAGATTCGAGCCCGGCTCCAGAGTTCGCACAGACTCGATGCCGCACAGCCCCTCGGCTGCACTACCTCGCAAAAGCCGAAGCAGGACAGTCTCTGCCTGATCGTCGAGAGTGTGCGCAGTAAGAATTAACTCCGCCTGCGCTTTCTGAGCAGTGGTTTTAAGGAAATCGTAACGAGCGCGGCGCGCAGACTGTTCCAGGTTGTCTCCCGTTTTTGAGGCTAGCTTTTGGACGTCAATCCGTCGCACAACAACCGGATAACCCAACTGGTTCGCCAGGCGCTTTACCCAATTGGCATCTTCCTTGCTTTGTTCACGTAAACCATGATCAAGGTGCGCCACCGTCAATTTCAATGAGAGCTTGCCGCTCTCGATCAATTCATTCAGTCCGAGCAGCAATGCGGTTGAGTCGGCGCCGCCAGAGACGGCGACAACAACGGCGGCGTCTCTCGTAGGAAATCCCGCCTGCTTCCATCCCGAAATGAGCCGTCTCGCAAAGCCGCTGAGCTTTGGAACTAGTGAAGGTCTTTGGATTTTGCGGGTTTTTGTTTTCAAGGGTGCTGATTGTCAAACGTACCTGACCCATGGGTCAACTACCTGGGATTTCGTAACGCCCCTACACATTCAGTGCCACAAAGTCAGGGGGGGTGGTGTTATCGTTCCAGAACCAGATTGTCTAGCCGTAAACTGCCCGCTACCACGCTTTAGCTCTAAAAACTCAGGAGGCTGCTATGGAATATTCCTTACTTCAAAGAATGAAAGCCCGAATCGAGCCCTTTCTCCGCGATCGACGAGTCACGCTTTTGGGAATTCTCGGTGTTTTGACTCTGCTGCTGGCCTGCTATCCGGCAACTGAAGTGAGCTATTCAAACGCGCAGGATCCCGGCGCCGCGCAGTGGCTGATTGAGTTTAGGAC
>JBPCMI010000136.1:0-24508 GCA_051002415.1 Pyrinomonadaceae bacterium
GGTGTGGGCAGCGTCACCACCTGGTCGTTAACTAGTCCAAAGAAATTTTCGATAGACTGCAATTGACCTTCGACAAGCTTCACTGAACGTTCGATGTCCTGGAAAGCGGCGACGCGGCGGCGAAGAATTTCGACATTTGATTGCTGAATCCGTCTCTCGCGTTCGTCACGCGAATGTTCCACCGCACGCTCAGCCTGCACGAGTTGATTCTGCACGGCTTGCCGATTGATCGATCTAAGGTGCTGTTTACGACGCCGGTACACATCCAGCAGGTCAACAAAATCTTCCCAACGCTGATCCAGACTTTCCAGGTTATGAGGGATCTGTTTTGAACCGGTGAACTTTTGGTAGTTCGAATAGATTTGGTTCTTCATCCAACGCAGGTATTCGACTGCCTCACGTTCGCGCGGATCAAATCCTTTTATTTGTGATTCGCGCTGCTGTTCGCGCAGCTTGTGCAGTCGCTGTTTCTCGCGACGGTCAACCAGGCGTCGATAGAAGGAACTTGCCGGCACGGTGGCTAGATAGAGAGTCTCTGTGGCTAAAGCAGCGGCGAGAGGGGTGACATCCTGAAAAAATGCTGCTGCCGCACCGAATGTAATAATGCCCCAAAAGTTGAGAGGCTCCTTGAAAGCCTCTTTTATATACCGCAGGTCAAACTTCGATAACTCAGCCATAAACTTGATGCATTAAAGAGAGAACCCATCCAAACCCACCTGGTGATCAGTTACCCCGGTTGCCCTGGCCCACGTTGTCGCTGGCAGTGCTTTGACCTTCGGCAGGCAATGCCTGGGGAGCTTCGGGCGTCCCGGCCGGCAACAATCCCATCTCGCGTTTATAGGCGAGGAGTTTGTCTTGTAACTGCATGTCCATGGCCTCGCGTTCGATGTCCTGCATCTGGCTGTCGACAGAAGCAGAGCCGAGCTGCATCTTGGCTTCGGCAGCAGCGGCTCGCCGATCAATTTTGTCGCGCATCTCGTTGAACGTGGAAGCGTCGTCGCCAATTTGGAACGACTCCATCGTTTGCGCTAACTGCTCTTGCAGGCGCGCCTGCTTCGACTGATTAATCAGCTGCATCGCCTCGGCGGTGCGACGTTGCATTTGCAGGACGTAATTGTCTCGCGCCTTGAGTGCCTGTTTGGATGCGAGGGTGGCGTGCTCCAGTTGCTGGCCGGTTTTCTGCAAGTCCATCTGCGCTTGCTGTAACTGGCCGATGTAAGCGGTCGCAATATCGTCGCGCCCCATCTTCACCGACGCTTTAATCTTGGAATCGAGGTCAACTACCTGGGTTTCGAGGCGCTCTTTGCTTTTGCCAAGTAGCTTTTCGGTTGCCATCACCTGCGCTACCGAGTTGTTCAATTCCGGCACGCGGTCGCGCATGTCTCTGATTGTTTGCTGGAGTACGAGCTCGGGATTCTCAGTAGCCTCGATGATCCCGCCAAACAAAGCGCGCATTGATCGTTTAACTCTGCTCCACAGTCCCATTTTTTTAACTCATCCTCCCGCAATCAGAAGTAGGTTCGATAGCTTTGGTTTGGCGTCAAAAATCTTAACTTCTGCTCGTCCGCATATGTCAGTACGTAAGCTGTCGCAGTAGGGTTCAAAATACCGTAGGAAGCGAGCCCGGAGTATACCAGTAGTTCCGGCACTGCTCCAGAAATGGCCGTTTGGGTAGTGCCCTAATTTGTAGCTCAAACTGGCAGTTTGCCGCCGAATGAATGGCATTCAAGGCGCACGCTAACTAACAGTTTGCGTGACAAAGACTAATTAGGGCACAACCCCGTTTTGGGAGGGCTGGGAGGCCGACCTAACGGTTAACCGTTTGGCTCCGCACTTCCCTAAACTGCCCAATGTCGCGACGAAACTGTACGCCATCCCAGGAGATCTTCCGGGCAGCGCTGTAGCAATCTCGCAAAGCTTCTTCAAGTGTTTCACCACGCGCCGTGATACCGAGAACGCGTCCTCCGTCTGTTACTAATTCCCCACTTGCTGATCTAGCTGTGCCCGCATGAAACACAATTGCGCGGTCATTGGGATCGTGCTTTTCCCAACCGGTTATCACTTGTCCCTTTTCGTATTTTCCGGGGTAGCCGCGACTCGCCAGGACCACACATACGGATGATTCATTGCTCCATTCAATCTCAATCTCATTGAGTGTGCCGGCGATAGTGGCGCGAAAGATGTCGACCAGACTTGATTTCAGTCTAACAAGAATTGCTTGCGTTTCAGGATCACCAAAGCGAACGTTGTACTCCAGGAGCTTTGGCCCTTCGCTCGTAATCATCAACCCAAGAAACAGAACTCCACGAAAGGGAAAGCCTTCTTTGCGTGCTCCGGCGAGTGTCGGCTCGACGATCTCAGTGACGACTCGTGCTTGAAGCTCCAGCGACAGAATTGATGAATCGGTAATCGCACCCATGCCGCCCGTATTGGGACCAGTGTCGCGCTCCCCAATCCGTTTGTGATCTCGAGCGGCAGGCATTAATGCGTAATTGTTGCCATCGGCAAAAAGAAGCAGGGAGACTTCGGTTCCGACAAGCATTTCTTCAATCACGATTTGCTCAGCTGCGGACGGGTCGATAAGGTCGCCTGCCGCTAATTGAGCGGCAGCAGTTCGCGCCTCTGCATGCGTACTGGCAACGACAACTCCCTTGCCTGCGGCGAGTCCATCGGCTTTAAGAACTACCGGCGAATCTTCGGATCCAAATTCTCCGCTTGCCAGCACCTCGGCAACTTCAGCGAGGGAACCGACCACGCTGTAGGCGGCGGTCGGTATCCGGTGACGCACCATGAAATCTTTTGCAAAAGCTTTGCTGCCTTCGAGGCGGGCGGCAGCTCCATTTGGGCCGGCAATCTCGAGTCCAAGATTCCGAAACTTGTCCACGATTCCCGCGGCGAGTGGCGCCTCTGGACCAACAATCGTTAAGTCAATCGCTTCGTCTTGCACGTAGGCAGCGAGCCCCTCGTGATCGTCTACGGCAATCGGAACACAGCGCGCCAGGTCAGCTATCCCGGCGTTTCCGGGCGCGCAATAGAGTTCAAGGCGGCCCCTCGCAGTGTGTTGCAAGGACCACACGAGGGCGTGCTCGCGCCCTCCTGAGCCAATTACGAGTACTTTCATGCAGTTCCCTCTAAGTTAGAAATGAAAGAAAGATCTTAGAATGCTCTTACCCGGGTTCGAATTGTTCCAATGAGCCAGCCTCCCCGCGGATTAACCTAAACAGTACGAGCTCTGGCGTCATGTGAGAATCGGATAAAGCCCCTTTTGTCTTGACACAGTTTCGCCATAGTTATACTTTTGGCGCCAACTTTCGGCGGCTGGGCCGCTTCCGCTCCACATTCCTCGAAGGAGCCCTAGCAGCCTTCAAATCGGCGCGGCCTGAGGGGCTCACCGAATTCGTACCTTCCGGAATCGATCCGAGGGAGCAAGCATCATGTCACAAAGGGAATTCGCCAGCGAAGGGCAAAGCGTTGCCGCAGTCGATTACGAAGATCGTTCTATCAAATGTGTGGACTGTGGTGAGAATTTTATCTGGACTGGCGGTGAGCAGGTTTTCTTCCACGACAAGGGCCTGAAGAACGAACCTAAACGCTGCAAACCCTGCAAGCAAGCTAAGAACGAACGCCTCGCCGCGATCGCGGCCGCACAAACATCCGGCATCCGTCAGCGCATCGAAGTTTCAGTTGACTGCGCCCAATGCGGTCAAACTACTACCGTTCCCTTTTATCCATCGCAGGGACGTCCCGTTTATTGCCGCTCTTGTTTCCTCGCCGGTCGCACGAATGAAGTAAACGGCGCGGCCTGATCCTGAACTCACCGATATTGCCGTCGCAGGAAACCGCTACTCCGTGTCTTACAAAGCCACCCGAATACTTCGTTACTCCGTCTTAGCGGTAAATCTTTAACCAGCAAACTCGCGCGGGGGTAGCGCCCTGGTTAGGTCTTTGTAACGCATACTGTTAGTTTGCGTGGGCCTAGAATGCCACTCATTCAGTGCAAACATGACAGGTTGCGCTACAAATTAGGGCACTACCCGCGCGGGCAAATTTAGCTTTCCAGATGGTAAGGCACACTGATAACGATAACTCCCTTCTTAAAAAGCAGCGCTCCCTTAAGCATTAGTGAACTCTGATTATGTAGCAGGTGCTGCCACCACCTCGCGGGCACAAATTCCGGCAGCAGCACAGTTACAACGTCATTGTGGTTCTTACGCTCCAAACGAGCGATGTAACGCAGTAGCGGACGCGTAAGTTCTCGATAGGGCGACGGAAGTACGACTAACTCTATTCCAGCTCCCCAACGTTCCCATTTCTCGCGCAGCTTGGCGGTGGCTTCTTCATCAAAATCTACGTAGACGGCTTGGACGTGATGGGGAGCGATCGACTTCGCATATTGCAGCGCACCTACGACGCCACGGTGGATACCGGAGATGGGCACGATCACAGTGTGCTTGATCGGACGCAGGTCTCCGAGTCCCTCTGTGGAGAGTTGTTTGGCCACACCCACATAATGTTTGTGAATGTAAGGCTTTAGGAGATGTTAAAACAGGGCACATCACGGCAGTATCGAAGTGAGTAAAAGATGAAAAAATTAGTCTTATTGGTTATTAACTTGATGTGGGCCGCTACTCTTCTCCATTTATTGGCCCCGGAACCATCTGCTCACAAAGATGACAAGATCAGACTCAAAGGCACGGTTGTCGGCGTCGACACACTAGCCTCCGCGGGCAATTCTTCCAGTGTGCATTGCTTGTTACTTCGTCGGTGATGAAGGTGGATCCACGATGCTCAGCCGCCTCCAGTTCCGCGTCAGGCAAGGACTCTGCATCGACGGTACTCTGAGTAAAGTGGATGTCGTCCTTACGTCGGTTGTTTGTCTTACCGTTCTTCTTCGATGACCGCGCGCGCTAACTGGCGGTAAGTCCGGCAGCGGCTCAATCTGGACCTGATGACGACGGGTTCGCGGTTGAGTGCGTTTCGTAGCGGCCGAAAGAATTTCGCTGACAGACACCGTGCGCTTCTCTAGTTGCAACTCTCCAGCGTCAATCCGGGCCAACTCCATCAACCCCTCGATAAACCGGTCCAGCCGATCGGCTTCCTCATCGATGACCTCGAGCATTTCCTGGCGGCCTTCTTGTCCAAGGGCGCTGCGATAAATGTCGTTTTGGGCCGTCCGTCCATCGTCGATCAGTGTAGTAACTGAAGCTTTGATCGAAGTAAGCGGCGTTCGCAGATCATGAGTCACAGCGTCGAGTAAAGCGGATTTCAACCGCTCGCTTTGCTTCAGGGCCTGGGTTTGACTCGCTTGCTCAAAACTGTCCTGCAATTCCAGGTACAGGCGTTCAACTTCTTGACGAGCCAGGTTGGCTTCTTCGGCTCGGTGCTTTGCGCGCGCGGAAAGTTGACCAACCGTTATTGCTGTAATCAGGAATGCGAAAAGAGCAATCCAGTTCTCGGGATCATCGATAATGAAAGTATGAAGCGGAGGAAGGAAGAAGAAATTGAAACTGGCTACTCCCAGCAGCGAAGACAAGATTGCCGGCTTTGGTCCCCACGCGGTTGCGACAAAGAGCGTGATCAATAATAGCGCGAGGGCAACAGTGACTGGGTTGATTTGATCGGCGAAGGATTTAAGTACTGCGGTAGCTGCGGCGACTACCACCACCGCAACGGCATATCCCAAAATCCTTTTGCCAAGCAGGAATCTCAAAGTGTTTTGAGGCCGCGGCCTCAACTCCGACTCAACCCCCCACGTGCACAATGGGACGTTGTTCCGGATCCTTTTCTGCCTGACGCAAAACCTCGTGAGTTACGGGCGCTGTGTCACCCTCGCCAAAAGCAATGTACTTGAGAAGGTAACTTAGCGGATTTCCCTCGCTCCAACCAAAGTAAACGTGAGGGAGTTTTCCGGTCTCGTCGCGCAAGTGCAACAAGAAAGCGGCAATCGCGTTCGGCACGGCTGGCGACACCGCGCGCAGCACACGGAATCCGTCCACCCTTTCGCCGCATATTTGCAATACTCCTGAAAACTCCGACGCGTCGCCCGGAGTCACTTCAAAAAACAAAACGGGTTCGCCTGGCGGGATGTGATTGTCGGTTCGCTTTTCGTTTTCTTTAATCTCATACTCTTTTCCATCGCCCTGGTCACGTCGATTAGCAATGATTCGCACTGTGCCTCTGGCTGCGGCCCGCACGAATTCGCGTGCTGCATCGTCAAGCTCTACACGCTCCACTCGAAGTTCCGTACTTCGCCAAACGCGGGAAATAAGTGACGTCAGCACAATCGTCAGAATAAAGAAGGACGCGATCTTTATGCCCTCAGGCCGTTCGTGAATGTTTTGAATTGTGGTGTAGGCAAACACAAGCGAGATCACCAAGAAAGCGTGCCAGTGACGACCTCGACGATACATGGACAACGTGACGGCGATGGCAGCTGAACTCATAAGCACCAAGACGCCCGTGGCGTACGCGCCGCCCTGAGCATCGACGTCAGCCTTAAAAATCACCGTGACTGCCACGGCGATGATGGTAAAGACGAGTACCAGCGGGCGCGTGGCACGGGCCCAATCAGGAGCCATCCCAAAGCGCGGGAGGTAACGCGGCACTATGTTCAATAAACCAGCCATGGCTGAGGCCCCGGCAAACCAAAGAATGAGGATTGTGCTTAAGTCGTAAAGCGTTCCGAAAATATCGCCGAACAGTTCGTGCGCCAAATATGAAATGGCGCGGCCGTTTGCCTCCCCCCCTTCAGCAAACGCCTCTGCCGGGATAAGGGCGGCAGTCACGAAGCTGCTGCTGATTAGCAGGACGCTCATAATCAAAGCTGCTGTTCGCAACAATTTACGCGTGTTTTGGATGCGCCCTGCCAGTAGTGCTTCTGACTGCGGTCGGTTGGGCCCTGTTCGAGTTGAATGAATCTCAGCCAATTCCTCTTTCGTCAGATCCTTATCGCCTTTTACGAGCGGCATCACTGCTACGCCGGTTTCAAAGCCAGATAAACCGAGTGCCAGTTTCGGAAAAATTATCAAGGAGACTAGAACTATGAGCCACAAATTTCCGTTCACTCGCGGATGTATCAGTACTGCATTTTTCCACTGAACAAAATGCACCGGGTGCGTAAAAAGTTCATAAATTCCAAATCCGATCACAATCAAATTGAGGAAGATGTAGACAAGGACGAGAACTACTGCAATTCCGATCGCCTCTTTAAAACCCTTTAGGAAGACAGCGGCGAGAAACATGATCAGGACGAGTGTCACGCCGATTGGGTGGCGAAAGAGTGTGGGAGTGAAAGGGTTCTCTATAATGTGAGCCGTAGCGTCGGCGGCGGAAAGGGTTATCGTTATTATGAAATCCGTAGCAACGAATCCCAACAACACAAGGACAAACAACTTGCCCTTCCAACGCGACAACAGATGCTCAAGCATCGAAATTGAGCCTTCTCCATGCGGACTCTCAGCCGCAACCCGATTGTAAATTGGCAGCGCACCGAAGATCGTAAGTAGGACTAGGATGAAAGTAGCGATTGGTGAGAGAGCGCCAGCTGCAAGAAAAGCAATTCCGGGTTGGTAGCCGAGTGTGGAGAAGTAATCTACACCTGTGAGACACATCACTTGCCACCACGGATGTTGTTTAGGACCAGTGCCTCCTGGCCCCTCATGAGATTGAGTTTCCCTACCGCCCTTGAACAGCCAGAGCTTGAACTTACGCCACGACCTCTCGGAAAGAAGCATCTTCTCAACAGCCAACAGGTCTAGATGTAGCTTGGCATTCTCCCTTGTCTAGTTTCATCAATCCTACTCTGTTTCGATACTCCGTCAAGACTGCCTATTGCGTCTTCATCAACCCATTTCCTTTCAACTCTGGAGCAGACAAAAAAAGCGGGTGGGGGCCTCCCACAACCCCCACCCAAGGCCACGTGTCCTCACCCCACGCAGCACTTCGTCCACCGGGGAGGTGAACGCAGCGCGGATTATGCATTAGTCCGCTCAAACTTTCAATAATGTGAAATGGCTTAAAACGCGGGAATCTGGCTAGAGATCGCCTAATCTGACGGCCTGATAGACCAGCAAATTCGAACTGTAAGGAATCGAGTTACTTCGCTGGTGTTGAGTCACCAGTTTCTGCTGCACTTTTAGAAAGGTTTGCGAACGCAACGGTGAGGAGAATCGCGGTCACCCCGAGGGTAGCAAGAATATAGAGTACGGCGGTTTGCTCTTTGTAAATCAATACGATCATGACAATCGCCAGCACCGCCACCCAAAGATAGGTAAACAGTTTTTTGTTTCGTCCCCGCGTGCGTTTAGTCGCCATTATTAATCCTGCTGATTGTGCTAATAAAGAATTCTTGTTGGGATAATTTGTCCGGTCGATTGCATGGCGCTGCTGATTCCGCCAGTTATTGTCCCTAACAGCGTCTGCCCAATGCGCCCTGGGGAGAACATGCCCGCCTCGGGGATTTCAACAATGTCATAGGCCTGCAACAAAATGTCTGGCCTCTGGTTTTTCTTAATCGCCGCGTAATCCACTCGAATCATTTCCTGATCGGCTGAACCTGGTTTCTGGCGGTAGATTCTAACGTCATTTAACTTGGCTTCTTTCTTAGTTCCTCCCACCATTGCTATCGCGCGGCCCAGCGTTAATTGATCGCGCATGAAGACCCCTTGCGGCGAATTAACGCTGCCGGTGATGTAGATCGGCTCCGCCTCGGTTACCAGAATGTAATCGCCAGGCCGAATCATCGGATTTGCTTCGGGCTTGCCGGCCCGCAGTTCCGCGATCTTCACGATCTGTAAGGGAATCTTCGTGGCGTCGATTGCTGCAGCTTCAGCTTCTTCACCTGGCTCAGGACACATTACCGGTTCGGTGTGGAGAATTTGAATGGTTCCCGCGGCGCGTTCGGTAAAACCTCCCGAGGCTGCCATCAATTCGTTCAGGCGAACCTTGCGTTGCATCTGCACGCGAGTCGCCTGGCGCACTGCGCCAAACACCGTTGCCGGCGGACGACTCTTGCGCTCAGTAATACGAACACTGATTTGCGGGTTCTTAAGATACTTTGCGTAGGCGCTGGCTATGTCCTTCTGTACTTCTTTTTCAGTGCGGCAGCGCGCGCGAATTGGCGTTTCGAGAAACGGTAGCGAGCTGATGTTGCCCTCGCTGTCGACTTCGGCAATCGCGTTCAAGTCTTGCTGACCAAACACGCGGACATCAATCAGATCCCCGGGACCCAGCAGATAGTTTCTGATTCCCTGATTATCAACCGAACCAATCTGGTTAGGGCCATTGAACGACCCCTGATTCTGCTCCTGCGCGGACGCAACGATGGGCAGACTGAAACAGATGACTGCTAGCGCGAAAATTCTATTCATAACAAACCTCAGGAACTTACTTCTAAAACTGTGGGTAATCGGTTGACCATGCTGGACCCTTACAGATGTAAGGTCCGCGCCTTACGATGCCTATGCCGGGCTGCTTTTCAACGAATCGTGCCATTCTCTCTAAAGTGCGACTTGCTGCGACGCGATGATTTCCGATGACGATGTACCGTTCCCGGAACTGCAAATCCTCTGAAAAGCAGGTTGCAATGATCGCACAAAAGGTTATAGATGCCAACCAGACGGAATAGCAGCGGCGTGGGCTTGTACCCGCGTCGAATATTTGAACTGCGACACTTTGGACACTTTTGCGAGATCAATTTATAGCGTCTTTTTCGGCTGCAGTTGTAGTTGAGTTTTTGGCGTCGGGTGGAGTCTGAGAGGACCGGGCCCGAGACCGTAAGGCCTCGATTTCTCGTCCGATTCGTTCAGTCCCGGCGATGCGGATTTCTTCGTTGGTTGTATCGCGATTTAAGTAAAACAAGGCGTCTTTATAACGATCGATAGCCCGGCGGTAATGACCCTTAAAGGCGGCACGTTCCGCAAGCTCGACCCAATGAGCGACCTTCACGGACGCAACAAATTCCCAAATCGCGGATTTGGATGCGTTTAGCTCTGACTCCGCTGGATAAACTTTTAGTGCCGTATCAAGACAATCAAGGGCGCGGTAAGCCGTTTCGATCTTGTCAGTCATCCGCGCGCGCCGCTGAGCCTCGTGAGTCAACGCAACCGAGGAATCGCGCGCCCACGTCAGAATGTGGTGTTTCTCAAGAGCCCGGGCGCGTTCCTGTCCCGCTCTGAAGATACTGCGTTTCTCGGCAGTGAGACTATTAGATCGCAAAGCTTCGTCAGCGCGAGCTATGAATCCCTGGCAAAGATTGAACATATCCAAATGGAGTTCCGGCCGTGAGCTTGCATCCGCTTCGGCAGATTGACCCTGAAGTGCCCGGAGCGCGGCTGTGTGCGCTGTCGCCGAATAGGTTTTCTTTCTGAAGACTCCAGGCTCCACGCTGCCTCGCATGGAGTGTTCGGGCCCACCGTGCTCAAGCAAATAACGAGTCCACGCTCGTCGCATCACCACTTCCCGCGCCGATAAGGCCACGACCAGCACCAGGCTTGCCGCAAGGCCGGCCGTAATCCAGGGCGCTTCGTCCCCACCCGTGAAAAGCATCCACCAGAGCGCAAAGAACAAAACCGAGGCGGCCACGATTGCGGCGAACATGTATCCCACGCTCGATGGCATGCGAGAACGCGATGCGCGCCGCCGGACTGTATCGCCCGAAATGCTCATGGTTGAAGCCTGCTCGTTCGGAAAACCGCTGATCTGATTGCCCTATTCTGAACCTACGCCAGCCCAGGTAAGTCAGCAGGATAGTCGGCTTTTTCGGCTTGCCATGTCAATGTATGATGCGCCCACACACGGTAATCCATTTCGCAGGATAAGGGACGAGCTCAATGGAACGAGAGTTTGCGAACAAGGTGGTCTTGGTTACGGGAGCTACATCCGGGATCGGTGAGGCTGCGGCCTTGAAGTTTGCTGCCGCCGGCGCGGACGTCGCCGCCGTCGGTCGCAACCAGGAAGCTCTGGCTGGGTTATCTGCGAAACTTGACGCCCACGGTAGTAGGTCACTTGCGCTGACCGCCGATCTTTCACTCGACGCGGATGTTGATTGGATCGTTTCCCAAAGTGTCGACCACTTTTCGGGTATCGACGTCGTAGTGAACGCCGCCGGGCACATTTCGTCGGGCACCGTTGAAAACACGACGCTTGCTGCCTGGGACGCAATGTTCAACATCAATCTGCGCGGCGTGTTTCTGCTCATGCAGAAAGCCATGCCAACTTTGATTGAGCGGTGTGGCAACATCGTGAACGTCTCGAGCGTTACGGGCTTGAGAGCGTTTCCCGGCGTACTCGCCTACTGCGTCTCCAAAGCTGGTGTTGACCAGTTAACGCGCTGCGCCGCCCTCGAGCTGGCTTCCAAAGGAGTGAGAGTAAACGCCGTGAACCCCGGCGTTGTCGTCACGGAAATTCACCGCCGCGGAGGCATGACCGAGGAACAGTACGCGGCCTTTCTGGACCACTCAAAAGAAACTCATCCGCTCGGACGCGTCGGTGATGCTGAAGAGGTGGCTGAGCTAATTCTCTTTCTCGCATCCCCCCGCGCCTCCTGGATTACCGGAGCGACTTATTCCATTGATGGTGGGCGAGCGCAGACTTGCGCCCGTTAAATTAGAAAGCGCCTTCTGATATGTATCAACAAAACTTCAATCCTCCTGTAGTCGTGCAACTGAAGCCGTCAGGACATCGCAGCGCGTTCAAAATTGTACTGTCAGTCGTCGCGATCTTGTTTGCACTCCTGCTGGGATTGATTGTCTTGTTGCTCATCGGATTTGAAACTGGTCCCGTCGGATTAATGATCGGCATGATCGCCGCCACCTTACCCGTGCCGGTTTACGTGGGCCTTGCTCTTTGGATTGATCGTTATGAATCAGAGCCGCTTTGGATGCTGGCCACGGCATTCTTTTGGGGCGCACTCGTAGCCGTCTTCATCGCATTCCTATTTAATACGGCGAGCAGTGTCATGGTGGCGGTGGTCACGGAGAGCGAGGCAACGGGGGAAGCGTTTGGCGCCGTTATTTCTGCTCCTCTCGTCGAAGAAACCGCCAAGGCCATAATCCTTTTCATCTTTTTCTTTGCCAAGCGCGATGAATTTGACGGCGTGGTCGATGGGATTGTTTACGCGGCGATGGTCGGACTCGGTTTTGCAATGACTGAGAACATTCAATACTACGGTCGCGCCGCGTTCGCAGAAGGCCCGGGGCTAACCGCAGTCTTCATCCTGCGCGGCACGGTCGCTCCTTTTTCGCATCCACTGTTCACGAGTCTCACCGGAATCGGTCTGGGGCTGGCGCGGCAGTCTAGAAATACGTTCGTTAAACTGATCACGCCCGTCCTTGGATTCGCAATGGCCGTTGCGCTCCACGCAATTTGGAATGGGTCAATCGTGCTCTTTGGCGGCGCCGGATTTCTCATCGCCTACATCGTCATCATGGTGCCGACGTTCGCTATCATTCTCGTCATCGTTGCTCTCGCGCTGCGTCGCGAAGGACAAATTGTTCGTGAATATCTGGTCAAGGATCTGCACGGCGGATTCTTCACACCCGATGAGTACCATCGCCTTGGCAGCATCCGGGGACGGATGGGCGCGAACTTCAACGCTCTTACAAGAGGCGGTTTGGGACATTGGCGGGCCAGCCGGCAGTTTCACCAGACCGCAAGCGAGCTCGCCTTTCACCGCAGTCGCATCGCTCGCGGCATGGCGAGTTCCGACGCTCAGGAGCGTGAAGCCGCATACCAAATGGCTTTGCGAGATCTGATACAACGACTCCGCTGAATTACAGGGAGGAGTTCCAAAGTTAAAAGTTTCGCGAGATTTAAGCCAGTTCGCTTATACTAGAACCGCGCGAAGAGTTCTTTTCGCCGAAACTACCCGTGAAAATCCAACTCCTACCCAGCACCTTCGACGGCTATGGCCATGCGACTTTGGATCAACGCCTCACCTGCTATCTCATCGACGACTGCGTAACGCTGGACGCTGGTAGCATTGCAATTGCTCTGACCACCGAACAACGCGCACGCGTGCAAGACATCATCGTCACGCATGTGCACATGGACCACATCGCGAGTCTGCCCATCTTCATCGACGATCTTTATCCGACGCTGACGCAGCCGATGCGAATTCATGCAACAGCGGCCGTGATCGAACGACTTGAAAGCGATGTCTTTAACTGGAATGTCTATCCGCGCTTTTCAGAGTTGAAGAATGACTTTGGCGCGGTGATGGAATACGTGCCGATTCAACCAGGACAGGAATTCAAAGTTGCGCACCTGACAGTGAAAGCGATCCCGGTGAATCACATTGTTCCGACAGTAGGAATTGTGATTTCCGATGGTAAGCGCACGGTCGCTTTTAGTTCGGATACTGCGGAAACGGATGTATTTTGGGAAGTGCTAAACGGCCTGCCGCGGCTCGACGCGCTTTTAATCGAAGCTTCGTTCCCGAATGCGATGGCCGGCTTAGCAGATGTCTCGCGTCACTTCACTCCTGCTTCACTCGGCGCGGAGTTGCGCAAACTAAAACACAACGGGCTGGACATCCTTGCGGTGCACTTAAAACCCGCTTACCGGGAAACGATCATCGCGGAGCTCACCGCCCTAAACCTGCCGAAACTCAATGTGATGGAACCAGGAAAGACTTACAGCTGGTAGGAATCTTCTGACTAACGTATTGCGTTGAATTCTTTTTCCGCGTGCTCACCCGCAACTCCCTCAAGTAAGACCCGCCCACTTGATAACAGTTCTTTGACGCGGAACGTACGCTCTTCGCGATCACGACCGGGCATTAACTCCGCTCGGAAGGTCACCATCATTCCGGGTCTTGCCCAAACATCGCGGGGATTTGGTTCACGCTGCCGTTGTGGCTTCACGCTGTTCCTCTTTTTCAGAATCGTTGTCGCCGCACCTAGGGCCCCCGCGACCAGCGCCAAACTTCCCAAAAGCCGCTTTGTTTCTTTCTTCATCGCTTAATTAAAAGGGCAGTGGCCAGGCTATTCGCACAAAGGATCCATGCGCACTGTGATAGTCGGCAACCCGCTGAGCGCGCGATCGGCATTGATTTGCGTGAATTGGGCCCATTCGGGAGGCACTCTATCTCCGGCAAAAATGGCTTCGACCGGACACTCCGGAACGCAGGCATCGCAATCGATACAAGTCTCCGGGTGAATCACGAGCATGTCGTCATCGAGATGAAAAGCTTCAACGGGACAAACCAACGCGCAATCTGTGTAGCGGCAGTTCACGCAAGGTTCAGCAACCACGTACGTCATTAAAAGGCCTCCGGGATTTGGAAGTTGTAAGGCGATGATTCAGCGCCTAACTATATTAAGCATGAACTGGATTGTTTTGAAAGGACGGAATCTGGGCAGTGGGGCTCAATTTTCATACGCACGCTTGAATGACACTGAAGCGCGAACTTCTGCGATGGCAAAAAGAGCATGCAGTGTTATCACGGCCCGACTCTTTGCTGCCTTCTGCCTACTGCTACTTTTGTTCGTGCCAGTTATGAACCGGGGCGCCAGCGGCGAAGTCGTAGAATCCCAGATCTGTTTCCGCCATTAGCTTCCTCAGTAGGATGATCTGCCCGGTGTGCATAGAGAAGTGTTCAGTCACGTGAAAGATTGCTTCCATGGCACTCACTGTCGTTCCCTGGATAGGATATCGATCGAGGAGTCTACCGTGATCAAAACCGGCAAGCACGGTATCCACGTCGCGGAGAGTGTCTCTCAAGGTTTCTAACAGTTCTGCGCGTGGAACCACGCGTCGCTCGTCAAACTCCTGCTGCCGGTCACGAGCGTCGGTTGCGCCGCTCAGGCCGCATACTATCCACTGACGCGCGTTCCCCGAAAGGTGCAAGAGCAGATTCCCAATACTGTTCGACTGCTCGTTTGCGCGCCACCAAATTTGCTCATCAGTTAATTGTTCGAGACAGCGCTCAAGTTTCGGCAGGTATTCGTCGCTGAGAAACTTGCGAGCTTGATCGATAAAAGCAACTTCGACAGTGGGCGCGGCGCTCGTGGTATTCATAGATGATCCGAAGAAGGGTTTGGCGAGTCACGTTTGGGGAGGCTATTGCTCAGCGGAATCGTCAGCGTCCGGTTTTCGTTTGTGTTTAGCTTTGCGGCCCGCAGGATTGGCTTTCTCTTCGGGTTTCGCATGACTGAGCGGATGACCCGGCGGCGCCAGCGGCTTTCTAATGCTGTCGAATATCGGCCGTTCTACTTTGGCTTGCTTCTTCTTATTGGTTTTTCGCGTCGACATCTCGGCCGCTGTACCTCCAAGAAGTTTTGAACTGTAAGTCTTTGAGGGATGCTAGCCCCGCGTCGGATCAAGTGTCAACAAATGACATTGGTTTTTGGTCTTTGGTTTTAGGATGGGCGTAAACAGATACTGAGGCCCGAGAGAACTCTTCGAGCCTTTAGTTTAGCGTTCAGACTGGAACTTGGGACTTGAGACTTAAGTAGGTTTAGATCTCGCTCGGTCGGGGTGTCTTGGACAACATCTTCAAGGCGTTGGTCGTTTCAGCACGACGCTTGTTCTGAACTTCATTAACCCAATTCGTGACGGTCTTCACCATGTCACGAGCCGCTTCGGCGGCGGAGTTCGCGGCCGCGGCCACGGGTTTCGCCTGCCGCTGGCCCTTCTTAATAACTTTGACTGTTTTCTTCTCTGACATTTCCTTTTCCTGTTTCTCGCTTGTTTTCCTTTGAACGCTTTTTTTGTACCGGAGTTCCGTGATTTCTATTAGAACGGGTTATGCGAGGTACTTGCAAAGCTAAGGCCGCAACAAGCGGTGTTTCCCTTTCGATTTGATTTCCCCACCGATCTCTAATGAATTAGACGCCACGAAGCGTAATCCGGTTACACTTTTTCAGGAATTGTCACCTTTTGGAAGCTATTCTCCCTAAAACGTCTGCTCTCAACCGCCAAACCGCTGTGCTTGTGTTCCATATCGAGCTTCCAGATTTGTTTGTGTGTTTGGTAAACGAGCAGGGCCAGCCCCACCGCGGCGCCAATATTCACGTACTTCAAACCACTAATCATGTGACGCGTGCCAAACTGAATCAGGAGGGCGTTGATGACGATAAGCGCCAAACGAAATTCCGTCGGCCCAAACTTTAGAAAACTGATCTTCAGTCGGTCGGTAGCGGCAAACGCCAGGAACGTGCTCAGGTCGTAGGCGCCAAAGAGCATTAGCATTATCAGGAGTTGCAACCGCGACTTTTCCGGGAGGATGAATGCATAACCTATGATCACGGAGCTCATGAAGAAATAGTCGAGCAAGTGATCCATGTAATAGCCCCAGCGCACCAGGCCCGTGTTTCGATATTTACCAATCTTACCGTCGTAATAGTCGGTGACATACTGAAAGAAAATCATCAGCGACACCGCCCAGAGCCAGCGGATGTCAGTGGCTGCGAAGTAGCTAAAAGCCACAATCAGGACAGACCAAACGAGCGTGAGCATGGTCAAATGATGAGTTTCCAGCCACCCCGGTATCCTGGGCAGCACATGCGGCGCGAGGCGGCGCTCGAGGGGGGTAAGAAATGACGTATTAGTTTTGAAGGCGCCGGCGAATTCTTGGTTTTGCATAATTACCTCTTCTGACGAAATAGTCCGAAGCCTGCTATTGCAAGATAAAGTCCAATTGAATTTCCTGCAGTTCTTCCTTGGATTCTGCAAAAAAGCGAAGGTTAACTGAATTGTTTGCGACAGGGTTTAAGAGGTTGTCCTGGGTAAGCTACGTCAAGTGTCATCTTTTTCGTTCAGTTAGGACTAAGTGGTGAGCGCTATTAAATCCACCCGAAAGGTTGCGCGAAAGTCGGTGGCGTAGGTGCGCAATATTTTCTTAGCGCCATGGGCGCCCAATGTTTATAGAAATCAGATTCAATCAAGGCAAGGCGCCCCCACTCGGGGCGTAATAGCAGACATTTCGCTCCTAACGGAGTGCACGTCCGTGAGTTCTCCTGGTTCGATAAACATTTCGTCCCTATCGGGACGGTGAAGATCGTGGCTTTCCGACTCTTTGTTACAAGTCGATGTCCGGCTAACGACGTCGGTTTAGATAAACACGACGGACTGCGAGGTGGGGATTTCGAAACGGCGGCGGCAACGAACGCAAGCGAGCATGTCGTCGATGCGCACCATGTAGTCGCGAGATTTTTGAAAGCGGGCGCGGTCTTGCTCGTTTGCCCCACGAGGCGGCGCGTTCTTTTTAGTCCGCTTCAACCAGCGCACTTGATACTCGCCACGCTCGCGACAGTGCGGACAGCTGAAAGTTGCTTTCTTTAGTTCCTGCTTTTCGTTAAAGAAATCTTGTTCGTTCATATGAATAGGTTTCAAGTTTCAGGTTTCAGGTTTCAGAACTTCGATTTAACCAGCGCCGCCACTTGCTAACCGCCGTCCGCTCCTGCCGTCCGCTCCTGCCATCTGCTCCTGCCAGCATCCTGTCGGCTGTTACTCCTCGTCCAAGTCGCGCAGATAACGAAAGCTGTAGATGCCCGTTTCGTGACCATCGCTCCAGCGGAAGTTGATTGCATAACGTCCGACGAGGCTAAGGTCGTTGATGATGAGTTCGTCAGCAACTGACTCCGGTTTCAAAACCCTTTGCCCAGTCCACTCATTCACGCACTGCGCACAGGGACACGCTCGCCGCAAATCGGCCGCAGTAAAGCGACTGACATGATCGTCCGCCCAGGTGATCCGCAGTCCCGCGTCCCCTTCCTGTTTGATTTCGCGCGGCTCGATCGCAGCGCCCCGTTTTTCGCCAACGTTCATCATTGTGATTCGTCTCGAGACATCACGAGTGATTGCCCGAGCGGTGAAGGGCTTCTTCCACGGCTCCCGCTTTCACTTTGAAATGCGAGGCGTTCCAAACCACCTTGCCGTTTTCCAGCACCAGGACCTGGGGCGACTCGTGGCGGATGCCAGTCTGCTTTTCAATTTCGCGCGAGAGTTCGCGAGCCCGTTGCACCTCCACGAGGACCACCTCACCTGCAAGCTGCTCCATCTCGTTATACGCCGCCGCGCTGATCGGACAGGTCGTGCTGTGCTTGAAAATCACTATCGGCTGCTTCTGTGAGCGGCTCAGCAAATCCGTGAATTGTTCAGCTCCCGTCACCTTGATGAAATGATTTTCCATATACTTCCCCTGGAACGTAACCGGCTCGCGATGTCTATAAACCTCACCATTCCGATTGATATTAGCCTAGTGAGAGGAACTATTGCCAATTGCCGGTTGTTGAGTGCCAATTGATGCTTTTGATCCTCATCAGTCGGGAAACGAACCGTAAATAAAATCGCCAATCGCCAATTGGCAATCGGCAATCGGCAATCACAAGAATCCTTGCAGCCGACTGTTGTTGCGGGGCACCCGGATGAGCTTGACGCTTGCCGTGGACAGTCATAGCGTGGCGACGCTGGATGCTTGTTGAGAAGCACCTACTCCTCGCAGGCACTAAGTTGCAGAAACCCAAACCTCATACCTCACAAAGGAGACCTCATGTCCAAAACAATCCGTCATCCCGATCAACTTAGCCGTAGCGGAATGGTGCTAGTGTTTTTGTTACTGCTCTTCGCAGTACCGCAGCACGCCCGCGCCGATGAACTCGGAATTTGGAACTTCAACGATTCGGATCTGAACGTCGACCATGGCAATGGCTCGCTAGCCACCAATTTCAGTCTGACGAACGTGCTGTTCACGCTTGGCGGTTCGTCGATCAATGCTCGTCTCGGCGACGCGGCTGGGCAGTCTGTAACGTTGCAAGGTGGAACCGGCAACGTTAACAACGGTCGCAACCTCACCCTTACACTCAGCACGCTCGGTTACACAAACATCATCGTTACCTTTGCGTCGCAAGGTACAGCCACCGGGTTCACCAGTAATCAATTTCAATACAGCCTGGATGGAACCACGTTCATAGACTTTGGTGTTCCCTATGTTCCGGGCACTTCGTTTGCGCTGTTTACTTTCGACCTGAGCAGCATTGCGGGGTTAAACGACAACCCGAATGCCGCGTTCCGGATCGTCTTTAATGGCGCGACGTCGGCTTCGGGAAACAACCGGATCGACAACATCGTCGTGGAGGGTACGGCCCTAACGGAGCCTGTACCGGAACCAGCATCGCTGTTCCTGTTAGGCTCCGGATTGACTGCATTGGGAGGCTTGATCAGAAGGCGCCAAAGAGTTAACGCCATTCCCCGACGATGACAAACGGCGCCCAGTAGAATGGCGCGCTGTATTTCTTGCCGGCGATGAGCGAGAGCTGAGCACCGCGCATTGCCGCTGTCGGAGATGTCGATTCGGGACCAGTTGCGAGTAGGCGTTTGTAGAAGTCTGTCATCAAGTCGGCGGTCGACTTGTCCGCTACGGACCAGAGACTGACACCGACTGTTGGTGCTCCCGCGTACATGAACGCTCGGGTTAATCCAATTACGCCTTCGCCACGTTTTTCTTTGCCTAGGCCGGTTTCGCAGGCCGACAGCATGACGAGAGGCGAACCAAGGCGCAGGTTGAAGACTTCGTCGGTTCGGAGGAACCCATCGCCGCCACGGTTTCCCACAAGGGAGAGCACCAGGCCGGTGAATTGCGGACGTTCAGCGTTGAGTAATCCGTGAGTGGCGATGTGGACGACGCGGTACTTTGTCACATCCCGACTCTGCAAATTGTCTTCGCTAGCTTCGAGATCGAGCCAGAGATCTGGCTGGCCTCCGGCTGACCGCGAGAATTTAACAATCTGCTCTGCTTCGGTGCGCGTCCCGGCAAGCCGGGCCAGCGGGAGACCCTGCATCTTCGCGGTTTCTGCGGATGCTGCAGCATCTTGCCCCGCCACGTCCGCCAGGGCGCTCTGGATGCCAAGGCCTCTCGTTTCCGTGCCCGTGGTCGCAGTGACGGAGGTACGCGCGCGGGCATCGTTCGAGTTGAAAACCGGATCCGCGACAATCAACATGGCGCGGCCGGCGGGTTTATTTGGCTGCTGGCGAATGGCCCCAATCACGGAAGCCGACGGTGCATAAACGATCTCATTTGTTTTGATCAGATATGGCAACGACGAGTAGTCCGCGCTGGTGGCGGTTTTGACGAGAGCTTCGAAAGGAATGTAGTTCAGACCGCCATCAGCCACGATCAGAAGTCGCTTCTCGCCGAGCATGGTGCTCGCCGGTTCGACTGCTGCTTTGTAGACGGCGTTCGCAGCTGCAACAAAACCAGCCGCGTCTTCTGACGCAGAGATGATACCGAGACCGCGACTCGGATCGGCAACATCAATACCGACGATGCGACGCTGCAACCTCGAGGGAATTAGTTGCGCCCGCAAGCTCGCAGCAAGATTGTCCAGCGTCAATCGCGCCGGCAGCTTGTAGAGTCGCAAACTCTGAGAATCTGCAGTCCACAAATATGAAGCTTCGGCGCCGAGACTGTATTCGAGCAGGACTGTCTTGTCGTCCAGCACTTTCTGCTGAACTTCCGCGAGCGTTAAAGGCTGACCGCCAGTTAGGGCCGCGTAACGCGGACTGGCTAAACGAATCTGGTTCTCAATCTCGTCGTAGTCCGTCTGCAGTTTGTCTAACTCTGATTCGAGATCTCCCGCCTTCTTTTTTGGTTCACCCGGCGCGACGATGATACCAGTGAGCGTTTCGGCAATTTCCTGTTGGCGCTCCAAGTTCTCCTGTTTGCGTCGCACCAGATCGATAGGAATACCGGTAATAAGTTTCGCATCAGTTTCGCTCAAGAGATCCAACAGGGAGCGTGCGCGGGCCTGTTCGGTGATGCGAAACGCTTCCGCGGCATAATCGAGAGCCTTGCCCGAGAGTGGCGCATCGGGAGTCGCCGCGAGCAACGCCATTTCTGCAAGGGAGCTGGCAGCTTCGTCGAAAACACTCTTGGTGGTGGAAAGAAAAGTGGTGCGAGCTTCGTCAGCACGTAGACTTCCCTGTCGCAGGGTTTCGATTGTCTTTAGTGCTTCGCGATAGTTCGAGATTGCAGACTCGCGTACCGTCGTGGCTTTTTTGGGATCCTTCTCCTGGGCAGCTTGCAGCCATAAACTACGGCCCAAACCGCGCTGCGCCGGCCACATCAAATCAAGCCGCTTATCTTCCTGAGCGCCCTTCACCGATTCGGAATAGTACTTACTTGCATCTTTTAGCTTGCCTTGGCGCAGCGCAACGTCGCCCAAACTCGTGCGTGCTGCAGCGCGGAAGCGGCGAGTTTGGCCTAGCTTCGCGACAGAGGCGAGACTAGCGCCGCTTGCGTCAAAAGCATTCTGAAAATGTTTCTTCGCCCCCTCGAGGTCGTTGTTGAAATAACTGATCCGGCCCATTCCCAGTTCGTAAGTCGAATACACAATTGCCGTGCGATACAGATCGAGCTCTTTCTTGACTTCGAGTAGTGTTACGACCGCGCTGGTGGGCGCGGCGACATCAACTCGTCCCGTTGAGATGCCGCCTAAAACTCCGCCCAAGCCGCCAAAGCGTCGTGTTGACCTGGAGGCAGCGCTCTCCGGTTTCTTGACGCGCATCTGGCTGTAGGCAGCGCTCGCTTCACTCAAACGACCGAGGCGAAAATTAGTGTCGCCAATTTTTGCGAGCACGAGGTTGGCGTTGAAGTCGGTATCGCTCACGCTCGCCGCAGCCTCGGTGGCTGCGCCGGCGTCAGAACCAACCATGCGCGCCGCACCTCCAGCTGCTGCTCCCGCCTGCTGTTCCTGAACAGCAGCGCCGGAGAGCGCCTGATAAGCTTTTTGAAAATGCTCCAGTGCAACTTTGTGCTGACCCTGTCGCAGATAGAGCTCACCAAGTTCATTGTGGGCCGCGCCGATACCGCGACCGTTCTTTGAAGTTGTGTAGAGATTCAGCGCCGTTTGCAGATGGCCCAGGGCCTCGGCAGTCTGACCGCGTTTCAACAATTTCCTTCCCTGTTGCAGGGCTGATCCGGCCTGATCAGTTTGCAATGGTGCGCTCTCTGACGCCGCTGCGGTCCGAGTAACAAACGGCTGAGCGGCGAGGAAAAGACTTGCGGCGACACTGAGCGCGATAACGCTGGCAGATATATACTTCATGGCAATTCTCACAATTTTCGATTTAACAAAAACTACTTCTGTTTATTTGTGAACAAGATCAAGCACGGTAACCAGCGTGCCCGACTTTGCCGAAGCGCTCATCATTATCAATGAAGGCTCGGGCTCTTGCTTGCTTAAGCCCAGGCCACGCTCGACGGCCTCGCGCTCTGGTTCCGTCTGCGGCTTGCCGAACCTGCTCGCTTTGGCGGTCTGCAACGGCTCATCAAGTTCTTTTTGCAATTGAGCCCACAACTCCGCGTTGGGCTGAATCGGACAAGTGTTTTTCGCATCACTGCAAAAAGCAACGAGCTCGTCTTCGAGCGGGATGCCGGGCAACGGCTCGCGCGTGAACACAAAATAGAGTCGTTCGTTTCCCGCAAATTCGTCAAAGACCAGCCAACGCAAGCGCTCTTCGCTCGCGGTGCTGGAGGGAATCTCGAAAGGAATATGCGCTTGAAGGTAGTTTCCGCCTTCATCAAGTTCCCTGTTCGGATAAATCATTACGGGCTTGCCGTTGTTAGTAGTATTGAAGATGTAAAGGTAACCGTCGTTGTTGGTTTCTAACAAGACACGCACGCGATCACCCTTGTGGAACGTGCGCGTAGGATCGGTTCGTACCGTGAGTCCAAGTGAGTCGCGACTGAGTAATGTAAGTCCCACGCCCAGATTCTGTGGCGTCGCTTTGCTAAGCTCCACTTTGACGGTTGCGCCCGAAGTAGTTCCACCGGCAACACCTCCGTCGGCGGGTTTCGCCGGTTGCGGTTTGGGCCGGCGCCGGATAGGCCGCGCAGCCGGATTACCTTTGGCACTCTTGTCGACGGGTTTGGGGCGCGTTGTCATGAATGCCCCCCGCACATCCTCCTCCTGTTCTTGCGTGATCGCCACGGCGGTGCCAAGTCCGACAAGACTGGTCATTGCCAATCCGCAAATGAACGACTTGAATCTCATTTCAATCTCCTTACAAAAACCTCGTCACTTATGTTGAATACGAATGCGAAATACGATTGGGCTCGTGGCTGACTCTCCTGGCGCAGCTTTGACTGCGGCGTAAGGCTGGGTCGCATCTTTATCGTTAATCTCAATGGCGGGATCGTTTCCCCGATGTTTCGCCAGGAAGCTAGTCAGCGCCACTTGTTCAGTTTCCGATAATGGAGTCCCGGTTGCCGGCTCATTGAAAAATGCCGGGTCTGTGATTGGCTTAGGGGAGAAAATTATCGTGTAGTCTTCTGTTCCTGCCTTCTTATCGAGCTTCAACCAATGTTCCAGTCCGCTGGGAAAACTGAAGTCGGCGCCCTTCGCAACCTGATTGCTGTCGAGCCCCGATATCTCCGCCGGCTTGGCAGTTAGAAACGCAGTAGATTTGTTTTGATCACCCGGTCCCACGATATACAGATAACCCGGTTCTGCAAACATGAAATGAAACTTGAACGACTGTTCTGACGCCAGGGGGACAGCGCCAGCTACTCGAACCGAATCTCCAATTATCGCTTCGGGAAGCAACTCGAGCCAGTACTGCGCCACTTCCTTCGGTGTCGCCGCTCCCGACGTTCCGGCGACGTTACTACCGGAGGTGTTGCTTCCGGCACTCTCGCCGCTGGAGGCTGTTAGTTTTTTAACCGCGAAGAATCCGCCTACACCTAAAACCAATAATACGACCAGGCCTACGGCCGCCAGAATCATTCCGCGACTTCCACCGGTTGCGGCCTTAGCTGGCGGCATTACCGGAGAGACCGCACGAACAAGCGGAACGTCAACCTTGGGTCGTTGCTGCGGAACTGTGATGACTGAGGGCGGCCCCGCGGGCGAGCTGGCGGCGACGCCAGCGGGTTTCGAAGGATTTCCAACTACTTGTGGAGCAGTGTGCGACACGCGATCGTGAGGCGTGGTGGCCGGCGAATCCAGGGTTAGGATCGTTGGCGCTTCAACGTCGGCGTTGGTACTACGCGCTGAAAAATCGGCAGTGTGAGCATCTGATTCAACTGCTCGCGGAATGTCAGGCAACGTGCGGTCAAAAACGAGAGAGTCGCTCGAGTTAATAGACGCGCGCAACTGCGTCGCAAACTCACTAGCGGTGGTAAAGCGATCGGACCGATCCTTGGCCGTGGCTTGAGAAATTGCATCACCAAAAGCCCGCGGCACACCCGGCACCGTTTCGTAAACCGGAGGCGGAATAACTGAAACGTGTTCCCGACGTAACTCAAACAGCGTTTGACCAGTGTAAGGGCGCTTGCCGACGATCATCTCGTAGCACACGATGCCAAGACTGTAGATATCGGCGCGACCATCGATCTCAGAATCTCCGTCGCGCGGGATTTCACCCCATTGTTCCGGCGACATATAGTGGGGCGTGCCCAGCACCTGGCCCGCCATCGTCAGTGCCGTCTTGCTTCCGCCATCACCCCCGGCAATCTCGCGCATTTTGGCAATGCCCAAATCAAGCAGCTTGATAACGCGTTCGCCGT
>JBPCMI010000137.1:0-6172 GCA_051002415.1 Pyrinomonadaceae bacterium
CTTCATGGATGGTACAAATGTTGGAATGATCGAGTGAGCCAGCCAGGCGTGCCTCACGGAGGAAGCGTGTCCGCTGTTCGCTGTCGGCGGTAAGTCTCGGGTCGAGCAATTTCAGCGCCACTTTACGGCCCAGCCTTTGGTCGTGGGCCAGATAGACTTTCCCCATCCCGCCTGCGCCTAGCTGGGAGTCGAGCAGGTACGGACCAATGGTCTTTCCAGCGAAAGACGTTGCGTAATCAGCAACGACTAACTCTGGAGCGATTTCAATTGCAGGTGACTCGATGAAACCACCAGCCTGCTCGTCGGAGGCGAGCAATGCCTCAACATCTCTCCGCAAGCCAGGGTCGCCGGCGCAAACGTCATCTAAAAAGGCGGCGCGCTCAGCGGTGCGGCGGGCGAGGGCCGCCTGAAAAACCTGGTCTATCTGCCGGTTGCGTTCAGGTTTCAACGCCGCCCCCTTCGCGGATAGCTCGGTATAGCCAAGCTTTAGCCGACCTCCACTCGCGTTGAATTGTTGTTGGCGAAACTTTCAGAACTTCCGCTGTCTCCTCAATACTAAGCCCGCCGAAGAAGCGCAGTTCAACAATCTTACCTTTACGCGGGTCCCAGGATTCCAGCTCCGTCAGTGCTTCATCAACCGCTATTACTTCCGCGGATCGTCCCGCAGAAACTATGGCTGTCTCGTCCAGCGAGATCTGATGAGCTCCGCCTCCGCGCTTCGCAAACTTTTTGCTGCGGGCCTTTCCACAAGGATGCGGCGCATCACCTGGGCTGCGACAGCGAAAAAGTGCGCCCTGCTCTGCCAACGCATTTTCTTGTAGTCGGCCAGCCGCAGATACGCTTCGTTAACCAGAGCCGTGGTTTGCAGTGTCTGCCCTGCCCGCTCTTTGCGCATGTAGTGATGCGCCATCCGATGGAGTTCCTGGTAGACGACCGGCATCACCTTATCCAGCGCTGCCTGATCCCCGTTACTCCAGTCCAGGAGCAACTGGCTCACTTCTTCAGGCGCAGGTCTCGTCATATGTAGCTCTAGTTAAGGAAGATTGCCGGGAGCAAGACGCCCGGATATTACCACCCTTCGCGACACTGCCCTCCGCCGGAACAAGCCCGGAAAAATTTCTCGAAAGGGTGGAGGGAAATCTGACCGCTTCTCGCCATATGAGATGAGCTCGAACCTGCGCAGCCAAACGTTGTGCAGTAGAAAGGCCAAACAACTTCGGACCACAGCTAAGTTTAAGGAGAAAACATCATGTTTACGCGAAGGTTCCCGTTAGCTTTGTTGATGACTGCGCTGCTGACTGCCGCAGCCAACGCACAGATTCGTGTCAGCGTCCCGGAAGAAGATCCTGGACCGCCCTTCTACTCATCAGTCGAGCGGGTCTTCATCCCGCACACGGACGAGTGGGCGGCCATCCCTTTCCTGCGCCAGCCGGGATGTATCCCCGACGACTTCAACCTGCTTAATCTGATTGACGTGCCGGCCGCCTTTGGTTGCCCGCTCACCGTTCAGGGACATTTGGTTTTTAAGAACGCTCCGCCGCCAGTCGACGACGCGCCCATCATGGCGAACTTTCACGGCCTGGGCGCGGTCCCAATTTGGTTCGTCAGTTGGCCCGAGTTGCAAGTAGCACTCGCCGACGACGTGTTGACTGTCCCGGAATTGCTGTCACTGCCGTCGCTGCAAATCGGGCTAGCGACCTTCTACAAAGAAACACAGCACCCGGGTTTCGAGCGACCGCAAGGCGCGGGTAATGGCAAGATTGAAATCACGGCTCATGGGACGCTAACGGACGGGCGCACCTTCCAGTTTCAGATCCGGGAGATGGGGGTCGATCAGCAGAGTGTTGTTCGTCACGTCAAAATTGAGTTCAGGTGATCGAGCGTAGCGCTTTGTAGGGTGCGACGGAGCGGTCGAGGTTAGCTGATGCGGCCCCCGTCGCTACCGTTTCGCTTATCCGAACGGAAAAAGAATACGATCCACGAATTCACACGAAGCAGCACGAAAGAGGTTCGTGTTATTTCGTGCGGGTTCGTGGATCGTTGGTAAGGTTTGCCTCACCGCTAATCAGCAATCCGCAATCCGCAACCCGCAATCGCCAATCACTTACGCTTGCACTGCTAAGAACCGCTCGACAATTTCACGCGGCCAGCGACGGTGATTGAAGCCCTCGCGAAAGCTAGCAAGGCTTACCTGGCACAGCTCGTCCGCTGATAGCGGCCTCAGGGTAAGGCGATGCGGCGCTGTCTTCTTCACTCGCTTGGACTGGGAATTATGACGCGTCTGCTTTTCTACTAGAGTTAACATTTTTCACCTCTATCTAAAGTTTGAAGGCTGCTTGGGGCCTCAACCTGGAGGCTTTACAAGCTCTGTGCCGCCGTAGATAGGGCTAAAAACATTGGCCGAATACCTGTTCTGACCAGATTGATTGGTTAGATTGACAGGTTCGGTCGAAGTGATTGGCGATTGCCGATTGCCGATTGCCGATTGGGTTCGTAATTAGTAAATTGACGCTCGGAGATCGGCAATTGAGACACCTCAGCGACCTCGTGCCGGCTAACGATGTTCACTGCCCGCTTTTTCATGTTGCGATGAATGCGGTTTCCGCGTTATATAGGCTCGTTCGTCACAACTGATCTTCGTACGAATCGTAAAGAGACCCGGCCGCAACTCTTTGTATGAAGAGCGCTCCCGGTACTGACCTCACTGCCAGTGATGACTTTAGACATTAGACCTTTAACTTTGCACAGTTCGCGCCATACAAGACTCTGAGAAGAATCGCTTAACGTGTCTCAAATCTCCTTTGCAGAAGAACTTCACGGGCGGCTAGCCAACGAAACCCGTTATGACCAACCGCTGATCATTGTGGGACGTAACGCTGCGGCATGTCACATTGTGTTCAATCAAAAAGATTGGCCGATGGTTTCGCGGCAGCACGCTGAGTTTCGTTTGCAGAACGGTCGCTGGATTGTCGCCGACAGTGCTTCAACTCATGGCACCTTTCTTGACGGACAGCCGCTGCAATCACCTGCAGAGCTGCGCAAGGATTCTCGACTTCAATTCGGACCCAATGGGCCGGTGCTCGTTGTTACTGGCATCGGACCGGAAGTCGGTGAGGCTACTCTGGTTGAGATACGACCCACCTCACTTGCTTCCTCCTCGCCGACCATTCAGCCAGAAACACAGAAGCAACTGCCGGCATCGCCCGCCCGACCGCATACCGAGCCAGCCTTTGTTGAACTCTCTGGCACCGGAACAGGAAACCTCAAAAGAATTGAACTCAGTAAAGACGTGACTCGCTTCGGACGCGATCCGGGAGTGGAAGGGGCAATTGCGGCTGCCGCTGCGGTGGTGTCGCGCCGTCATGCCGAAATTCGGCGGCAGGATGGAAATTACATCCTCGTCGATCTGGGAAGTTTTAATGGAACGACGCTAAACGGACGCCGCATCGCCACGCCCGAAGTGCTGCATCACGGTGACAACATCGAACTGGGACACGGAGGTCCCACGATTCGTTTCGTCTATCCCGCGCATCCGCAACCACGCCCCGCGCCGCCACCAGCAGAAATCAGTAGCCCTGCGGTAGAAACACCCGATTTCGATTTAGAAATAAAGCACATGGGAACCATGGTGCTTGGTTCCGGGAGTCCACTTCAGATCAGCCATGCCGGTATTTCCGATCGTCCGCACGTTTTCATTGAGCGCCAATTTGGACTGAAGGGACAACTTACGATTGGCCGCGGCGCGGAATGCGACATTCGCCTAGATGGCCTGCTGATCTCCAACCGGCACGCTTCGGTTACGAATACGACCGCGGGCGTCACGATTGAAGATCTGAGTTCATCGAACGGGACTTATATAAATGGAGAGCGCATCACCGGTCGCAAAGTGATCGGTGAGGAAGACGTCGTACAAATTGGGCCATTCCTCTTAAAGGTCCACACACAAAAAGGCGTCGCCGTTTTTGATACTCGAGCCAAGACTCGCATCGATGCCTTCCAGGTAACGAAGGATGTGCCGAACCGTTCGGGTGCGGGAAAGGTGAGATTGCTCGATGAAGTTTCTTTGAGCATTCAGCCGAACGAGTTTGTCGGGTTGCTGGGTCCTTCAGGCGCAGGCAAGTCAACGCTGATGGATTCGCTCAACGGCATGCGACCGGCGTCCAGTGGCCAGGTGCTGGTAAACAACCTCGATCTCTATCAGCATCTTGAGTCGCTCAAGCAGTCGATTGGCTATGTGCCGCAGGACGACATCATTCACCGCGAGTTAACGGTCTATAGCACGCTCTATTACGTCGCGCGTTTGCGGTTGTCACGTGATATCTCGACCAAGGAAATCAATCAAATTGTTGGTGAGGTGATGGATGTCACGGGACTTTCTGAGCGTCGCGACGTTCCCATCTCTCAGCTCTCTGGGGGACAGCGCAAGCGCGTCTCGATCGCCGTCGAACTGATCACCAAACCTTCAGTAATCTTCCTTGATGAACCGACGTCCGGTCTTGATCCGGCGACTGAAGAAAAGGTGATGAAGCTCTTCCGTCAGATTGCTGAGTCGGGCCGAACCGTAATCCTCACAACTCACGCGATGGAGAACGTCAAGCTTTTCGACAAGCTTGTGCTCTTAATGCGTGGCAAGCTTGTTTTCTACGGTGAGCCCGATGAAGCCCTGGCGCATGTCGGCGCTGAAAGTTTCAAAGAGCTGTACGACAAACTCGAAGCCCCGATCGCGGAGCGTCTCGCCGGAACAAACGGCAGCATGTCGCGGGAGCAGGCTGCTGAAGAGGTGGCGGAGGACTGGAAGCGCCGCTTCATGGCGACCGAGCAATACCAAACAAATGTCGCGGATCCATTAAGCGATGTCTCGAGTACGGCCCGCCTGGTGGCGCCAACGAAGCGGCGTACAACTTTGGGCGATTCGCTGCGACAGTGGGCAACGCTCTCGCGTCGCTACATCGGAGTATTGGCTCGTGACAAGTTCAATTTGCTGATTCTGTTTTTACAGGCCCCGGTTATCGCACTCCTTACCTATCTCGTCGTTGGCGCAACGTCGCAAAGAGATTTTCCTTATTTCATTCTTGCTCTCGTTGCGCTTTGGTTCGGCACCTCAGTCGCTTCCCGAGAGATTATTCGCGAGCGTGCTGTTTACAACCGCGAGCGCATGGTGAACCTGCGACTCTTGCCTTACGTGGGTTCAAAACTTTTCGTGCTGATGCTGATCGTGAGCGTTCAGTGCATCCTGCTCTTCGGAACTCTGAAACTGCTGGATGTGACGACCCTCATGAGTTTGCCGGGCAAGTTTGGCGGTATTCCCCAGCTGCTCGTAATGATCCTGACAGGCATGGTGGGCGTAGCGCTCGGTCTCTTTATCTCAGCGGTAGTGAAGACTTCCGAAATGGCCACGAGCCTTGTGCCGCTGATCCTGATACCGCAGATTCTCTTTTCGGGTCTGGTGGGAGTTCCGGTTGGCTTCGCGAAAGTGGTTGGCGTGGTGATGCCGGCAACCTGGTCGTTCGATGAGATGAAACGCTTGTCCGGTCTGGAAGTCCTCCGTGGTAAGGATGAGAACGCTGAACCTGCGGCGAAGAATGAAGGGCGCGGGCTTTACAGGCAGATCGAACATGAGAACGACGCCAACATTGTCGATGCCAAGCAGCGAATCGATCAGTACAAGTCGGACGCGGAAACCAACTCAAAAGATTTTGAGAAGGCGATGGAGACTTACCAGAAAGATCTTCAGAATCGCGGCTCTCCTACAAAGCCAACAGCGCCCGTGCTCGGGCCGGCGCCGGAGATCGCTGAGGCAGTGCGTGTCCCGGACGACTTGAGTAACTACGTCGACTTCCTGCACCCCTGGGGTGGAAATCTGGCGAACCTGGGCGCGCTCTTCGCGATGCTTTTATTCTTTCTCGGCGCGACCGGAATTGCGCTCCGCGCCCAGGATATTGCATAGATCAAAGCAGTGATAACGACAGATCGTGCTGTGCGCGTGCAACCTTAACATTGGGCGAGTTTGAGTCTCATTCACACCGGGCTTCAGCCCGGTGGCTAAAGTCCCAACATTGAAGGGAACCGTTTTAACGCTTTCCGATGGTCGCTTTACCGAAAGAGAAACCGTTGGAACGGTTAGTATTCCGCGAGGTCCGCACTTGCACCGGGCTGAAGCCCGGTGTGAATG
>JBPCMI010000138.1:0-13276 GCA_051002415.1 Pyrinomonadaceae bacterium
GCGCTCAGCCGCCCGGTAGACATAGTCGATCATGTCCAGGGCTCGGCGTGCGGAGCCGCCGTCGCGAGCATAACTACGATCGATATAAACACTAAAGAATTCGGCGGTAAGACCACCCTGCTTCATGCGTTCGATATCGGTGTGATATTTGCCGACTGAGGAGACACCGAGGTCGTAATTGTCGTCCGCCATCATCGAAAGAATGTCGTTGTGGGTATCGACGACGATCGCCTGGCGTTGAATCTGCAAAGCTTTCTTCCACAGCTTTTCATCGCGCGCCGCAGCTGCGGGAGCGGTCGCCGGTGTCTGGCCAGCCCTGTCACTGCCAAGCGCGACGGCTGGTAGCGTTGGATTAAGGCCGAAAAGAATAGTAAGGAGCGCGCAGAACAATTTGCGGAAATGCATTCGGTGTAACCTTTCCGGAGAGCGTAATAGGGATGCAGTTGTTGCAGAGTTATAGTGCAGACAAGGAGTATGGCGCGTCAAGGGAGGCAAATCGCACTCAGAGTAAATCGCAGTCAGAATAAGTTGCAATCAGGAGATAAATTGCAGTCAGGAACCTTCCTGACTGTGAGATTTTGTTTCTTGCAAAATCTCTCGCAGCTGGCGAGCTATTGATCATGGAGAAAAATACATTAGTAAAACTTGGCGCTGAAGTTGGGGAAGTTTTGCGTGAGAGAGGCCCAGTTGTGGCCCTGGAATCTACTGTCATCGCTCATGGGTTGCCACGACCGCTTAATGTAGAAATCGCGCGGCGACTTGAACAGATCGTCCGCGATGCGGGCGCCACACCAGCGACCATTGCTGTTTTGGATGGCGAACTCTGCGCAGGTTTGGCTGAAAAGCAAATCGAATTTATCGCCAACGACAACGACATCAAGAAGATCAGCACTCGAGATCTGCCATTGGCCCGAACTCACAGATGGAACGCCGCCACAACAGTCGCGAGCACGATTTGGATCGCAAAGCGCGCTGGAATAGATGTGTTTGCAACTGGCGGAATCGGCGGCGTTCATCGTGGAACGGTCTCCGATGTTTCTGCAGACCTTCCTGAGCTCGCCCGCACACCAATTAACGTGGTGTGCTCCGGTGCGAAAATCGTTCTCGATCTCGCGGCCACGAGGGAATGGCTGGAGACATATGGCATCACGATTGTGGGTTACCAATGCGATGAGATGCCGGCGTTCTATTCGCGCCGCAGCGGGTTGCCGATCGATGCGCGAGTCGATTCGGCCGCTGAGGTGGTAAACGTCATTAGGGCGCAACGCGAGTTAGGGATCACAAGCGCATTGTTAGTTGCTGTTCCGGTTCCGAAAGCTGCTGAGGTTGACTCTGAAATGTTGGAACGGGTGATTCTGGAATCGTTGAAGGAGGCAGAGCAAAAACAGATCGCGGGTCGAGATGTAACACCTTTTCTGTTGTCGCGGATGTCAGAAGCAAGTGGCGGCGCTACTCTTCATGCCAATGTAGCTCTCCTGGAGAACAATGCTCGAGTTGCTGCTGAAATAGCTGTGGCAGCTAATAAGAGTTGAGCCGGGGGCAAGCCCACCTTCCCAGCTGCAATTAGCTTGCTGATTCATTAAACCCCCGATTTACGATTTACGATTGACGATTTTACGATTCACGTTTTACGAATCTTTGAACTTCCCGACGAAAAAACTTACTAAGCCAACAACCCACTCGCAATCTCGCCGCATCTCAGCGTTGAAATCAATTTGCTCCTCCCCAGGCTGAGGGTTCAACTCGTACAACCAGTGAAACTCGAGACCGGAAATCTTATTTTCCGGCTGGCTGTCTAACTACGTCGATTGACCTTGAGCTTATCTCCCCAGGCTCTCCGTTCAACCACTGTTTGAAAGGAGATGTCCTATGTCCGCCAGAGATCTAAGCAGACAACTTGAAGTAAAAACTCCCTGCACCGCTAATTGGGACGAGATGAGCGGCAACGATAAAGTTCGTTTCTGCGAACATTGCCAGCTTGAGGTCAATGACCTCACATCACTCACGCCTAAACGCATCCGTCGCTTGATCACAAAAGCAAAAGGCCGGCTCTGCATCCGTTATCACCGCGGCCCCGACGGCAAGCCGCTCATCCGACAAGCCCCCAGAAAACTTCATCAGATCAGCAAACGATTTTCGCGAGTCGCGGCCGGAGTGTTTACCGCAACGCTCGGTCTGGGAACTGCGACCGGTCAGCAATCAACATCATCTGTGACCTATCAGCGTGTGTTCACGGTGCAAGACGGTTCCGTGCAGGTGCAGCTGGGCACAACCATTAGCGGGAAAATCAGCGACACGAAACAGGCTGCGATCCAAGGCGCCGGCATAATACTGCACAACGAAGAAATAGAATTCCTCTCCGGCGCGTTGACGAACGCTGCGGGAGAATACAGCTTCGCAGGACTAGTGCCGGGAAGATACTGGCTGACAGTTGAAGCTCACGGATTCAAGTCGCCGGATATGAGGCATGCGGCGGTTGCCGATAATGAAACTCTAATAATCAATCAGGCACTTGAGGCAGAGTCAACCACTGACGAGCGGGAGGATGTAGTGACCGTAGGGGCGCTGTCCGTAAGCACGGCGGCTGCGGAGCCGCTAATCGCCGCCGCGATGACCGATGATCTTCAGGCGCTTGAAGCGTTACTCACGAGAGAAAACGTCAACGTACGCGACAAAAACCTTGGCACTACAGCCTTGGAATACGCCGTCAGCAACGGAAACAGGGAGATGGTCCAGCTGTTACTCACCGCCGGGGCTGATGTCAACTGCGTAAACAAAGCGAAAGAGACCGTGCTGATGATGCTGGGCGAAGAAGCAACTGCGGATATCGTTTGGGATCTGATAAATGCCGGCGCCAAAGTTGACCTGAAAGACGAGGACGGCGAAACGGCCCTGATGGCTTCCGCAGAGGAAAAGAACTTGCCTGCCTTGACCACTTTAGTGCACGCGGGCGCCAAGCTTGACGCGCAAAACGACCTTGGCCAAACGGCGCTGATGCTCGCAGTTGAGAATGACCAGCTCGCTAACATCCGTTTCCTGATCAGGAACGGCGCGGACTTGAACGCCAGGGATAACGACGGTTGGACGGTGCTCGACTATGCGTTCACGAATAACAATGAAAGGACGTATCAATTGGTACGATCATACGGAGCTGTCACCGGGACACGAACAAGAAAGTAAGTAGTCATTGCCGATTGGCAATTGGCAATTGCCAATCGGCAATTTGGAACGTGTGCCTCAGAGATCCGGCAGGCCCGGATATTGTGCCAGCTCAGACTGTGCTAATCTAGCGCTCCAAAACGATCTACAGCACCAAAGGACGATTTGCAGGAGGAAGTCATGGCCGACGACAAAGACACTTGTAAGAACCCCGCGTGTAGTTGCCCACCTCAGCCGGATGGGAAGTATTGCAGCGCATCGTGTGAAGGCTCAGGCAGTACGATTGAACTCGATTGTGATTGCGGACACCCGGAGTGTAGCGGAAACTTTTAGCCCTATTCGCGACAAGCTTTCCTAAACGAGAGGCGTGTCTCACGCCTCTTTTGTTTTTGCACGTTCTGCTCAGCCAGCGCCCGCCAGCCTGATGAAATCTCCCGCGAGCCGTGGGCCAGTCCCTTCGTCTTCATGTTTGAAGAAGACATAAGCGAATTCCCAGTTCTGATCGCGCACTCGTTGCATCCATTCGGAAAGGTTGTCCGCCGAATAATTAACCCGCCGCAGTCTCAGGTAGCCCCAATCGGCAGTCTTGTCCACGTGAGTCACGGGCATTTCATCAGTGTCGGAAATGCAGAGAGCGTGGTTGTGTCGCGATAAGAGTTCCAACACATCATCTTCGAGCCAGGTGGGATGGCGAAACTCCCACGTCGCTCTGGTGCCGGGAGGAAGAGTGTTGAGGAAGGCGTCCAGCCGGTCGAGATCTTTCTTCATGTTTGGCGGAAGTTGAAAGAGGATGGGACCGAGCCGCTCGCCGAGTGCTGCCGCTGTTTCGAGAAAGTATGTCGTTTCGTCGGTAACCCCGCTGAGACGTTTGAAGTGCGTAATTCTCTGTGAGGCTTTAACTGAGAACCGGAAACTTTCAGGCACCTGATCTTTCCAGTTTTCCAAGACCGACTTCTGCGGGAGACGGTAGAACGTATTATTGATTTCGACAGCGGGCAGCTTCGTAGCGTAATACGCGAGCATCTCCCTGGCCGGAAGCTTTTCCGGATAGAAACTTCCTTTCCATTCCTTGTAACTGTAGCCGCTGGTGCCGACGAAGAGATCCATGCAGATTGCCGATTGGTGATTGCCGATTGCCAATCGCCAATTATTTGAGTCGTTTGATCAGAATGTTGGTCGTGCCGCCTTCGGATGCTACCGTCGTGGTCACATTTTCATTCTTGAGCACAACGCTGGTAGAAGTCAGCCGCATCGTCTTAGTTGGCTTGATACTCTTCTCGTACCACGAAATCACCTGCTCGAGCGAATCCCCGCTTTGTAGCTGAATCGCGCGCCCATCGTTGCCGCTAACGTCAACAATCGTTTGTGAACCGGGATAAAACAGCTTCGCATCATCTGTCGTCCGGTTGTGACTTCCAAGTCTCACGTATGCGACCGAAGCAATAATTCCGCAAAGCAGGACCACGACAAACACACTTCCAATCAAAGTCCAGCGCCGGCGCGACGCTTGCTCGGCAGCGTCGTACGTTCCGGGAGTAAGGTCGTCCGGCACAACTGCTCGCAAAGGTGTTTCGGGACTTGTCGCTCGCGGATTCAAACGGTTCGTTGTCAGGATCTTTTTCTGATCCAACATTTCAGTTGGTAACTCTGACGAGTTGATCGCTGCGCTGGAACCGTCGGTAATCACCGCACCGCAACGCCTGCAGAAATTTGTGCCCGGCATCAGCTCCGTGGCACAGACTGAACACTTAAGACTGATCACGGGAGCAACATAACGCCCGCGTCGGCCTTTCGGCAAGTTAGGCGATAACATTGCCCATTTTCAATTGCTGGTTTTCGATTTGAGCCTTTAGCTAAGGGCCAATTGGCAATCGCCAATCATCAATCGGCAATCGTAATCAATGCTGCTAGAATCCTGCCCCCTACGGTTTGCCTAAAATTTAACGAAAGAAGCGGATTCAATGTCCACATCCACGACGAACATTCAATCGCTGCAACAGGAAGAGCGGGTGTTTCCTCCCCCGGAAGAGTTTGCCAAAGCGGCGCACATCAAGTCAGAAGCTGAACTGGAGCGACTGCGAAACGAAGCCATCGCCGATCCTGAAGCTTTCTGGGGACGGATGGCCGCTGCTGAACTCCACTGGTTCAAGAAGTGGGACCGCGTCCTCCATTGGGAAGCTCCTCATGCGCAGTGGTTCCTCGGCGGCAAGCTCAACATTTCTTACAACTGCCTTGATCGGCACCTATCAACCTGGAGAAGAAACAAGGCCGCTCTTATTTGGGAAGGCGAACCGGGCGACCAGCGGACGCTAACTTACCAGCAACTTCACAGTGAAGTTTGCCGGTTCGCGAATGTGCTGAAGCACGCAGGGGTCGCAACCGGAAATCGCGTGGCGCTCTATATGCCGTTGATTCCTGAGTTGGCGATTGCCATGCTTGCCTGCGCGCGCATCGGGGCCACTCATTCTGTGATCTTTGGCGGCTTCTCGAGTGCGGCCTTGATTGATCGGATCAACGATGCGAGCTGCAAAGTCGTTGTGACTGCTGACGGAGGCTGGCGTCGCGGCGGTGAAGTGAAACTGAAACCAGCCGTCGATGAAGCACTCAAAAAAACTCCTTCCGTAAAATCGTGCATCGTTGTGCGCCGCACCGCCGGTCCCGTCGAGATGAAAGCTGGGCGCGACTTCTGGTGGCATGAACTGATGCAATCTGTGGACGGCACCTGTGATGCGGTGGAGTTGGACAGCGAGCATCCCTTGTTCATCCTTTACACTTCCGGCACCACGGGAAAACCAAAGGGCATTCTGCACACTACCGCGGGTTATCTTTTACAAACGCACCTCACCACCAAATGGATCTTCGATCTAAAAGACGAGGACATCTACTGGTGTACCGCCGACATTGGTTGGGTGACTGGACACAGTTACGTAGTTTATGGACCGCTATCAAACGGCGCCACCGTCTTGATGTACGAAGGAGCTCCGAATCACCCCGAGCCGGATCGTTTCTGGAGTATCGTCGAACGCCATCGCGTCAACATTCTATATACCGCCCCCACTGCCATTCGTGCGTTTATCAAATGGGGAGAGCATTGGCCGCTGCGTCACGATCTATCCAGCTTGCGTTTGCTGGGGACGGTAGGTGAGCCGATAAATCCCGAGGCGTGGATGTGGTATCGCGAAGTGATCGGCAAAGGCGCGTGTCCAATCGTCGACACCTGGTGGCAGACCGAAACCGGCGCAATGATGATCTCGCCGCTGCCGGGCGCAACTTCAACCAAGCCCGGTTCCGCTACCAAACCTTTTCCCGGCATTGATGCTGATGTGATGACTCGTGAAGGTAAGTCAGTAGGACCGAACGAAGGCGGATACCTGGTCATTAAACGACCGTGGCCTTCGATGCTGAGGACAATCTGGGGCGACGACGATCGCTATCGAGAGCAGTACTGGTCGCAACTCGACGGCATTTATTTCGCCGGCGATGGCGTCCGGCGCGACAGCGATGGTTACTTTTGGATCATGGGACGCATTGACGACGTGATCAACGTCAGCGGCCATCGGCTGGGAACTGCGGAAGTTGAAAGTGCACTCGTTTCTCACGAAGCAGTTGCCGAAGCTGCAGTCGTGGCGCGTCCGGATGATTTAAAAGGATCAGCGATCGTTGCCTTCGTGACGCTCGAAGGTTCACATCAAGCGTCGGAAGGACTGAAACAAGAACTGCGAGTCCACGTCACCAAAGAGATTGGCGCTCTCGCCCGGCCGGACGAGATCCGGTTCAGCGATATGTTGCCCAAGACGCGTTCAGGAAAAATCATGCGCCGCTTGTTGCGCGAACTGGCGACGAGCGGTTCAGTAGCTGGCGATGTAACGACCCTGGAAGATTTCTCAGTGCTGGAGAAACTTCGTACCGGAGAGGAATAAAAAGGGTGTCGGGTGTCCGGTGTCGGGTATTAGGAGTCGGGGATCAGGTGTCGGGCTTCAGGTCTCAGGTCGAACCAACTGCGGCGGCTTTGGTCTTTGACCGCCGGGTGCGCGGCAAGTCTCTGACGTGCCGTAATGCTATTGAATTCAATAAAGTCTTTGACCCTCGATAGTCAGGTCGGAGACCGGTAGGTGGAGGCAGCAACGGCAATAGGAGACTTGCCGCGCACCCAGCGGTCAAAGACCTAACCTGAGACTTGAGACCTGAAATGTGAGCGCGGACTTGCGGCTTGAGACATGAGACTCAAAACTATAGACTTGCGACGCTTTCAGCTTAATCGTCTACGGTAATTTGGCGTGCGCTACGCTCAATGCGTGGCATTCATTCAAATAAGGAGTTGCCCATTGACTCGCGATATCGAAATCAACAATCGCTCAGGTCCGCGCTACCTCGCCGCTTTTGAAGTGCGAGCCGAATGGGATGAGCCAGGCGGCGCGCACATCACTTCCGAAGGAACCACGGAAAACGTTGGTCCGGAAGGCACGCTCGTTCACCTCCCGAAAAAACTGCCGGACGTCGGCAGCACGGTGCGTCTGGAGGTAGAAGGCGAGGATGGAGCAAAGCTTCAGGTGGTGGCCGAAGTCTTGCGCATCGAGCGCAATCCTGGTCACCCGCTCGCCGCCCTGCAGCTGCTGGGTGAGACCGATGAATGGCGCGGCTTGATTTGGGAACCGGCAGCGCCACGTGTCGTTGCACCTCCGGTCAGCGAAGAAAGCGAAGAGGAAGCCGACGACGACTCTGATGATGACGAAGCCGACGATAAGGCGTTGTCGCACTGACGACGCGGCAACGACTTGATGTCAACTCTTCCCCAAGAACCGCCTAGATCGGAGCGACGCAAGTTTCAGCGCTATTACGTTAGTGCTCGGATAACGCTTGCCATCGAAGACGAGAGTTTGCGCGAATCGCTCGGCCTGGGCGAGCCTGCCGACATCAGCCTTGGCGGAATTCGCGTGCGCAATCTGCCGGCTTGTCCCAACGTCAAAGTGGGCGACCGCTTGGGATTGTTGCTGCTGGATCAAGCCGATGCTCTTTCGCTTCGCGGCGAAGTAGTTCATCACGGTAGTTCCGACACGTTTGGCGTCGAATTCCGCGAGCTCTCGCCCACTGATGCACGCGGCGTGCGCGGAGTCATCGAACGCTTGCATCGATAACAAGAAAACTTGTCGCAGAAAGAAGACATCAAGGATGTGGCACGAGCAGCTGCGAAAGTGGCTGCCGAGGCTTCATGGCCGCAGACGCGCGTCATCTTGCGCGTCATCATCATTGTGCTGGCCGTGGCAGTCACCTTGTGGATCGTCGTGAAGTTGACGGCGGTAATCCTGCTGCTGATTCTCTCAGTTTTCTTTGCTTACCTCGTTTCTCCCTTAGTTGATTTCCTGCGCCGGCCAATTCGTCTTTCGGGGAAAGAACGAATCATGCCAAGGGTGCTGGCCATTTCCTTGGCATACTTGATCATAGTTGGCGCAATTGTGATCGCGTTCTACGTCCTGCTGCCGCGTCTCGGCAATCAGTTTCCCGAATTTGCTCAACAAGCGCGCGGCTATTGGAAATCGCTGGGCGAAAGCATGCAACGCTTTAACGAGTACCTGCGACTGCGCATGCCTGGGCCGGTGATGGATGCGATCAATAGAGAGATTCCCCACGTCGTGCAGGGGGTCAGCGATACTCTCAGTGAAGTTTTGAAAGGGATGGTGTTGTGGCTTGCGTATATCCCCTGGCTGATCCTGATACCTGTCTTGAGCTTTTTCTTTCTGAAGGATGCCGAGTCATTCCGCAACTCCGCGCTGCAAATGTTGCCACGCGGCCGCTGGCGCTGGCGCGGTGATGAGTTTTTCCAGGATGTAAGTGGCACCCTCGCCGCCTACACGCGCGCGCAACTAACGGCCTGCATCTTCATCGGCATCGTCTGTTCGATTGGGTTTGCTGTGCTGGGAATTCCCAGTGCCCTCGTGTTGGGATTCATCGCCGGCGTCTTTGAGTTTGTGCCGCTTGTTGGCCCGGTGCTGATCGGCGTAATCGCGACCGTGGTGGGTGGGCTGCACGGCGGCTCTTCTTCGGCGCTGATGGTGATTCTGTTCCTCGCAGTCTTACGCATCGTTCAGGACTACTACATTTATCCCAAACTGATCGGCCAGGGTATTCATCTTCATCCGCTCGCGGTGATCATTGCGATTCTGGCGGGTGCGGAGCTCGCAGGTATTGCTGGAATCTTCCTGGCGATCCCCGTCGTGGCGATTGTGACCGTTAGTTATCGCCACTGGCTTGAACATCGTGGGAGTGAAGGCCTGGCAGATTTGCTGGAGCCGACGCCCGAACCTGATCCTGCCGAAACTGCCGCTGCGGACGCGGCGTTGCTAAGCCGTCTGGGCTACGACGTCGGTGAGTCGCCAAAAGCGAAACAAGTTCACCCAACTAAAGATACGACGCCCGCCGACATGGCCCGCGACCGCCCCGACCTCACGACTGGAGAATTGAAAGTACCGGTTGAGTAAGCTTCTGCAGTCCGCTACGCGGACTGTTCCATTAATTGAATGAAGCGCTGAAAGTGATGCTCGGCATCGTGAGGGCCCGGCGCAGCTTCGGGATGGTATTGCACGGAAATGATTGGCAGGGTGCGATGACGCATTCCCTCGACGCATTGGTCGTTGAGATTAATATGAGTGACCTCGACCTCACTCGGCAAGCTGTCCGCCACCACTGCGAAACCATGATTGTGGGAAGTGATCTCCACACTTCCGTCCGCAAGTTCCTGCACCGGTTGATTACCACCGCGATGACCAAAGGTCAGCTTGAACGTTTTGCCGCCGAAGGCACGACCCAGCAGTTGGTGACCAAAACAAATTCCAAACGTAGGAACTGAAGTGTTAACCAGCTCGCGAATCTGCTCGACTTCTTTGTTCATCGAAGCAGGATCACCCGGGCCGTTGGAAAGAAAAATCCCGTCTGGTTTTAACGCGACCACTTCGCTTGCCGGCGTCCCAGCCGGCACGACTGTGATGCGGCAGCCAAGCTGAGCCAGGTAGCGGAGCGAATTCCTTTTAACTCCAAAGTCGTAACAGACAACATGAAATCGTTCAGCTGTTTCAGAGGCAAAGGAGTAAGGCGCTTTAGTTGTTACTTCGCTTGCGAGCTCTCGATTCTCCATCACTGGTGAACTCTGCGCTTTCTCAACGAGACTGGCTTCATCGAGATCAATCGTCGAGATGCAGGCACGCATCGCACCCTTGCTGCGAATATGTCGCACCAGGGCGCGCGTGTCGATTCCTTCAAGGGCGACGATGTTCCAACGGATCAAATAAGCGTTGAGCGTTTCTTCCATCCGCCAGCTGGAGGCTACGCGGCTCGCCTCGCGCACCACAAACCCTTCCACCCAGGGTCGCGCGGATTCTGCATCAGCTTCGTTGACGCCGTAGTTACCGATGAGCGGATAAGTCATGCAGACGATCTGACCGGCGTAGGAAGGATCTGTCAGCACTTCCTGATACCCGGTCATCGAGGTGTTGAAGACCATTTCGCCACACGACTCACCTTCCGCAGCCCACGAACGGCCACGAAACGTTCGCCCATCTTCAAGGGCTAGTAAGGCTGGAGGATTCTTATGACGCATGGTGTAGACAATAGACTTTATCAGCCAACCCGAGTTACTTAAATCCCTCAGCAAAATTAGCCGGCACCGAAACTGCTGCCCGGCGCAATTGAGAAGTTACCGTTCATCGATCGGGAACCGTACTGAAAAGGCGGATCTTTAATACCAAGCATGTGCCTTTCGCCAAACTCCGACATCCTGAAATGTCTTTGACTTCATGGTGAGAGGCCACCGTGAGGTGAGGAACCGCGAGTCCAACTACTGTCTACTGCCTACTTCCTATTGACTACTCCTGATGAACTGTTGCGCTTCGTTCAGCCAGCGCTTATCGGCCCGGTACTTGTAAGCTGGTGCTGTTTTTACGGCATCGATGCAAGCCTGCATAGCACTCGTCGCTTCCCTTTGATGCCCCAGCCCGGCGTGCGCGCGACCCATTAAGTAGAGTGCTTCCGGATCCGACGGTCGCTTCTCCACAAACTGTTCGAGCGCATCGCGCGCGTCGGCAAACTGACTGGCTTCGATATAAGTTGCCCCTACTTCGCGCCAGATCTCATGTTGCGCGTGTGCTGGATTGCGAGACACCACCTGTTCAAAGTGTCCTACTGCCTCGGCAAGACGCTTTTGCTGACGAGCAATTCGTCCGAGTTGGTAATGAGCGTCGATCTCATCCGCATCGATCTCGACGGCGCGCTCGAAGCGTTCGCGCGCAGCATCAAGCTCGCTGCGACTCTGGTGAATCAGACCGAGGTTGTAATGAGCTGAAGCGTCCGCCGGATTCAGCGTCGCAGCCTCCATGTTCTGCCGGAACGATTCACGCGCCCGCTGGTTGCGCATGACACCGCCCAGGTAACCTCTCACCAACAGGAACACCATTAACAGGAGGAAAGGCGAAGCAAGTAGGGGCGTAAACAGAAATGCCCAAATCGGTGATATCAGATAGGCAAGCGTCAGGGAAATCAAAGTAACGGTAATGGCTTTAAGCGTAGAAAGGCGCAACACTGAACGCACAGCGAGCACCGCAGTTATCAGGAGGAGCGAGAGCTTTACAGTGCGAAATAGATTTGCCGCAACTTGCCGCGGGTCGTCCAGCATCGCCAGCAACTGGGCTTCGATTTGCGGATTGGCTTTGAATAATGAACGAACCTGCGCTGCAGATTCTGGTGAGGTGGCGAGATATGCAGCCTGGATTCCGGTGACGTTGAAAAAGATGGCGATGGGAATTGTGAGGAGATTGGCAATCGCAAGTGCATAAAGCACGGTCGAGGCCAGCGACGCATATTCTTGCTGCAACAGCAGGCCGAAGCTTCCGCGACGTTCGAACAGGTTGCCGACAAAAGCGATCAGCGGTGTCAGGACGCCGGCAATCAACAGGAGCGAGATTGCCGCTTGAAAAATCAAACCGGCAACCGCTCGCGGACCACCGAAAGCCAAAATCTTTTCGCCGGATAGATACTGGGTGACGAGGAGGTATGCCGCCTGGCTAAAGAGCGCGATCAAAGCCGCCAGGCCCAGGGCTCCCCGATCGCGCATCTCACGCAGGCCGCGACCCGGCGCGTAAAAAACCATCAATACCAGTCGTAACCCATCAAGCATGGTAAGTCCAAATAAGAAAGAGCTGCAGCTCGTTAACGATCGTATTCGAGGGCGGGAGTCTCCGGATTGGAACGATACGAACTAGGCGGCGGCACCGTAGACGAAACGTCTTCGTGCTCGATAATGCTCGCGGCGTTCAGCGGCCAGTACCGGAAGAGAGCCTTCCCGTAAATGTATTTCTTGGGAACTAGTCCCCAGATACGCGAGTCGCTGGAGTTATCGCGGTTGTCTCCCATAACAAAGTAATAGTTCGGTTTCACATAAACCGCTGACTGGCTCCGGTGCGCCAGGTTATGACGCGAGTCGAGGTAAGTCTCGTCCAAATCGAGACCATTCACGCGCACGATTCCGTCGTGAATCTCGACTGTGTCACCAGGTAATCCTACGACGCGCTTGATGTAGCTCTTCGAGGGATCGTCGGGAAACCAGAAAACCACGATGTCGCCACGGTCGACCGTGGGTGCCCAGCCATACTCGTCGTAGTAGATCAGTTTATTGACAAAAATTCTTTCGCCATCGTGGAGTCGCGGGAGCATTGAAGTACCTTCGACTTTCACTGGTTGCACGATGAAAACGACTACCAGCACGGCGATCATCAGTGCAAACACCAGGTCGCGGAGTAGTAAACGTGCTTCACCCCAGAGATTGCCGCGGGCGCTATCGTCGGGGATGTGAACCTGAATGTCTTTGTCGTCCGCTGGGTGAATGCCCCCAAACGGTGGCGGACGGCGTGATCTAATTCCAAACATCTTCAACCATCAAAAGCTTGCTAAATTTTAGCCATTTTACTTCGATCCACGACAAGTTTGAGGTTAACTTCCACCTGCATTGTTGTCAACGCAGGCGTTGCCGAGGGTAGTGTCGTACTTTGGAGTCCACTTTGGATGGATTAATCAGATGGCGACAAACGCCCAAGCACCCTCGCTCCCGACACGTCGGGACTCTGCGGGCGCA
>JBPCMI010000139.1:0-5957 GCA_051002415.1 Pyrinomonadaceae bacterium
ATTCACGACGGAGCCGATCAAAATTCCGCCTGGGCCTCCACTTCCCAGATAGATATTTTCCCAATCCAGCGAATCGGTACTGATTTCTTTTTTCAGCCGGTCCCGGATATTGGAATCGCGTAACCGAGCGAGCATCTTTTCGCCGCCACCTTCGAGAGCCCAGGGCGGAAGGCAAGCGCTGAGCGACGTGCTGCCGGCGATATAGGGATAGATGTCCGCCGTGATATCGAGACCACGGGCGCGCGCCGCACTGATCTTACCCAGCACCTCGGGCATTCGCCCCCAATTTTTCTGGTAAGCAGTTTTCAGATGCCAGATCTCCACTGGAATGTTTGCCTGTTTGGCGATAGTGAAGACCTCCTCCAGCGATGCATCGAGAGCGTTGGCCTCACTGCGCTGGTGCGTTATGTAAATGCCGCCGTGCTGACGAGCAACCTTAGCTAGTTCGACGATCTCATCAGTTTTTGCAAAACGCGCCGGGACGTATTGCAGTGAAGTTGAAAGGCCGAGTGCACCCTCCTGCATAGCACTTGCCACTAGTTTTCTCATCTCTGCCAACTCAGCAGCGGTCGGCGGCCGATCATCAAAACCGATCACATACTCACGCACTTGGGTAGCGCCGACGAACGTTCCCAGATTTACGCCTGAGCCTTGCCGCTCCAGCCGTTGGAAATATTCAGCAAGCGTGCGCCAGTCGACCTTCAGGTTGAACCGCTGATTAAAGTCGTCTTGCTCCTTGATCAGACGCTCGTTGAGGGGTGCGATGGATTCGCCTTCGCCAGTGATCTCTGTCGTAACTCCCTGCATTACCTTGCTCATCATCCGCGGATCAATCAGAACGTAAGTCTCCGATTGACCCAGCATGTCGATGAAGCCCGGCGCGACTACTAGACCGCGCGCATCAATCACCCGACTCGCTGAGGCATTTCTTAAATTTCCGATGCGCACAATCCGATCAGCCTTGATCGCAACGTCAGCGCGAAAACGGGGGCGCCCCGAACCGTCGACAATCGTGCCGTTCTTTATCAGCAAGTCGTAATCGGGTTTCTGGGTGGGTGGGGTTGAGTTGTCTATAAAGGAGAGAAGCATACCTAAGAGCATGAGAAGGGAAAGTCTGGTTAACATGATTTCACCACTCGAGTTAGATTGGCAGGCGAGGGCATCGTAGAGCGGTTGTTTGATACTTGTCCAGATTTAGTAATGCATTAGCCAGGAAGGTAAGGTTCAGTAGAAGGTAGGCTGGCCTCCGCTCATTACAAATTAGCCACAGATCTCGCGGATAACACAGATCAAGACAAAGAAGGACCTAAAGTTGAACTCTCCTAAGTATAAGGTTCAGTCGGATAGCCCGGGATTCGGGACTGCAAACGATTTTGTCTGATCCGTGTTGTCCGTGAAAATCTGTGGCTAATTTTAACTCTCGAACAGTGGCGACACTTACCTTACTGGGCTGAGGCTGACCTTCTAACGTAGAATCAGTTTCTGTGAACAAACAAACTGTAACGCTCAACCAAGTCGCTACTGCTACCGATGGAAAACTCTCCGGCGACGCTAACGCCATCGTCACCGATGTAAGTCACGATTCGCGGCGGGCCGGAGCCGGAACGCTTTTTGTCGCGATCAAAGGCGCTCTCTTAGACGCCCACCGGTTTATTCCCCAAGTGATGGCTGCCGGCGCACTCGGCGTGATCTCCGAATTGCCGCCGCCCGACAACTTTCACGGCGCCTGGCTTCAAGTTGCGAACGTGCGACGTGCCATGGCACTCGCCGCCGCGGAAGTGCATCACCATCCTTCGCACGAGCTACAACTGGTCGGCATCACCGGCACGAACGGCAAAACGACTACGGCTTACCTAATTGCCTCCATCCCTGAAGCAGCAGGTGAGCCAGTCGCGATGACCGGCACGGTGGAGTATCGCATCGGGGCTGAGCGACGCAAGGCCGAGCGCACAACACCGGAAGCGACCGACATGCAGAGACTCTTGCGAGAAGCTGTGGCTGCCGGTTGCCGCACTGCGGTGATGGAGGCTTCATCGCAGGCGATGGACTTTCATCGCTGCGACGGACTCGAATATGCGGTGGCGGTGTTCTCAAATCTGACGCGTGACCATCTCGATTACCACGTGACAATGGAGAATTATTGGTACGCGAAACAGCGTCTGTTCGATGGACGCTTAGGGTCTCGTCCTAAAGTTTCGATTATTAATATCGACGATCCGTACGGAGTGGAGCTGGCTGACAAACTGGAGCGCGAAGGGCTGGAGGTTGTGCGTTATGCATTGCAGGGCGACGCCGACATCGTGGCGCGCGATCCGGAATTTTCTCTGGAGGGCATGAAGTTCACCTTGCGCACGCCGCAAGGGCAACAAGAGTTTCACTCGCCGCTAGTTGGTCCGCCTCATATTTACAACACGCTCGCTGCAGTCGCCAGCGGTCTGGCGCTGGGATACGGCCTGGAAGTGATTACACGTGCCTTAGCCACCTGCACCGGCGCACCTGGCCGTTTCGAACGCGTTGCACACCCCGGCGATTTTGCCGTCGTGGTCGATTACGCCCACAGCGATGATGCGTTGCTGAATGTGCTGCGCACCGCGCGCGAAGTTACTGAAGGTCGAATCATCACTGTCTTTGGTTGTGGCGGCGATCGGGATGGTTCGAAACGGGCGCCAATGGGCGAAGCTGCCGGAAGCCTCAGTGACGTTGTGATTTTGACTTCCGACAATCCGCGAACTGAGGATCCGGAAAGAATTCTTGCCGACGCTGAATTAGGAATAAAAAAGACGGGCAAGCCTTATCGAAAGATCGCTGATCGCCGTGAGGCGATTCATCAAGCAGTGTCACAGGCTCAGGCGAAAGACTTGGTATTGATTGCAGGCAAGGGTCATGAGGATTACCAAATCATCGGCAGAGAGGTTTTTCATTTTGATGACAAGGAAGTCGCGCGCGAAGCTTTGGCGAAGCGCAGGTAAATCAGTCGGGAAGCAGGCTCAGTCCGCAAGGTAGGCTTCCCGCCGTGTTCTTCATGCTGAAAGCATGAAAGTTAATAGCCGTGGGCAACGCCCACGGACGAAGTCAATCGATGTATCCGACCTTGAAAGGGTCGAAGATGGTTGGACCTTTCAGGGTCGAAATGCTTTGTTTGCATAACCGTGGGCGTTGACCATGGCTACTAACTCAGGCCTTCGGCGTGAACATATGGTTTCACTTTTGTCTAAAATTGAACTAGTGAATCTCGCAAGAATTTGCTCGCTGATTCTGATCATAGCCGGCTCGAGTCACGTCATTGCCTTCTACGCCCCTCACACAGAACCTTCCTCGCCCGGGGTGCAGAAGATTAAGAGTCAGAGTGATTACGGCCCACCCGCCCAACTCGCAGTACTCAAAGACAAGTCAGTAAAAGAAAGCAGTGGCATCGCTGCTTCGCGTCAATTTCACGGAGTCTATTGGACGCACAACGATTCGGGGGATGGTCCTTTAATTTATGCGTTTGATAGACGCGGCGGCAGTAAAGGCGTTTGGAGGGTCAGTGGAGCCACGGCCCGCGACTGGGAGGACATTGCTGTCGGGCCCGGTCCCAGCCCTGGAAAAAGCTATCTCTATATTGGAGACATTGGCGACAACCAGGGAAAGCGGACGGAAATTTTCGTGTACCGCGTGCCGGAGCCTGAGATAAATACGAAAGGTTTGGCGCAGGGCAAGGCAGCGGCAACAGATCCGAGCGAAACGATCCGCTTACGCTATCCAGACGGCAGCCACGATGCCGAAGCTCTACTGGTTCATCCTCGCACTGGGAGCATCTACATCGTGACGAAGATCGCGTTCGCGAATCCAGGAATCTACGAAGCACCGGGGCCAATACAAGCGGGGCAGCTAATCACCCTTAAACGCGTGGGGACGCTCGAGGTGCCGAGTCTGTTGGGCGGGATCATTACGGGCGGAGCAATTTCGCCTGATGGGCGACGCGTGGCTTTTTGCGATTACATACAGGGCTATGAAGCTGTACTTGAGAATGCTAACTCACCCTTCGAGACAATCTGGAAGCGACCGTTGACATCGATATCATTAGGCAGTCGGAAGCAGGGCGAAGCAATTACTTATCGGATTGATGGGAAGGCCTTGCTGATGACGAGCGAAGGTTCGCCAATGCCGTTAATCCAAGTCGAGCGGCGGTAAAAGGATCGCTTCAACGAAACCGTCAGCTGCGGAGGAAAGGACGAGCTTAGTGCTTTGTTCTTGGTACTTTGTTCGCTTAGGCTGCTTGAAGACATCACTCAACCAGTCCGCTTGAGCCGGCGAATGACATCGTCCACCGCGCGGACTGGTTGAGCTGCTGGCGTACACAGTTAGGTTAACTCTACCGAATACTAATTGAGTGACCGCCGCTCGAGTCCGAGAAACAAAAGTCTTTCCGGGTTCTTCTCGAAAGAGTAACAATAGACGGTAGCGCGGACTGATTAAGCTGTTGGCCCTTACATTGGGTTGAACTCTACCGAATACTGTATTGAGTGGCCGCTTTAGAGTCCGGTAAGCAACTCAATTAGCGCTTTTCCGGGTTCTTTCGCGAGAAGTATAAGTAAACTGGTAGGCCCGCGGCGATGATCAGCAAACCCAGAATCGACGGTTTAGGGGCGTTGTAGATTGTGAACACGATCAAATAGATCGTTACGAGAACGAAAACTGCCGGCACCACCGGGTAGCCCCACGTGCGATAAGGTCTGGGGGCGTCAGGCTCGCGACGACGAAAAACGAAGACTGAAGCGGTCACCATTCCATAGAACAACCAGAAAGCGAAGATGGCCAGGTCGGTAAGTTGATCAAACTTTCCCGACACCGCGAGCACTCCAGCCCACACTCCCTGAACGATCAGAGCGATCACTGGCACTCGAGTGTTCCTGGAAACACGAGCCAGGCTTTGGAAGAAAACTCCATCGCGGGCCATGGCGTAAGGTATGCGGGCGGTTCCCAGGATGGAAGTCTGCAGCGAGCCCCAGGATGAAAGCATCATCACCGCGGCCATCAGAGTTACCGCGAGCGGGCCCATGACCCTGCGAATAGATTCGGCCGCAACCGACGACGTCGCGGAGATACTTGCGACATCAGTAGGATTCATCACGTAATAGTAGCTGACGTTAACAATCACGTAGAGCGCGATGATGATGAGCATGCTGGCGATTAAAGCCAGCGGTAGGTTACGGTCGGGATGCTTTACTTCACCCGCCATGTACGAAACATTATTCCAGCCGTCATAAGCCCATAGCGCACCGAGCATCGCGGCGGCAAATCCGGCGAATCCTCCTCCCGTGACGTCCACTCCTTCACAAGTGCCGCCCACGTTCGCCAATGCCATGTGTCCCCAACTGCCGCCCTGATAAAAGAAGGCCGCAATCCCAACTCCCAGCACTACAGCGACCTTCAAAATAGTGACAAAGGAGGCGATGTTGCCGGTGGCTCCTACAGCCGCGCAGTTGATGAGTGTCGTAACAGCCAGGGTGGCGAGGGCTACCACCTGAATGTGACCGAAAGGAATTTCGACGCCGAGGAAGGGAATGGGAACCGTGAAGTACACAACATCCAGTCCTCCGCGCATCAGATCGTTCATGAAGATCGCGAAGCCGACTGCGAGGGCCGCGGCCGAGGCAGTCCGCGAAATTAGAAACTGCGACCAGCCATTAAGAAATCCCCAGACTCGGCCATACGCGTCTTTGGTAATCACGTACTCCGCGCCGGCGTGCGGACGCATTGTTGTCAGTTCCGCATAAGTAAGGGCGCCGGCCAGTGCCAGTAATCCCGCAGCAATCCAGACGAGAATCACCCGCATGGGCGTGCCGACGTTACATGTCATCACGCGCGCTTTCAGAAAGATTCCAGTGCCGATGATATTGCCGACGTTGATGGAAATCGCGGCGATCGGGCCAAGCCCGCGAACCAATTCGTGGTTAGGTTTCATGTTTAAGGTT
>JBPCMI010000140.1:0-66456 GCA_051002415.1 Pyrinomonadaceae bacterium
TCCCGGGGAGAGGTGCAAGAGTGGTTGAATTGGCAGCACTGGAAATGCTGTGAACGGGAAACCGTTCCGTGGGTTCGAATCCCACCCTCTCCGCCATACAATTTTCGATTGGCGATTGCCGATTGCCAATTGATTAAAGTTAATCGGCAGTTGGCAAAGGAATAACACTATGGACGACAACAAACTTGCAGCGGAAGAAGCGCGACGTTCCGTACAGCACGAGAGCGTTAAAGCGCAGGTCGAAGGCGAGGTCAACGCTGAAATAGCGGATCGAGCCAGCCAAGGCGCGGCAGCGCCTGAGTCTCGAAGGATGGACGAGATCGCTGGAGACTTTCGCACCAAAGCCGTCGACGAAGTGGTCGAAACGGAGCATGAAGTAGAGCGCTCGCGCGGACTGGCTCGTGTCTCGCAGATAGTCGACTACATTTTCTTTGTGCTCTACGCCTTGCTGGCGTTGCGCTTTCTGTTGGCGCTGCTTGCCGCGCGCAGTTCAGCCGGGTTCGTTCAGTTCATCGTCTCAGTGACGAATCCCCTTTACGAACCCTTTAGAGGAATTGTCGCCAGCCCGAGAACGCCGGAAGGGCATACGCTTTTGCTGCCGATGGTGATCGCGATCATCGTCTATGTCTTGCTGCACTTAGCAATCAACGGTCTGCTGCGGCTTCTGGCTCATCGCAAGACCCAGATCTGACATATTGCATTGCCGATTGGCGATTTCCGATTGCCAATTGGCGATTGGAGTTTGGCGAACAGGATAAGCCTATAGCGCGCAGTATGCTGCTGCAATGGTGGTGCATGGTAGTTAGCGCACGATGCGCATTGATAGTTAACGCATGATGCTGCATTTGTAGTTAACGTTAATGCAGCGCACGCGACTTCGACGAATTGACAATCGGCAATTGGCAATCAACAATTGGCAATCGTTCAACGATCTTTCTTTATCAGACTTCGGGCTCCGCACAACGCTCGCCTTGTGAACCCCGCCAGGCCGGGAACGGAGCAACGGTAGCAACGGCAACGTGTGTTGCGGGTAAGTCCGGAGTCTGGCCAATTCGAAAAGGATGAGGGATGAAGGATGAGGGATGAATCGCAATCAGTATTCTAACGTTTGCGGTTTCAGCCTCATTCTTCATCCCTCATCCCTTCGCCCTCATCCCTTATGAGCTATCAGGTAATCGCACGTAAATGGCGACCGCAGAGTTTCGCGGAAGTCACCGGCCAGGAACCGATCACGCGCACGTTGCAAAACGCGATTGAGCACGAACGGCTCCACCACGCCTACGTCTTCTCCGGCGCCCGCGGCGTCGGCAAAACCACTACCGCCAGACTCTTTGCCAAGGCTTTAAACTGTCATAAGTCAAAAACACCGACTGCAACTCCGTGTCGCACCGACGATCCCACCGCCTGTCCTTCATGCCGAGAAATTTCCGAAAGCCGCTCAATTGATGTTCAGGAAATCGACGCCGCCTCAAACACCGGAGTCGGAAACGTTAGAGACTCGATCATAGAAACCATCGGCTTTGCGCCTGCGCGAGATCGTTTCAAGATTTTCGTAATCGACGAAGTGCACATGCTTTCAATGCCGGCGTTCAATGCGTTGCTTAAGACCGTGGAAGAGCCGCCGCCGCGCGTTGTTTTCATTATGGCGACGACCGAAAGGCACAAGGTTCCCGAAACTATCCTCTCCCGCAGTCAGCAATTTGAGTTTCGCACGATTGCCACTGCAAAAATTCTCGAGCGGCTCAGGTTAATTGCCGAAGCGGAACAGATCTCCATTCCCGAAGATGCTTTGCGCGAGATTGCGCGCGCCGGGGAAGGCTCGATGCGCGACGCCCAGTCAGCCTTTGATCAAGTGATTAGTTTCGCCGGGAACAAAATTAAGAAGGAGGACGTCGAGCAGGCGCTTGGCGTAGCAGGAGCCGATATTCTGATCCGGGTGATGAATGGCATTGCCGGAAACCAACCGGCTGAAGCGCTCGCAGTAGTGGAGGAGGTAGTAATGCGCGGCCATGACCTGCGCAACTTCTCGCGTGACTTGCTCGCGCACTTTCGCGACCTGCTGGTTACCAAAGTTTCAGGCAGCGAAGAATTGCTCGAGTCAGCCGTCTGCGATCGCGAGGAGTTGCGGCGCCAAGCTGATCTCTTTTCGGAATCGGACCTGGTGCGTTTCTTTCACTCGCTGGCGGAAACGGAAACTAAACTTAGTACTGCCGCTCAACCTCGTTATCAGCTAGAGGTTGGATTGGTAAAGCTGATGGAGATGCGCCGGCTTGAGCCTCTCACTCAACTCCTTGAACGTCTCACCGCGCTCGAGGAATCATTGCGAACCGGAAAAGCCCTGGCTCCCGCGAAGCCCGGCCCGCCAAGCAGCGGATCGGCGCCAACTCCTGCTGGAGGAGTTTCATCACCCGCGAAGACCGGTTCGAAGGCAATGAGCGCGTCGGTCGGATCTGCGGCAACGCCCGCGCGCGCAATTGAACCGACGTTTACCCCACTTGCTATCTCACACGACTTGCCGCCGCCCACTGCCGCCGCGGACACGCCTGCTAGTTCTATCGCAACGAGTTTTCCTGAGGGTGATTCGGAAATCGAACGTATCAAGTCGGCGTTGGAATCACGACGAAAAATGTTTCTCGTGACCGCGCTCGAAGGCGCGCGTTCTGCGGCCATCGAGAATGGCGAGCTGTATATTGAGTTTGCCCCCGAAGCGCGTCACCTGCGCGACTCGCTCGCGAAAGGCGACAGCGTTAAAGTGCTGCGCGAGATTTGTCAGGAGATTACGGGCAAGGAATTGGGCGTGCGCATCATGATCAAGGATCAGGCCGCCGCGGTCGATGACGCGCCACTATCGCGCGAAGATGAAGAGCGACTGGAGCAAAATCGCCTGCGCGAAGACGCCGAGAAGCATCCGGTTGTGCAGCAGATGCTGCGCACGTTTCGCGGCGAGCTTGTTGACGTGCGCCGCGTCGACAAGTCTTAAAACTGACTACATCGGCCAAAGGCAGCCTCTCACCTAACCAGCCGTCCGAAGACAAAATTTTCACCGCTAAGTCGCCAAGAGGCAAAGCAAAATCTAACAGGCAGATTGAGCGGGTTGTACCTCAGGACATAAATTACAAACCAAAACTCCAAACGTGAGACTCGGTCTGAACTGGTTTCGCCTCTGCGTCTTTGCGTCTTGGCAGTAAACTCCCACCGGGACAAACTCCAGCATTTTTCCACCGAACAATTTTCTGATGAGGGTCGTATAAGGTCGCTCGGAGGGATTACTACTTATGCGCGACCCATTTACTGCAGGACTTCTCAGCTTCATCATTCCCGGCGTGGGGCAACTTTATAACGGGCGAATACTGGCCGGCATTCTCTGGCTCATCATCACGCCGGGCTTTTGGATAGGATCCGGCGGCACGCTCGGCTGGATCTGCCACATCATCTCAGCGTACACCGCTTACTCGTACGCGAAGGATCATCCAGTTCGCGTCTAGCCCCTCAGAAGGTCGGGATGTCTGCTAATTGTTCCCAGCGTCCCGGTTCGTACTAAACGCGTAGCGCTAACAAACTTCGCTCTCCTCTACCGGCCAAGACTCCCCGCTACTCTGACTGCAGCCTCGTAAGTCGTATCCTTCGCAAGAATCTCCATTTCACGTGCTATCAATTCAGCCGTACTTCGGTTTCGCACTGGGAGAGTGCGACCAGGACACGGTCGACCTGCAATCATTGCGTGTGTCTCCAGATGAAGACCGTTGTCCGCGCGTTGCACCACAAACGAAGCGTTGTTTTGCGTAGATTGTAGTTCGACCCTCGCCAACCGACCCGGCTTCATTTCGGGCCGTTCCACCCGTTTCAGTTCGAGACTAACTGCACTGCCGTCGGCTTTGCGCGCGAAGAACAAAGTCTGATCCTCTTCATTTGTTTGCCGTTCAATACTCCAATCCAGACGGCTCGCTAGCCAACCGGCAATCAACAACGCTTGAGTAGCGATTCCGTTTGCATTTCCCTCGGGCGCGGCATACTCGATCTTAACTCGTTCGTGTTCCGCAAGCGCGGCACGATATTCCTGGACGTCATAAAAATTAGCGAGCAACGCTCGCCACGAAGTGAGTCGCGCCCAGTTGATGTCGCTGACAGCAATCGCTTCGGAGCCCTGCCGTGAAAAAAGTTGTTCGATACTATCCAGGTGCAGATTCATTGCTGCCAGATCAACTGAATCAATCACAAGCCGGTCTGCCGAATGACTTAGCGGCAGGAAAGTATCGTCGTCTAGCCGTTGCAGATCCTGCCACCAGAGAAATATTGGAAGGTCTGGTACAAGCAACGGGATACCGGCACTGGGAAGCTCCGAAGTGAATTGGCCATGAGCAACTAAGGTGATTTCCTCGCAGCTGAGTTCGGCATTCTTTGCCCGGGTTTCGGTCTGACATGAGGCGGAAACAAACATCTCGATATCAGAATCAGCACCCTCGCGATCCGCCAGCATTACAACCGCGCGGCAAGGATGAATGACCGCGAGTCTGCGAATTGTCTCCTGAGTTTCCGTAAGCGCTGCATCGGTCGTAACAACGACCATCAAGTTGGCCGCGCGGGCGCGCAAGACAGCATCGTCAGGTCCCACTTCTTCCCCTCCAGCCGTTTCCTGCCACAGTTCAGCCAGGGCGCGCTCAACCTCTTCGACGTCGAGCGTCTTTTCAACCTGTATTTGTTTAAGTAGTGTCGACATGTTGCGGCCGCCCTTACAACTTTCGCCAGCTTCTGCCATCCCGCTCGATCAATGCAAACGAGCTGCGTGGTCCCCAGGAACCTGCTGCGTAGTTTGGAAAATCTGGCGCGGGCTGTCGCCACCCCTCAAGAATTGGCGACACAATTTCCCAGCCGCGCTCCACCATATCGCGCCGCGCGTAGAGCGTGGAATCGCCCAACATACAATCGAGCAACAGCCGCTCGTAAGCCTCTGGCGCCTTCACGCCAAAAGATGCGCCATAACGAAAATCCATGTTGACCCAACGAATGCGCATCGCCTGTCCCGGCAACTTCGCCCCAAAGCGAAGGGTGATCCCCTCGTTTGGTTGAATACGAATCACAAGTGCGTTCGGCTGCAATGGCGTATCGGATTCGGTGAAAAGCTGGTGCGGCACTGCTTTGAACTGAATCGCGATTTCCGTCAGGCGCTTCGGCATTCGCTTACCTGAGCGCAAATAAAAAGGCACATCTGCCCAGCGCCAGTTAGCGAATTGAAGTTTGAGGGCAGCAAACGTTTCTGTAGAAGAAAGCGGATCAACGCCCGGCTCTTCGCGATAACCGGGGACCGTATCGCCGAGCACAGTGCCCGGTCCGTACTGCCCGCGAACAGCGAAATCATTGACACGGTCGTTAGGGATTGCACGCACGCTGCGCATCGCGCGAACCTTTTCGTCGCGTACGCTGTTAGGTTCAAGCGAAGTGGGCGGTTCCATCGCAATCAAAGCCACGATCTGAAATACGTGGTTCTGGATCATGTCGCGAACGGCGCCCGCTTTTTCGTAGTAGCTGCCGCGACCCTCGACGCCGATTGCCTCGGCATTAGTAATTTGCACGTGGTCGATGTAGTTATGGTTCCAGAGAGGTTCAAAAATGCTGTTGGCAAAACGAAACACCAAAAGGTTCTGCACGGTTTCCTTACCGAGATAATGATCGATGCGGAAAATTTGGTTTTCATTAAAGACGGCGGCGAGTTCCACGTTCAGCGACTTCGCGCTTTCTAGATCATGGCCGAATGGTTTTTCAACAATGATGCGCGTCCAACTTTGCCCAGTGGGGTGCGCGAGGCCGGCAGCACCTAGCTGGCGGGCAACAACTCCAAAAAAGTCTGGCGCCGTTGCCAGGTAGAAGAGGTGATTATTTTGAGTGTTGCGAGCGGCGTTGATTTCCAGAAGTTTTGCTTTAATTTTTGCGTAAAGTTGCTGGTCGTCGAACTCACCCGACAGATAAAAGAGTCCGGTAGCGAAACTGTCCCAAGCCGCTTCGTCGATATCTTCTTCTGAAAATTCGGTGAGGGCGTCGCGCATCTTGAGGCGAAATTCTTCGTCATCCATCGCCGGCCGCGCCGTTCCCAAGATGGCGAACTCCGCCGGCAAAAGCCGTTGGCGCGCCAAGCGGTAAAGCGCTGGAAGAAGTTTGCGCCGCGTCAGGTCGCCGGTGGCGCCGAAGATTACAACCACACACGGCTCGGCGGTGCGTTCCAGACGCGTTCCACTACGCAGCGGATTTACGTTCTCAACCAAAGTTGTCATCTGGAATTTGGGGCCTGTGCTTTGAACTTTGTACTTTGAGCTTTGAGCTTTGAGCTTTGAGCTTTTTGCTTCGAACTTAAGCTCGAAATCAACTGCTGCTGCCCACTGCCTTCCGCTTCTGCCTTCCGCCTTCTGCCTTCTGCCTACTGCCTTCTGCTTTCTGCCTACTGCCTGCTGCCGTCTACGGCCGTGCCGGCTTTTTTATCGTAGGCACGGCGCGCGGAATATCGCCGTCGTCGACAACAAGCGGTGTCTCTGAGTTTTGCGACTGAAGTTTAGGAGCACTGCGGCGCAAAATGGGAGGCAGACCCGGCCGCGGTAAGCGAACTGTTTCTACATCGTCAAGGCGCCTCAGGATTGCCCCGCCACGACCTGCAACCCAAACATTCGCCCCACCGCGATTGGCGATCGAGAACAAGGTCGTGCTGGTAATCGTTGGCTGCGTCAGCCACGTCTCGCCGCCGTCTTTGCTTTCGATAATTCTTCCCTGCTCGCCGGCCACCATCACTTCATCACGCGCAGAGGCCGCGACGGAAAAAAGATTCGTCGTGATCCCACTTTCCAGGTCTTTCCATGTGAGCCCGCCATCATCAGTGCGCAGAATCAAGCCCTGGGCCCCGACCGCATATCCGCGTTGCGGATCGAAGAACGCCACGGCGTAAAGCCACTCTTTCAGATTCCGATCAACACGTTTCCAGGTGGCGCCGCCATCTTCCGTGCGCAGGATCGTGCCATTAGAACCAACTGCTAAGCCGTGTTTTGAATCGATGAAGCGAACATCTTCGAGCCAGGCGAAAGTGTCTGCACGCTGAAAGTGCCAGATTTGACCGCCGTCGCTTGACTCGAGTATCACGCCACGCGCTCCGACGGCCCAACCCTGAGTGGGCGAAACGAAGTCAACCGCCAGCAGATCCTCGTTGACCTGTAGACGAACCTGCGCCCAGGTAACACCACCATTAACCGAACGTAGTATGGTTCCTTGATCACCCACTGCCCATCCCAATTTCTCATTGACGAAATCCACAGCGTTTAAGCGCACCGTGGTGCCGGAAGGCCGCACTGTCCAGCTGCGACCCGCTGAACTCGTGAATAAGATTTTTCCGCGAGCGCCGACGGCCCAACCGCGCGTATCGTTGAGGAAGAAAATCTGAGAGAGATCGTCGCGGCCACCTTCGGTGAGCCGACGCCACGAAAGTCCGCCGTCATCGGTGCGCAGAATCAAACCATCAGCACCTGCTGCCCAACCAAGCGACTCATCAGCAAAGTGCACCGACGAAAGTCTCGGACTGGTGCGCACGCTCACCGGCAACCAAATCGATCCGCCGTCCGCGGTAGTTAGCACGAGGCCATCATCGCCCGTCGCCCAGCCCACCTTGTCGTCTTTGAAATAGACCGAAAGCAAATCCGTGGTTGTGAGACTATTCGCCGTCTGCCAGGTAACACCAGCGTCGCGAGTTTCAAGGATAGTTCCCGCGTAGCCGACCACTACTGCACGCAAAGGAGAACTAAAAGTGACCCCCGTCAAGGCTTTGCTAGTGACGTCCGTGTGGGGTCTCCAATCAACGCCACCGTTTTTAGTCACCAGCAGCGTGCCTCGAGCTCCGACAGCAATACCGGTTAGCTCATCGGTAAAGGCGACTGAAAACAAGTGCGCTGTTGTCGGTGCCTTTTGTATCTGCCAACTGATGCCGCCATCTTTGGTATGGACGATGGAGCCGAAGGATCCGACGGCCCAGCCTTTTTTTGACGACCCGGAGGCGAAGGTGACACAAAAAAGATGATCGCGCGTTCCGGTGGTGCGGCGTACCCATTTGCCGCCGCCGTTTGTAGTCGTAAGAATCACACCACCTGATCCCGCTGCAATCAGCTTCGCTTTGTCTTTGACGTAGAGACCGTACAAGGTGGTGTTAGTGGGCGAGATCTGTTCTTCCCAGGTAAAGCCGCCATTTCGCGAGCGTAAAATTGCGCCATCTCCGCCGACAGCCCAGCCGTTCTTTTTGTCTAAAGCGAACTTCACATTGTTGATTGTATTTCCCTGCGGCAGCGGGTTCTGCCACTGCCAGGCGCGAATTTCCAGGCCCTGAGCGGATACGATTACAGCAGTTGCGGTACAGATCAGGAGTAAGAACGTCGACGACAGGACGGGCCGCTTAGCGCCCCAGCGAGGTGGTCTGCTAGAAATAGCGGTCAAAAAGGGCAATCTTGTACGCTGCAAGAGCAAGTGAGTAGAGCTACAACTTTCGGGGAGTTAATGTCTCTGGAGCGAGGATTATAAAGATGAAGGCGCGGGAAAGCGAATGGTCTTAAAAACGGAACTGCCGCCGTTTCCACGAGGCACCCACTGAAGGCGGTGAATGCTGGTACGCCAAGCCGCGAAAGCCGTCGAGACGCGAAGTAAGCAATAATTCTTAACCAGCAATCGCCTCTAAATATTTTTTGAATCTTCGCGGCTTGCGTCTTGGCGTCTTGGCGTCTTGGCGACACCAGAAAATCAACCAGCACAGGCACGGAACTACTTCACGTCAGCGCGGCGCAGACGACGGTCAAGCTGCCATTGTCCCGACGTCTTTCGTAAGCGCGCCAGGACTAACCCGTGAGGCTTTCCGCATGATTGCCGGCGCCCTCCCTTGTGCCGATGACTCTGGTCTGGACTACTGTTTTCAAAAGCCAGGGAAAAACTTTCCTGAATCAAAGCAGGTTCAGAAGAATTGTCAGCGCTGGGTACAGGCGTAGGGTTTGTCTTTGTCTGGCGATAGTAGATGATCAGAAAAACCGACGTATCCAAATTGAGTTGAGGCAGCGGATGGGACTGAGTTTCTGCAACCACGATTTCGTTGCCTTCGCAATCAAGTGCGAGCCCGGCGGTGATTATTAATTTGTCCCGACGGCGCGAGACTTCCAGTCCGGAGACAATTCCAAATCCATGTAACTCGCGATTATGTAGTCTTTGCTTCTCGCGAAAATAAGTTTGCTCCAAGTCGAGATCTGCTGCCGTTAAAATGCGGCCGGAAAAAAAGTTGTTCCTACGAAAACCTTTTTCACTCATGACTTAGTTTTCAAGATCGGGGTCGAGCGTGCCGACTTTGTCTTCAGCATCGCGCAGCACTTCTGGGTCGACGCGGCCCAGGCCCGCCAGCCTGCGGGCGGCGCGATCTACCGCCTCTTGAATCACATGCCCTGAGTGCCCAGCAGTCCATTCCCAGGCGATCTCATGGCGCTCTGCCGCTTTGTCGAGACGCGCCCACCAATCATGATTTGTTTTGCGACGAAAGTTGCCGTTCATTGTCTCGACCACATAGCGCGAATCCGTAAAGAGGCGAACCTTACATGGTTCGCGCAAAGCTTCAAGACCCACTGCGGCCGCAGCGACCTCGGCTTGCTGATTGGTAGCCTGTCCGAGATAGCAACCGACTGAGCGCCAAATCCCCTGATAGCCCAGGAGGGCGACAGCCGCCGCCCTCGTATCGACTTTGCCATTACCAAGACTCGAACCGTCACAAAAAATTGTGACCTGCTTTCGTGACGAACTCTTTAATGTCTGATCAGCGGTGGTCTTAGTCATTCGTAGGGGGCGCCCCGCATTTTTAGATTGATCTAAGTTGGAAGGTTAGCCTAACACGCGCTCTGCAGCGGCGGTAGTTGTAGCGTTCGAGGTGGGGACGGTTTTCGAATCAGGCCAGTACAACCACGCCGTGCCGGTGGGCCAATATCGAAGCTCTCGAGCCCCGGTCGCACGAGCCCGTTTACATGACTCTGGAGGCAAGATTGAGTGCTCTTTCTTTCTTGCTTTGCCTCAGAAGGCAAAGCTTTTCTTACTCAGTTAAATTGATTAGCTTGGGATCTGCCGCGCCTACGGTTCAAACTGTCGCGCTTGCCGACTGCTTCGGCTAGAATCCTGCCCGTACAAAAGTCCAACAAGATTAGCCTTGAAAGCGATGCGACTGTTTCACCTGCTAGCGCGAGGTTCCCGCAAAATCATAATTAATCCTGGCGAGTCGTTCCTGATCTTCAGGATGGCGTTGTGGGTTTCTGTGCTTTCGCTCCTGGTGAAACTTCGACCACTGCCGCGAGCACTCGAACTGGTCGCCGCAAAACCCAGAAATACTCCTAAGGATTCTGCGAAGGTCGCCGAAGAAACCATGAACCGACTGGCTCGCACCATGGATTTGCTTTTGCGAACCGATATGTTTGTCTTTAAGCCTATCTGTTGGAAGCGAGCCGCCGTTTTGCATCGCTATCTGGCGCTCAGCGGGATCGATTCGCGAATCGTGTTCGGCGTCAGGCGCGGTGCGCAAGGTGAAGTGGATGGGCACGCCTGGCTTGAATCGAATGGCGAGCCGATTCTTGAAACCACATCGCCGAATTACAAAGTCACCTACGCTTTTCCCTCCGACGAACCTTTCGAAGCCGATCTTGCTTCCATGTCCTAGCTTACAAAAAAGAGAGAGGCGAGTAAGCACCTCTCCCTTTCGTTGTTCGATTCAAGCCGAAAACGTTAGTTGAATCCTTCCCGAGACTCGAAACTCCGAACCTGAAACTCGAAACCCGGAACTCGAAACTCTCCTTTACGGCAGGGCCTCGACGTTAACGAAGAAGCGGAAGGTTCCTCCCTGCACTACCCCCAAAAGATACCTGACGTTGATCGATGCGCCCGGAGCGACGAAGCCGCCGGGAATCGCAACGACAATACTTGAATTTGATCCGCCGCCGGCGACCGCATCGGAAGGACCCTCGAGCGCAGTGCCCCTTATCAAGATCGTTCCGCCATTCGCGGTTGTATCTCCAGACGTAAGCATTCGCAAATCGGCTTGTGGTCCTCCCGGCGTGTTGCTAGTGGTGATATCGACAACCCGGAAACGAAGTCGCGTGACAGGCGCACCAGTGCTATTCGTGAACTTGCGTCGAATATCCAAAGTGCCAAGCGCCATAGCCCCCGATCCCGGTGTCGTATCGCGCACACGGTTGGGAGGAGCACTCGACGCTTGTGATGGATCAATCAACGCAGGTTTCACCGTCGCATTGCGCTGAATCGGACTCACCAGATTTTCCGGACCAGGTCCGCCACGCACTGACAGAATGCCAAACGTGCCTGCCATCGTTGAGACAAATTCAAAGTCTGCCGCATTATCTCCTGTGTCTTTGGGCAGGCCAGTGGCTTGAGTCCTTTTAATGGCAACGGCGTCTGCGGCGGCGTGGGCGGAAACTTTTCCGTGTATTCGCCATCCCATTGGAGAGGAGCTGAGAGCGACTGTGCCTGCTGAATGCTGCCTGACGTTCCGTAGATCAAATAGGCGTTGCTCGGGATGTAGGTGACGATCTCAACGCCTGTGCTTAATAACGCGCTATACCATTCCGGCTTGATAGGACCGGCGAATTGCACCAGGTGCATGCGCTTGCCGCCAAAGCCGCCGGCATGCTGTCTAAGGCGCTGTACTTCCGCTGTCGTCGTATCAAAAACGCCGGAGTTAAGCATGATCAGGTTGCTCTCATCGCTGAACTCGGCGCCCGGCTTGTCGTTTAATGAGCCGGCAAGTGCATCGTTCACTTCCAACAACTTAAAAGTGCCGTAGTCGGCAATAAGGCGCGCCCCCTCAGACTCAATTGATTTCGCCAGGGTGCGATCACTAACGATCACTTTATGAACATTTCCCGGACTGCGGTACTTCGCCGCTGAAGACACTCGCGCAGCCACACGGGCTTCGTCCTGACCCTTCCCTTTGCTCTTCATCGACGTTCGCGGCGTGAAGTCCCAACCGAACAGTACGAAGGCTGCGGCCGCCGCCGCGATCAAGAGGATCTTTGATGCGAACAATTTCTGATTACGTTTCATTGCAGCGGGTCTCCAAGAAGATCCGGTCGCTAGCTCAGTGGACAACAAAGGAATTGAGGGTGCCAAGGTTATTCAAGGCATGTCTTAAACGGCGTGTGATCCTAAAGTCGTAAGGGGAAGAATCTAAATTGATCCTTCCCCTTAACGTGGTTACGCGCAAGCGGCTGCTACCGCCTTTGCAGCGTTAGGGCAACGCTTCGACGTTTACTAAGAAGCGGAACGTTCCGCTTTGAGACACGCCTACCAGCAACCTGATGTTAATTGAGGCTCCTGGCGCTAATGGTGTCCCGAGTGTGACAGTGCCCGACGAGAGTGACGTGTTGAGACCCCCGCCTAATGTTGGAATAGGTGGAGTTTCCAGGGCCGTCCCTCTTAGTTGTTTGGCGCCGGTTCCACAGGGATTGCTACCTGCAGCTATTGCCAGATCGTTTGAGGTCAGGACGCGCAGATCAGCGGTGCCCGGCGGCGCCAGACTTGTAGTGATGTCAACAACCCTGAAGCGCAGGCGGGTGACCTGACCACCTGTGTTGTTTGTGAACGCGCGCCGCAATTCAAGTGTTCCTAGTGGCCCAGTAATAGGTACAGGTGTCAGATCGCGAACTCTGTTCGGGTCTGCACTACTGCTGGCGCAAGGGAATATCAGAGACGCTTTAACTGTTGCGTTACGTTGAATTGGACTGCTTAGGTTTTCCGGTCCCGGACCACCGAGCCGGCTTCCCATACCGCGCTCAGTTGCCAGCGTGTCCGCGTAAAGAAAATCTGCGGAATTGCTGTTTGTGTCCTGAGGTAATCCGCTGACCATGTTCCGGAACAAACTAAAGTCCGACATGCTCATTGGATTACTGAGCGCAGCGTAGCCGGGTCCTTCTTTGTACAGTGAATTCGCTTCAGCTGTTGAGCCAACAGCGTCGAGCCGGTTCGCCAAAGTGAAGTTCACCGGATTCGACGTATTGAAGAGAGCGATACCAACGTTGTCGTTGATACCAGTCGTGTATGTGGCATCTCCGGTGGCTGTCGTGCCGTTGCCGGCCGGATATGAGCCCAGCGAATACGCGGAGGAATTCACACAGAGGTAGTGACCGCGATTCGGTATTACGGTCCCATTGGGAACTGTACAGCGAGCAACGCCGTCGGATGTGGCTACTGCCCACCCCGACGATCCGTCACTTGTTGCAATCGTGACGTCAGCCCCGGACTTGTTGTAGAGCTCAATGAACTCATCGTTGTCACCAGCGATACCTCGCAGCCGAAACTCACTGATGATCAGACCTGAAGCCGAACCTGGGCCAGTCACGGTGACGTTGAAAGTACACGTTGATCCCCCGGCGCCGGTGACTGTTACGGTTGTGATGCCAAGTGGAAGCGTCGAACCGGAGACCGGATTATAGTTCAACACGCCACAAGCGCCGGCGGGACTAGCCGCCGGATAGTTTACAACCGCGCTCACGCCTCCGCCGTCTGCAGGTACCGAGTAACTAGACGGACAAGTGACTGCACAGGATTGCGCATTGCAGATGCTCTGCGTAGTTGTGATGGAAAGATCCCAGCCACCGGCAAAGGTGCCGATGTCAGTTCCCGCGTCGTCAACCACGTAGAGACTCCACGTGCCATTCGGATTCAGGTTATTAAATGCAGCCAGCGTTGCTGAGCCTGCTGTTGCCGGATCGAGATACGGTGCTGCCGGCGCCGGCGCCGGGAATGGGTCCCCGGTTCCATAGTTCGTTGGTCTAAAGCTGCCGGGCGCCGGTGGAGCTCCCGACGAAGGGAACACCGTAGCTGCGGCATCATCGATTGTGTAGGTTTGACCGGCCCAATCAGTGCCACCGATGACATCTGACATAAGGCTGAATTTCACGCCCGTTGGACCAACCAGCAACACATCCACATCTCCCGGGAATGTATGGCTGATTTGCTTGAGCGTAACCGTCACCTTGCTAACCGGGTTCGTCAGACCGGCCACAGTTATCGTGGAAGGATACGGATTCGAGGGTGAGCCTGTGGTGGCACCCGTTCCCGTAGCCGGAATCACGATTGCGGCTGGGTTTGAAAAAGTCTGACTGGAAACACTTGTAGTGCCCAGCTGGAACGTATAGGTAATCGTTCCCAGATTGATGGCGCCATCCTGAAGCTGCAGCGTTGCGGTGATGTTATTCCCGCAAGTTCCGCTCGCCACGAAGGTGAACGGCTGCGAGACTGCGGGAGCGCCTACGCTAACCACGCCATAGGTCCGCGTGGGCGTGACCGGAGTGACACCACCACTCGTTTGCATAGTGGCAACCAGGTTGGAGGTGTTGCCGTCGCCGGAATTAATCAACGGGAAAGTGGCAGTAATAGTCTCACCCGGATCGGGTGCATTGTTAGCTGGAGTAATACTTTCAGCCGTAATTACGGCAGCGCCCCCTGATTCGATTACCGGAGTGCCGACGACACCGCAGCAGGCAAATGGCTGGCGATTGATTTCCAGCGTTACGCAGCCGACGGTGCCTGTGTCGATCGCTGCACTGTCTGATACGCGCAACTTCCATGTACCGTTGATTGACTTGCCGGTCATTGCGGAAAGGGGTTCCTCGGGTTGAAACGTTCCGGCGAAGGGCGGCAGCCCGGCGGAAATCGGATTGGAGGCCGAGTCGTCGAAAATGGTCGGCGTGCCGGAACAGTCGTTGGCTCCCGTGCCGTAGTTGTCGCCACCGCCCGCTGCGGTGTCGCGGTTGGCTGACAACACCACCTCGGTATTGTCGGGAGCGATCAGGGAGAGCGACAGGTCGCGGGTAAACGTGTGGTTCAAACGCACGCGTACGTTGACGTCGCCTGCCGCGCCGTTTTGATTGACGAGGATCGGAATATCTACCGAGCTGACGTCGGGAATCGGAGTTGCGATATTGCCCGTGGTGTAGACAGTCGGAATGCCAGCTCCAAGCGTGCCGGTGCGTAAGCGATAGACAATCGTGCCGTAGTCAGTTGCGCCATCCTGCAACTGCAACGTGATGTCGACAAAGGTTCCGCAAGTGGCACTGACAGTGAAAGTGAAAGGCCGAGACACAGGAGCCGCACCTTGGGCGACCGCTCCGTAGTTTTGCGGACCAGAGGGGCTCGAAACGCCCCCGGTGGCCTGCAGCGTGCCCACCAGATTTACAGTAGTAGCCCCTGCACCGCCGTCGTTAACAACCGGTAAATTTACCGTTACGGTTTCACCCGGATCGAGGGCATTGTTTCCGGGAGCGCAGCTCTCTGCGGTGATCTCCACATTGCCAGGCTCCAGATCGTTCTGCGGTACTAGCTGCACATTCTGAATAGTTGTGTTTCCCTGAGTGATAGTGACACCCGGGATCGAGGCACTGGAGTAGCCGGGAGCTGATACCACGAGGGTATAACTCCCGAGGCCCATCGGGTCGATGTTATAAACGCCACTGCCGTTGGAGCTTCTAATAAAAGGACCTGCCGATACCGAAGCATTCGCGATTGGAGTACCGCCAACACTGCTGGTAACGCTGCCAGTCAGTACACCCTTTTGCACTGCCGGACAGGGACCGAATTGGAAAGCGCCGACGCGCGTGTGCCAGCGAGTGTTGTCAGGAGCTGCGGCCCCGGTGACGTATTGTTGGGTGTACCAGAAAGTACAGTCATCAACCGGATCGACTGTGAGATCTGAATAGTCACCCCAGCGTCCGGACGAATGAGTTTGAGAGCTGGTGCCGTTGACCAACGTAGCCTCGCCCTGCGCGAGACTGCCGGCGGGATCACCGGCAAGTCAGCCGGCGTAGCGAATTCCCGGAAACACTGAAGCGCTGGACACCGAGTAACCGACGGCCAGGCTGCCCGCAGCATTCATGGCTGCGCTACCCATCCAGCGATGCGTCGTATCACCAGGAGCGCCGGACATAGTCCCCTGTTCTTGAACTACGTACGCGCCCGTGGGTGTAGCTTTACGAATCTCGTAATAACGCACTCCAGAGCGGAATGCCGGATTTACCGCGGCGTTAACTGAGTGGTTCAGAGCTAAAGATTCATGCGTACCATAGTTGCGATACGCCAGGCGGTTCATCAAACGATCGGAAATAACATCGACTGCAACACCCGGAGGAGGTTGCGGGATGATATTGCGGGAGCCGGGTGGGACTTCGCGCGAATCAAACGCAGCTACCGCGAGAGGACTGCCGGTCCGTTCGAGCAGAGTCGAATTAGCGGGGACTGCAAAGTCAGCATGAAAATCAAAGATACGAAGCGAGTCAGTCGCACCAAATTCATCAGCGTCAAACTGGATGAAAGGAGCCGGCGCGCCCGCCGGCGGCGGTGTGAAGCCGTCGATGTCGCCGGGTAACATGCCACCGAATTGACAGGCTCCCGGACATCCTTCCGCCTTATCGAAATAGATGAAGCCCGCAGTCGGATCGCCGGCAAGCATTTTTGTGCGATCAAACGCGAAGAGACCGGCGCCGAGGAACTGAGTGCCCGCCTGGTTGAATTGGTTGTCGGTCATGTAATAACCATCAGACCAGACACCAAATTTTGGGTAGTCGTTGAACTTGTTGTTCGGCATCATAAAATCATAGAGATAGTATGCGCCGGTGGGATCTCCTGTCTGCGAGACCGCGATCAGTTGGTGATTGTTTGGGTTTGCTACCACGCAGAATTCGGAAAGAATCCAGCGGTCAGCCAATTGATCGTAGAGCACGATCGGATCCCCGTCCTCGCTGTTGGCGCAGGGACCAGGAATTGAGCTAAAGAGCGCGCCAATACTCGTAAGTGGAATCACCGGCGTTCCAGTGCGGTTGTAGATGCGGAAGGCACTGTTCACCATCTGCACAAAGTGATTCGGTCCGATCTCGCCGACGGTATCCGGCGGCAGGAAACCCTGACCAGGTAGTGCGGTGGTATCTGTTAGTGAAATCGACTCAAAGCTGACAGTCGGAGTCGGCATCACGCGCGGCGTGATCGATCGATCGTTGCCGGGCACGCGAGCGATCGCTGCATCCGGCTCAGTCTTCATTTCAGGATCGCCTTTGCGAATAATTTCCGCATTACGGCGATTCTTCTCAGAGACCTCGTCTTCGCGCGACTCGGCGCGGCCGCCTTTGCCACCGCTGATGCTCTGTTCACGGGCCTTTTCGATCAGCTCTTCGTGGTTCTTGACCGGCGCTCTTCGTGCCTGTGCGGGTGAGAGTCGCTCTTGCGCCGCTGCCAACTCGCGCACCGTCGGAGAGATCCCAAAGTTGACTGCCTGCGCCGACATTACCCCAGGGTTCCACTCGCGCGCAGCTTTGTCGTTAGCCAGCTTTTCCTGATCAATTCGTTTTCGGGCTTTCTCGTTTCTCTTAGCGCCGGTTAACGGCGGCAGGATCAGGGCTACAAACAACAGACCAACGGCCAAGCCAAACACCAGGAACTTTCTCATAGGGAAAACTCTCCTTTGCATGAAGCTGCAACTCCTAGAGACAGCAGCTGCGGGGTCAATCGAGTGGACGGCTGAAAGAGAACGCGTGAACACCACACAGCTTCAGGCCGCCAGGGGAATGGGCAGACTAAAGAGGCATGGAAGCGATGGTTTGTCTTCAAAAAACGCGTACTGACCGGAGGCAGTGAAAATGCCTACGACACAGAATTAAGGTGGAACTTCAAGAGACGCCTGCGTGTGCGCGGAACCTGGTCGCGAGATGGATTGGGACGGTAGCTGTTTCGCGAGCCGGGGGATTCCCACGTGAGCATTCCTTGTACTTAGAAAGAAAAGTAAATTACGATTCAGCGATAGTAATGCGAGGCAGGTGCAAGCAAAGATGGCTTCGCGACCCTTTAGATTCGACGACAGAACGTCGGGACTATAACCGCACCTAAGTGCGTATGTCAATGTTGATCCTTTTCGTTTCATCACGCGACTGATTGGCTTGAATAGAGCCGCCGAACAAGGAGGTACTAACGTGATTCCGGGCCAAACACTTTTCGCAATTTTTCTTGTGTTCATGATTGCGTTACCAGCGAATTCGTGTGGAAAGGAAAGAATGAGCGAAAAATCAAAGACTGAAGTAGTGAAAGATCGCCGCGTTGCCGAAGGGAAGTGGGGTGGTCAACACGTGCGGGTGGACGTTTCGGGAAGTGGAGCTGAGTTTGAGTTCGATTGTGCGCACGGTCGCATGACTGGACCGCTGACTTTGCAGAAGGGACGCTTTGCTACAACCGGGACCTTTGTACATGAAAGAGGTCGCGTACGCCTTGACGATGACGAGCAGGGGCAGCGGGTTTATTTCAAGGGCGAAGTTCAGGGCTCCCGGATGACACTGACCTTTTCGCCAGCCGAAGACTTCAGCGAAGCGGAAACATTTACGCTAACGCATGGAGCTGAGGCCAAGTTGTTCAAGTGCAAATAGCCAACGACGCTGCGGTTGGACGTTCAGAATGAAAGGGAGAAGCACAAGCGCTTCTCCCTTTTAATTCTAAAAGATCACCTTTTTCACAGGGTTAGGTTGGGATCCACTCGGCAGCGCCTCTACATTTAATAGGAAGCGAAAGTTACCGCCCTGTTGGACTCCGAGCAGGAACTGCACGTTAATTGAAGCGCCCGGCGCGAGTGGGGACGCAAGCGTAATCGTCCCGGCTGACGCGGAGGAATTAAGTCCACCGCCAAGGGTTTGAGTCGGAGGCTGCTCCAAAGTTGTGCCTTCGATCATAATAACGCTTCCTGGTCCCGCGCATCCTCCTCCGCTCCCAACGCAAGTAGCGGTAAAACTGCTCGAAGTAAACAGTCGCAGGTCAGCGTTGCCCGCAGCGGGAGGCAGAGACCTCATGTCTACAGCTCGGAAACGCAATCGCGTCACCGGGGACCCAGTATTGTTCTTGAAGGTGCGGCGGATCGATAGCGTACCCAGAGTCGCATTCGTTCCGGGTGTGGTGTCGCGATGCCGCGCGCAAGTTGTGTTCGAAGCCGCGCCGGCGCCACTGCTGTTGGCGCAGGCGATGTCAACAAGGGAAGCCTTGATAGTAGCGTTGCGCTGTAAGGGACTCAAAAGATTTTCAGGTCCTGGCGCGCCCAGATGACGCCCACCGATAGTGCCGTCGGCGGTAGCGCCTGTCGCACAACCCACAACAAACAAGCAAGTGGCCTGTGTGTCGACAATCACAAAATCGGCAAGATTGTTGTCAGTATCCTTCGGCGTACCCGTGCTCAAATTGCGAGTCAGACTGTGGTCAGTGGAAGCCGTCGTGATGAGACTCGGATAGCCAATGCCTTCCTTGTAGAGCGTGTTCGCTTCGCTGTCAGATCCGACAGCGTCAATGCGATTGGCCAACGTGTAACTCGCGCCGCCAGTCGCATTGTTAAAGATAGCGATTCCGGCGTTGTCCACAATCTCAGTGGTGTACGTCGCATCTCCGAGTGCGGTCGTGCCATTGCCGGCCGGATACGACGCTAGCGAGTAGCCTCCTGAGTTGACACATAAATAATGCCCACCGTTCGGGATCACCGTTCCGTTCGGAATGGTGCAACGCGTAACGCCGTCGGAAGCGGCTACGCCGAGACCTGACGAAGCATCTGCGGCCTGCGCAGTAATAGCCGCACCGCTCGCGTTATAGACCTCAATGAACTCGTCGCTGATGCCGTTAGATCCGCGAAGACGGAATTCGCTGATAACCAAATTACCGGCACTTAGAAGAACCAGCTCATCAGCACCGATATCCGGTGTTGTTGCGGAACGAGTCTGGTCGTCAAAGTCGTTTGTAACACCACCCGCGGGAGTACCTGCATTTAGAACGGGCGTGGCAGTTGGTTTCAAGTGCAAGTCGCCTGTAGCTGCATTAACGAAGAAGTCTGAGACATTGAAACTCGCTGCTGTGTTGGCTATGGAGTTCGCGTCCCGCGCAGGCGGTCCTGCCTGCCACGTGGCAAACGAAACCGGAGTGGCTGTTGACGAGGTTGAGAGGTCCATGAAGTTTGCAGCAGTTGCACCCGTCCCGGCAAAGAAATTGAAATTGGAAACAAATGTTCCAGTGTTCACCGATTGATCACCTCCGGCGAAGTGATTACCCGTGCCGCCGGTGCGACTGTTGAAACAGAGGTTGTCGATTGCCGTATAAGTGGTCGGCGCACTGAATCCGCGCTGGCAGGCCCAGCTATTTGCAGTTCCCGATCCGGTTCCACCAATCAGGGCAGTGTTGAAGTAGGCACTAAACGTATTTCCCGCAAAACCGAAGTCCCTAATTCCGAAGATGCTCTGAGCGTTAGTAAAGCTCGGAACGATCGACACCATATTATTAACGACCGACAAATTCGCGGGGTTACCACTTGAGCCGTTAGATTGGATTCCGGTTAACGTACCCGTTGAACCGCTGGTGCTCGGGAAATTATAGATACGGTTCTGAGATACCGTGGTCGCGCGAACATCGTTAAATTGCATGCCGCTGGTGCCGAGAGTAGTGGTTAAATCGTGAACCTTGTTTTCGGAGAACAGGTTGGTCCCACCTGCACTATTCACCGCTACACCAAACAGAGAAGTCGTTCTTGCCGCTGTCTGAAAGATATCGTTGTTAGTAACAGTCACGTCGTCGCTCATTCCGACAAGGATACCCGCCTGCGTAAAGTTAATAATCTGATTGTTGTTAATCAGAATATTAGTATTCGAAACGGTAGCGGATGATCCAATCAGGTTAATTACGTTGAACGGCACGCTGACCGCGTCGGTCCTGTCACGAATTATGTTTCCGACAATCTGAATATTGTCGTTACCCGTCGTAACGCCGGTACTGATGAACAGCACACTGCTCGTGCCGCCGCCTTCCAGCGTAGTGTTCTGGAGGGTGTTAGTAGACGCGTCGTTGATGTAACGAACGGCAGTTCCGGTGCCTGCCGTGGTGTTTCTAATGGTCAGAGAGTTGCCGCCTGTATTCAGACCATCAATGACCACGCCATCGGCGCCGCTAAAATCAAGCAAGACCACTGCGCTGCCTCCGGAAATCAGACGCGCTGCCCCGCCGCTCGGCAGAATTGTTACGGTAAAGCCTCCGCCGAATTCATTCAGTGAAATTGCCCCTGACTCGGTTGTCAAATCGGAGGTAATGTTGACTGTCAGATTGGCAGACAGTGCTCCGTTGTTAATTGCCTCAAACAATCCGCCAGGATTTGTCAAAGACGTAAAGGTTTCGCCTGAGCCAACATTCACCGCACTGCCGAATGTAACTGAATTCAGAATCGTCAAAACGGCCGAGCTGGGAGTTCCGAGGGTTGCGCCCGTCGGGTTCGACAAGGCAAGATTAACGGTCTCACTACCTTCAACGACTCCATCGCTGCAGAGCGTGACGTTGAAAGTTTTTGTTGCGAAATCATTATCGGCCCAGTTAAAAGTTCCCGAAGTATTGATGTAATCAACTCCGGCTGTACAAGACGCGCCGCCCGTTGCCGAGCCTCCGGCAACCGTGGCGAAGTCAACCGAGGCTGCACCGCTAGCGCCGCCTGTGCGCGTAACGCTAATAGTCACCACGCCGGAAGCTTCAGTAACAGTGTAGGTCGCGGAACTGAACTGGACTGTTCCTCCGGAGGGATAGAATTCATCAGCGCCGATGTCCGGAGCAGCGCCATTGGGTCGCACCTGGGAGTCGATATCGTCGGCGATCCCTGCGATGGTGGTTCCCATGTCAATGTTAGGTGAGAGCGGCGCCAGATGAAGGTTGCTGGTAGTTGAGAAGTAAAGCGGGTCTACCTGCTTGGAATTAGCATCCTGCGGGGTGGTTAGAGCCGCCTGCCAGTTTGCCAAGGTTTGAAACGACGTAGTAGCGGTATTCCCCGACCCGATAGTGGAAAAGCCGCCGGTTCGCAACTGCGTATTCGCCGGGTTGATGTAATAGTTGTTGAAATTCAGGCCACCGGTTCCAAAGCTGTAAGCGGCGGCATTTAAAGTAATCGCATAATAAAAATTGGCCGCTGTGTTTGAATTCACATCCAGATAGATGCTGTTATTCATCAACGTCAGATTTGCGTTGTTGCTGCTGTTTGCCTGCGTCACGCGAATCGCGTTGGCGTAAGTTGACGCTGACGCCGCCGCGCCAGGATCCATGTCGCCGGTCAGACTGATCGAGTTGAAAACAATTCTATCCGTATGTCCGTTGGCGTAACCGATAGCTACAACCTGGTCGCCAGCCGTTGCATCGGCGCGGATGTTGTAGACAAAGTTATTCGCTACCAGGTTATTAGTAGCTGCTCCACCACGGGTGGTTCCGAGTCTGATACCGATTGCCGAGAAAGTTCTCTCCTCGACAATGTCGTGAATAACATTCTTCGTTACTGTGTAATCGCCGCTCGTAATAGTCGTCGATTCGGTGACACTCCAGTTTTCTCCGCCGATGCAGATGCCACAGCGGTCTGCGCCTGCCGTCGTATTAGCCAAATCGCCACCCACGAACTGAACCGTGTTGCGTGAGACCAGCGCGCCGGTGTCCGCTTGCAGGTAAATTCCGGCTTTACCGATTGCGTCAGCGCCGAACGATGCCGGACCGATAACATTGTCTGTAATAACAAGACCTTCGTTGTTGTTAGTAGTTACGCCCCTGGTCGCCAGACCGTACCGCGCTCTTGTGATCCGGTTGAAGATGAATTGATTGTTGTCGTTGTCGTTGCCATCCGTGGCTATAAGGCTAATCGTCGTGCCTCCCATTAAAACGCCGACGGTCGCATTGGTATTGACGTTTGCCGTCGCGCCCGCCGCAATTTCAAGATTGCGGATCACGTTGTTGCTTGCGCCATTACCAGCTGCGACGCTAGCTAACCAGATGGCAACCGTCGCCGACGCCGTGCTGTTATTGCGAACAGTCAAGTCGCGATTTGTTCCTGAACCCCCGATGCGCCCATCAATCGTGACATTGTCTGCCCCATTCAGTTTTATGATTGCGCCCACGATGGTACCGCTTACCGAAACTCCCGGAGCCGTTGGTCGAATCGTTATCGTCGCCCAGTCACCAGCGTTTAGCGCTGCCGTGGCAGTTTCCGTCGTGCTCGCCGCTATATCGATAGTGATGTTGTTGCCGGTCTGGACGGCGTTCGCATTAATTGCATCGAAAGCGGCTTTCAAAGTTGTATAGCCGCCGTTTGCGCCAGTTGAACCCGCCACGGTGACCTGGGCCGACGCGGTCGCGGTCATCAACGTCAATGCCGCAATCAGAGTTATCAACGCCGACGCCAGTCGCGCTCCAAGCAATGCGGAGCCGGGACTCATAGTTCTCTTCATTGTTTGGTTCGATGCGAAATTAGTTGGCGAAACTCTCATCGTGGTCGTCTCCTCGGTGGGGCCAGAATTCCAAAGTCGTCACTGCGGATGCAGCCGAACTATGTCGTTGGAGCGGGGACAGAACCTCTTATCAGGTTCCGAACAGTAACGGGTTGGTTAAACTTCTTAAGGTTCTGGTGGGCGCGTGTTAATTCGGTCCATCCAGAGCGCTGTTGCTGAAAGCTAAACTTCTTTGCTGTTTGGGTGGGTTTATTAAGTGAGTTTATCCAAACAGCTCAGTGCTGAAAGCTTATTCTGGAATATGGCAAAAAGCGGAAGATTGTTAGGCACACAAAATACACACCTCGCCGGAGTAAGGCAAGACTTTCGGACAACCGTCAAGCTTGAAGACTTCAATACCAGGCAGAGCTTAAAAAAGCAGGAGATAGTAGCGGTAGATGATTCCAATCAAGTGTCGAGAAGTTTGGAAAGCAACTATTGCAGAACATAGATCAGATAGTTTGTATTACCGAGTCGTTGCCAGCCTTCCTGTATCGCCCAACTCGGCGCAGCATCAGCAATAACAACTCGAGCGCCGGTACCAGCGATTGCCGCGATAGCTTGAGCTCTAGTGATCTCATCAACCGCCCAGAATTTTTCCGCTTCGCCTCCTGGTGCTGCCGGTATCTCTGCCACCACGCGCACTCGAGCCAGCCGCGGCCAGGCCGCGAACATTGTGTTACCCACTGACGCGACACGATCGTTTTGCTGCACGCCACGCTGCTGTAATTCGTGGGCGACTTGCCACTGAACGTCACGAAGCTCTGAACGTCCGTATGAAAGATCGCGCACACCCGAATACGCTAAACGTGCGGTATGTGGAAGGACAGAGAGCAGAAAAAAGAGGACTAATGCCAGACTCACCCCCGAAACCAGGCGACGCGTTTCAGACGTGTCTGCAAGCTGCACCCCTGCGAGACAACTCAAAGCGATCACTGCAACGAACGGCGCGATGTAACGCGGCTCAATATTGATCGTGAGATAAAGCGCCAGAGCGATCAGCGACGGAGCAATGAGAAACCAATAGGCAAGCAGGCTTCGCAACACGACGTGGCGATTACCGCTCTGGTAAAGCAATGCAAACAACGCGAACGCCAGGGCGACGAGGAAGAAACGATAAAACAAAAAGCCATAAAGCCCGGTAAGATTGCGCCAGACGGCGGCAACTTGTTGGCGCAGATTAAACTGCGGTCTGATGCCCTCGTACCAGTAGGAGGGATCGTACCAGGGCGGATAACTGATTCCGGCTGCTCCGTTAAATTCGTAAACGGCTGGAACGTCGAAAATCTTCCGAGTCGGATGCAACGGCGTGCCGCTGCCCGTGGGATTACCTTGCCAGTGCGTGAACCGCGTCGTTCCATTGACGTACCAGGCGTAGTTCACGCGCGCGCTGTCCCCGATTGTGAAGCGATTCTTCGCGCGCGAGATGACGATGACGAACGGAGCTGCCAACGTTAGAAAAACTACAAACGTGATGCCAACGCGCATGAGGGCGGGCTTGAATCCTATCGATTGTCGCGTCAGCAAATAAGCAACGAGAATAAAAACCAGAGCCAGCGGGAACATTAACGTCTTCGCCAGATAACTAAAACCCAACACAATTCCCAATGCTACAAATAAGTCACGGCGCGAGGCGGCAGTTTTGATTTTCAATACAAGTCCGCAGGCTACGAAGATCATGGCAGCCAGAAGTAGATCCGGACTAGTGCGCCAAACACGATTCATGAACAGCGACGTCCAGATGAAAGTCGTGTAACCAAAAATCACCCAGCTCCATTCCGGTAGTGACCCGTCTTTGATTCGCAGTTGCCGGTCCCTTCTTAGCGCGCGCAGAAAGTAGGCGAAGCTGGACAAAGCTGCGACGTAAATCAGGAAGTTTAAGAGGCGCACGACGGTAAATTCCCAAAATGGCGAGGGCTTAAACAGCTTGAGCCAGAATCCAGCCAACCACGAATAGAGAGGGCTCCACATCGCATTCACAGCGACGTACCAGTCGCCGCGCAGATAAGCGTCGCCGATGTCGAGATAGGAGATGCCATCGGGACCCATGTAAGCGAGACCATCGGCGCTTACGTGACGGCGGGCCCAAGCCTGAAGGAAACCTAAAAGCAGAGCGGTTAACCAAAAGAGCCGTTCGCAACGTGTTGAATTAAACCTCCGAAATGAGTCAACACCGGGCGAAGTCTCGTCTGTCTTGAGTTGATCGGCAGAGGGGTCAGGCACGGGGCGCATCTTTACCCGCGTAAAACAGCTTGTCAACGGGAAGTGGAAGGGGGAATGGGAAGGGGGGAACAGGGGAACTACCCATCAAACACGTTTCGCCGTTCCCTGTTCCCCTCTTCCCCCTCTTCCCCTTTTCCCCCTTTCCCCTGTTCCCCTGTTGACTCTTGCCCTTCCCCCTTTTCCGTCTGCGCTTTTATACTCGCCGCGCACAATGCCGATGATGAAAACGATTCGCTGGCGTTGGGGTCTCCTTGCGGCGCTGGCAATAGTCTTGCTATCGCTCTTCCCACAATTATTTTTGTGGCGCGATCGCGGCCGCGACTGGAATGGCGCTCATGCGTTTATCTACGCGGATGAGACGGCCTATGCGTCCTACGTGAATGCACTCATCGACGGGAGACCGCGACGCAACGACCCCTACACCGGGAGCAATGATGCTCCAGCGACCCCGCTGTTTGAAACACAGTTCTCGATCCAGTTTGCCCCTGCATATCTGATGGCCATTCCGGCGCGAGCCCTGGGGTTGTCCAGCGCGACCGTTTTCATCTTCCTTGCTCCAGCAGTCGCCTTTACAACAGCACTCGCACTCTTTTGGCTGTTGGCCCTACTGACCGACGATGATCGCGCTGCAGCGGCCTTTGTTCCTTTCGTACTCTGTCTCGGAGTGTTGCTCTCAGGTAGTGGCGTGGCGCGAGCCTTTCTGGGACAACCAACAACCTATTCATACCTGCCTTTTCTGCGCCGCTATATGCCTGCGGGGTCGTTTCCCTGGTTCATGCTGTTTTTTCCCTGCTTCTGGCTTGCCCTAATCGGTGCCAAACGACGCCAAAGGATCTTCTACGCCATCGCTGCCGGCGTCTGCTTTACTCTTTGCGTGTATGGCTACTTCTACCTATGGACCACAGCGTTGGCGTGGCTGGTGCTCATCGCCTTGCTCTGGTTCATAGTCAAACCGCAAGGATGGCAAGCGGCTCTCAAATCGAGCGCGTTGGTCAGTGTGATCGCGATTGCGGCTTTGGTTCCTTACGGCCTCATGCTCTCGCAACGCGGTCCATTTGGATTCAGTGCAAATGCTCGTCTATACACGCAGACCCGATCTCTGGCGCCCAATCGAAGGCCTTGCATTGCTAATTGTTTTGGCGCTGATTGTGGCTTGCAAACAGGGCAGACTGAGTTGGCGCGATCCTCGCACACTCGTTACTGCGGCATTCGCGCTTTTGCCATTCCTGCTCTTCAATCAACAAGTGATCACGGGCCGGTCGCTCCAGTCGATGCACTACGAACAATACGTCGCCAGTTATACGACGCTGATAGCAGCCGCCTTGACGATCATCCTCCTCTGGCGCGGCGAATCGAAACGACAACTGTCCTGGCGCTTCGTCTTAATCGCAGCTTGTCTCACCTACGGCTGGGGTCTCGGCGAGACTCTCATCTCAACGAGACGTTTTGCTCAAGCAAATGTAAGACGCGACGAGGCGCGGCCAGTGGAACTGCGACTTAGGGAACTGGGAGGTAGTGTTGCTGCCGCTTCAGGGCAATCGCCTGGTGTTGTTTATTCTCCGGATTTCGCCCGAACTGACCATCTGCCAATGGTGGCGCCACAAGCGGTGCTGTGGGCGCCGCACATGATTTTCTTTTCCACCCTACGTCCTTCCCAATACACGGAACGTTTCTTTCAGCAGCTTTATTACTCGGATGTGAGCGCCGAAGAGCTTGAGCGTGACTACTTGAATCAGAAATTTGCGAGAGAGGCGATCTTCGGTTGGGAGCGCGTGAATCCAAACCTGACAGCGGATTTCAAACCGATCACTTCCGCTGAACTTGCCGACGAAGTAAAAAGTTATGGAGCTTACGTCGCGGGCTTCGATCGCTCAAAAGCGAGTCAACCTGCCCTGACCTATTTGGTGATCAAAACGGATGTTCCAGCCGATCTTACGAAAATTGACCGTTGGTACATTCGCGACAGTGGTGAGCCAATCGGTCGCTACTTGCTTTATCGATTGACTCTGCGGGAGCACCAGTAACTTTGCCTGGTTCTTTGAGTGAATGACTCTTGAGTGAATTGCCTTCACAACGCGGGCGGACTCGGTGGCGACTAGGTGTCCTTGCGGCAGTAGCCATGGTCTGCTTAGCGCTGTTGCCACAGTTTCATCTTTGGGTTATCCGGGGGGACGACTGGCAGGGTACCTTCGTCTCGTTTGATTTTGACGAGGTTGCATACGCTTCGTATTTGAATGCGCTAATTGACGGACGACCGCGTCGTAATGATCCCTATACCGGTCGTGACGATAGTCCTCAGCAACCCCGCGCGGAATCACTGCATTCAATTCAATTTCTCGCGGCATATGCCGCAGCCTTGCCTGCTCGCGCTCTTGGCTTCTCCGCCGGAACAACTTTTATCATTATCCGCGCGCTAGCCGCGTTTGCTTCGACGCTGGCGCTCTTCTGGTTATTGCTGTTGCTGACACGCGATCAGCACATCGCTGTGGCCGGCGCTGTTATCGTCCTTTGTCTCGGCGGAATCGCCGGTGAGACTCACAACGCCTGGCGCATTATTACGCTGCGCGGTACGGGAGAGTCGTTACCATTTCTGCGCGGCTATGTTCCGGCGCTAGTGTTCCCGCTTTTTTTCCTCCTTGTAGCCCTCGTTTGGCAAGCTTTGCAGAATCGGGCTCCTGTGCGGCGGGCAGCAGTTGCAGGCGTGGCCCTCGCGATTCTGATCTTTTCTTACTTTTTCCTTTGGACAGCGACGCTTGCCTGGCTGGTCTTGATCGCATTGCTTTGGTTAAGTACACCTCGCAAGGCTAAGCGAGATGCTCTCCTTGTTTTTGGGATCATCGGCGCCTGCGCTGCAATTACCCTCGTGCCTTACGCACTCCTGCTGGCGCGCCGCGCGCCGAGTGTTGACTCTGCACAACTGCTTACTCATTCGCGAATGCCGACCGTGAGTCTTCCGGTCATGATTGGTTTGCTTGTTTTAATCGTTCTGGTGATAGCCGTGCGATGGCGCTGGCTGAGTTGGAGCACGCCATCCGTTCTCTTCACTGCATCATTCGCCCTCTTGCCGGTAGTCACTTTCAACCAGCAGGTGATCACCGGCTTGTTGTTACAACCTGTGCATTACGGTCGTTACGTTGCTAATTACGCAGGCCTGCTCGCAGTCTTCCTGGCTTTGGTGATGATCTGGGATCGAAAACAAACAACCAGCTTCGCACCGCTTTTTGGAGTGCGCCGGCTTGACGGCGCTTTGGTTTTCGTAAGTCCTCCTCCAACTCGGGACAAAAAGCGGCGACTATTCTCCGCACTCCAAAAACTGGCTTCCTGGGCCCCAAAACGAAAGCTATTGTTATTAACACTTGTGATTTTTGGCTGGGCAATGTTGGAAACTGGAGTGAGAAGCGCAAGGTTTGAAAGCCATAACATCGCGCGGGATGAAGCCGAACGCGTTGCCTGGCGACTGCGCGAGCTTTCTACCCAGCCACGAACATCCGGCGCTAACTATGAAGCGGTAGTTTTCTCTAGCGACATTTTGTTAGGTGACACTTTGCCGAACGTGGCGCCGCAGCCGGTGCTGTGGACGCCACATCTTTTTGTTTTCTCGGGTGCATCCGCGGAAGAGAATCGCGAACGGCTTTATCAACAGCTCTATTATTCCGGAACTGATGAGCAACAGTTCGCTGCCCTCGCCGGGAGCTCCAGCTTCTTGCAGCTGGCGCTCTTTGGTTGGGAACGGATGAATCAAAAAACTCATACGCTCGGTATCACGAGTGAAGATGTGCGACAGGAGACCTTGCACTTCGCGGAGTATGTTCGCGACTTCGATGCGCGGAAGGCAGCCACGCCGACACTTGAATTCGTAGTAGTGCCGGCGGCGAGTGGACCGTCATTAACAAATCTCGATCGCTGGTACGAACGAGATGTGGGAGAGAGGGTTGGCGACTACGTGATCTATCGAAGCCGGAGGAGATGAAGTTTCAAGTTTCAAGTTTCAGGTTTCAGGTTTCAAGTTTCAGGGAATCACGCAGAACTAAACAACCTCGGAACCCTAAAGACGAAACCTTCTCTCTGGAACGCGAAACTTGAAACCTGAAACCTGAAACCTGAAACTCTCTTTTAAGGCAGCGCTTCCACGTTCACGAAGAAGCGGAACGTGCCACCCTGCTGTACCCCAAGCAAGAATCTCAGATCGATTGAAGCACCCGCGCCGAGCGGTGTTCCGAGCGTTACGGTGTCCATCGACAATGAGGAGTTCAGTCCACCCCCGATAATTTGATTAGGTGGTTCTTCCAGCGTGCTGCCTCTAAGCGTTAGTGCGCCGGTGCCGCACGGGTTGTTACCTGACGCGACTGGCACGTCGCTCGACGTGATCGCGCGTAGGTCAGCTGTTCCCGGCGGCGCAACTGCGGTTGTGATATCTACGATGCGGAACCGCAAGCGCGTAATGCTGCCGCCTGTATGGTTCGTGAACTTGCGCCGGATGTCGAGAGTTCCCAGTGAACCATTGAATACCGGAGTTAGGTCGCGAATCCGATTCGGACTAGCGCTGCTCTGAACACATGGGAAAACCAACGACGCTTTAATTGTTGCGTTGCGTTGAATAGGACTTGAGAGGTTCTCCGGTCCCGGTGCTCCGAGGTGAGCGCCGGCACCGGCATCAGTAGCCTGGGTGTCGACGAACACAAAGTCCGCGGGGTTCACGTTAGTGTCCTTAGGTAGTCCTGATGACAGGTTGCGTACCCAGCTATGTTGCGAACTGATCGCGGGATTGAGCGCCGGATAGCCGGTGCCCTCTTTGTAAAGCGTGTTGGCTTCACTAGCCGAGCCTACAGCGTCAAGTCGATTAGCCAGTACAAAGTTAGAGGCAAGCGAAGTGTTGAATAACGCAATGCCGGCGTTATCCGGGATGTCGTTCGTGTAGCTGATGTCGCCACTTGCAGACGTTCCATTGCCGGCTGGATAACCTGCCAGCGAATAGCCGAGCGAGTTGACGCCCAGGTAATGCCCGCGGGCGGGAATGACGGTACCGTTCGGAATAGTGAAGCGGGCGACGCCGTCGGAAGCTACAACCGACCAGCCGCTGGTACCGTCAGTCGTCGACACTACGATTGCTGCGTTAGTGTTGTTGTAAATCTCAACAAACTCATCGGTTGCAGCTTGCGAAATAGTTCCGTTCGGCTCGGGTGAAGTACCTACAGGTCCAGGGCCACGTAACCGGAACTCGCTTATCAAAACAGACCCAAGGGGCTGAGCGCCGAGTGAAAAATAGGCAACGGGCATGTCATGATCCGAATTTCGCTCCGGGCGCGCGGCGTTAGAAACGAAGGCTGCCGCCGGGAATTCCGGAAAATCGGCGTTGTTGCGCGCGATCGCGATGCGCGTCTTGCGCCCGTTGGCTACCGTGTTGACGAGCACGTGATCGAGCGCCTGAGGCGTACCCTCGAAGATGAAACTGTAACGCTCGTCGGCCGGCAGGTCGTCAATCAAGTTAATGAAGTTCGGGTTCACAAGATCGGGACTCTGATCAACGACGATCTGATCGTCGGGCGTCGGGTTGCCCTTGATAACAGAGAGGGGATCGGTGTAGCCGTCGTTGAATTGATAAGCGTTGTAGTCGCCGACGGAGATCACACTGGTCCCGGGGTTACCAGACTGCAAATCCTGCAGCAAGTCGGCTAGAAATTCGGCCTGTGCCGTGCGTTTGGCGCGGACGCGCGGACCCTCACCGGTAACCAACTCAATGTCGATGAACGAGCGTAGGTGGTTGACGACAACGATGACCGGCAAATTAACGCCAAGAGGCTGAACGCGCGCGCGGAGTACGAGCGGCGGACGGTCGTTAAGATATGCGGGTTGCCCGTTGGTTGGGTCAATATAGGTATTGCAGGTAGCTGCGTTACCGAGGCATCCGGCGAGTTCGATCTGCGTGACGCTATCGACTTGAACACGCGCGGTGTTGACGAGATAGCCAACGTCTTGATCGGCGTCTCCAGTCGTGCTGTCGGCTTCGACGAGGAAGGCTTGGTAAGAAACACCCGGCGCGATCGCGTTGACCTCGGCGGCGAGGGCTTGCAGACCGGTAAGTTCGAAGATTTCGGCATGCCCGATGATGTCGGGCAGTTTCATCACGTCGCGGATGGCGAGCGCGGCTTTCTGACGTTGCGTTGCGTTGTTGTTAAAGTTTTCGATATTGAAACCGGCCACGGTAAATTCCGTCGACGTAGGGGTCGGCACCGGGACGGCGCTCATATTAGCCGAAGCGATTAAGCTGGTTTCGGGAATGAGCCGATACCGACCAAAAGCAAAATCGAGCGGCCCTGCAATGCTCGAGAACGTCACGTTCGACGTGTAAGCATTGATCGCCGAGCCCGCTCGCCCGTTTGTATCCACGGACAAGCGTTCGGGGTTTTCGTCCCAGCGGGGAATGCAACAGTCAGGCGTGCCCGAAGTCGGATCTGGTGGCACCGGTTGCGAGATTTCAATGCCTGGCTCACGGAGCGGGCGCGGCACACTGCTGAGTACTGTATCAACGTCGAAAAACTCGTCATTCGGAGCTACCGTATTGAGCGAAGCGGAACTCATCCGCATGCCTTCATACTTTTCGAGTTGCGGCTGCGTGGGTGGCGCAGTTGGATCAAGGATGGTCGCAGTTAGCACGATGGCATCCGGTAGCCCGTTTCCCGTAGAGTTGACTATAACACTCGAAACGGGACTGATCTCCGTCAACCCGTTAAACTCGACGGCAGTACCCGTCACGGTCACGTTGTCGCCGACAGCGACCGTCGGGACGGAAGTGGTGAAAACGAAGATACCTTCGGACGTGTTCGGGTCGGCGTCGTTAGTGGCCGTTGGCTCTTGCAAGAAGAAGCCGCTGGCCGCGCCGCCGTTGTTAGTGCTGGTCCTGAGCAACGTGACGATGCCCGTGGTCGTTACAGCCTGACCGGCGAGAGGCGACGTCGCGCCGCTACCCTGTATCTGGTTAATTTTGACGGGCGTGCTATTGATTACCGTGAAGTCGAAGACGTAATCCAGCGCCATGTTGTTGGGCGTCCCGTCTTGATCCGCGACCTGGGCCGCCACGACTGTGACCGTGCAGATTTCGCCTTGCGTGAAGTCAACTGTCGGATCGAGGGTGTAGGTAGTCGTACCGCCGCTCAGACTGAACGCATGAGTTGAGCTCGCGGAGCAGCTAATGGTGAACGAACTACCCGTTGCAGTGACAGGCTCGCTGAAAGTCACGCTAATGTTCGTGTTAACGGCGACGTTGAGCGCGTTGTCCGTCGGAACCGTGCTGGACACGGTTGGGGCGATGTCAACGGGCGGCCCGCCAGAAAAAGTCTGGCCGGTATTAGGCAAGTTCTGCGTGTGGGCAATCGAGGTGGCGTTCCAGGTGAAGTCGCCGTAGTTGTCGCCCGTGCCCTGTAACTGGAGCGATGTTCCGGCGGCATTAGTACCATCCTGGAAAACGCCGATGCTAGTGCAAGTCTGCCCGTTGGCGGGGCCATCCGTCGCTGCGAACGTGCCCTCGTAGCAGAGGAACTGGACGAGCGTGCCGTTATTGACGAGTGCGATGCCGTCCGGCGCACCATTTTGGATACCGTTCGAGGCGTAGGAAATTGAGACTGTGCCATAGCCACCCTGCTGGGAGGGTATGGGGGTGGGCAGCGAATCTGTATCGTATGCGAGGCCATTGCTCCCGTTGTAGAGCACAATTGTCCAGCCCGTCAGGTTCGTCCCCGCCGGTCCTGCAACCTCGACGAATTCGCCGGCGTCAGTACCCGTAATGTCGTACAAAATCTCGTTGATGAAGACGGTAGAAAGGGTTCCTGCCACATTCGCTGTAATGTTCTTGCGCTTGACCAAACGCTGCGCGACCGCCACCGTGCCCGGAAGCGCGGGCTGAAGAAGAATAAACGCAGCCGTGATTAGTGCAACAAGTTGATTGTGCAGGGAAGCGCGATGTCCTCGGCCAAAGAGAGATGTAAACACAGGGTTGGTTCCTTTCGAGATGTTTGAATAGATCTTGCGGGCAGGCAGGAGAGAAACTTGCCCTTCGTTTCGTAATCGACAGAAGATTTCAGTTAAGCCCGAAGGGTAAAACGATCCTGACACCTCCAAACCAAGATCTCTGGGAAGTTTGGTAAGCGCCGACGGTCAGCTTCGCCTTCTTATACCACACCGTATCTGGGGTGAATAGCTTTTGCAGTGAATTCGTGCGGTACGACTTAAGGCACTAAAGCCTTTTCTTTTCCAACCGCTCTCGACATGCACAGACGAATTCACTTAAGAGTTTGCAGTCAACAAACGATGCGCAGCGAGCGAATTCACCAGGCGTTCGACAGATGCTGTTGCGTGTTCCGCTGTCACGTCGTAGTGGTCCGTGATCTCGCGCGCAATATCGGCTGTGGTCTGACCGCGTTCTAGACCGCGCCAAACCAGCATCGCTGTCTCGTTCAGCGTGTAGTAACGCTTGGTATTAAGATCGACGAGCACGGCTTCACGGCCGTCGAACTCGGTATAAACAACGTGGCTGTGTGGCTGCGGTGTGGCGGAGGCGTTCAAGTGATCTCTTTCTAATTTGATTCAGTCGCTGGTAGTGGCGGGCGCGACAATTACCGGCAGCGAGCGTCCGTTCACCCCTTGTGTGTTAACGCCCTCACTGCGCCAGGGGATTTTCCCAAAACTTTGCAAACAGAACAGACAAGGTGACCCCGTATAAAGGTCCGGTGTCTCGCCGCGTGCTGCGATGTCGGCTAAAGCTTGCCGGCGTCGTTCGAGTTGCTGCTGCGCCAGGGTTTTCAACCGCGTGTAGCCATCCGCAAAGCTCTCGCGATTCAGATCTGCCACCACATCCGGCTCCCCACCGGCGTTCCGATAACCTGCCAGATTGCAGCAAAGCGTTAAACGACCGCGCCAATCGACATTACAACTGGTGGTTTTAAGCGGCGAACAGGGAACATCCGAATGGATGTCGTAGTAACCCGCGGCGATGCCGATCGGCATCTTCAAAATCTTTGCGAGTCCCACTACTTCCTGTTCCGCATGACGCTGTTCTTCGAGCGACAATGCCGACTCCTGCTCAGCTTCCGCCGATGTTGGCAATAAGTGCGAAAAATGAAGAGCAGCGGCGCCGAGCCGCGCGGCCAGTAAAGCGATCGACTCCAGCTCGGTCATCGTATCGCGGCGTATACCGACTTTGAACACAAACGGAATGCTTTGCACATGACAGCGAGTTACCGCGCGGATCACGCGATCGAAAGATCCGGCGCCACGCCAGAAGTCGTGCGATTCGCGCGTTGCTCCGTCGATACTGAAAGCGACGAGACGAACTGCTTGCTTGTGCTCCATGATCGCCGGGTAAACGCGATCGAAGTGCCAACCATTTGTAACAAAGCTGCATTGCATGCCTTCACTTGCCACTGCTGCAATCATGTCGTTGAAGCGAGGATGGAGCGTTACTTCGCCGCCGGTGAAGGTAACGTAGTCAATCTGGTAAGCGTCGCGCGCTTCGCGAACGATCCGTCCGAGCAGCTCTGCGGGAAAGTAGTTAGCTTTGGTGTGATAGAGAGCGTCCTCATCGCGCATGCAATAGCTGCAATGGAGATTGCAGATATTCGTCAGCTCGACAGTTAAGCGAACTGGATCCTGGCGCTGGGGAACTTCGGTCGTCATGGTCACGAAACCTTTTTACTCTGTCATGTAGGGCGCGAGCAAGTTAGCGGCTCGCTCAGGCTGAAGCAACAGGTCACGACCAGCTGCCAGTTCGTAAGCACGGCATTGATTTGCCAGCCGGGCCAGGACTCGCAAGTAGCTGGGCGCCGTATACGTGTCGTAAGTGGCCCAGGGACAGTGTCGCACGAGCTGCTCCATTGCGGCGCGAGCTCCGATCTCGTTGATCCTCGTCTCATCCGACAAGACCACTCGCGGGAAGAAGAGCGCGCGCGGTTGGCAACTGGCCGCTCGGCTCTCAGGAAAAACTGTTTCCGGTTCCAGGCGGCGCTTGGAGGGATCGGATGCCACGGGAGGACCCAGGGCGGCGCTCAACTTCATGCTACTGCTACCAACCACCGAAGTGTCAGCCACCGCAAACAAGCGGCGCAGCCCTTCCGCTTCGAGCGAAGTAGGAGTTTCACGCAACACCACCATGTCATCCGACAAGTAGCGCCAGCCTGCTTCCGTGAGACGCAACGTCAACGTCGTCTTGCCGCTTCCTGAAGCGCCAACAAAAAGGGCGCCCGTTTGCGAAATCGGCTCGAGGGCGCCGGCGGCATGCACGTCGAAAACTCCGGCGCGACGCAATGCGGCTTGCAGCCCATAGGAAAACGCGTTGACCAGCGCGACCGGATGTCGCGCGTGTTCGCTTACCCCAAACCAGACTTCAACTAATCGATCATCGGGTACCGAGATGTGAATCAGCGATTCATCTACAGCCAAAAAATACTGGCTGCCATCCGTGAAGCACTCGCCGCGATTGATCGCGAACGATTGCAATCCAGACGGGATGATCGGAAGCGACGCGCGTCTTACTGTCAGCGTGATTGAGGGCTGGTCAACGGGAGCAACCGTGTGAACCAGGTGAAAACCCTTCAGGAAACTGGCGACCCAGTGCGCTTCCCAATCACCGAGGGTGTGGACGCGAAGGAGGCGGTCGGCAATATTGTAGTGACTAATCAGGCCAGAAGTGGTGTTAGCTTGAAACTGCGACTCGAGCACTTCGTCGGGTACGGACCGAATGCGAGGAACCTGCAATTGTTAGGTTGTAGCACTTTCGATGGTCGGCGCCTGGAAGAAGGTGGTTGCTTCCAGAACATCGGCGGGCACCGAAACGGGCGGCTCGACAAACGGCTTCTTGCTGGTTGGCTCAGTGGCAGCTTCAGTTAGACGGTCTTGGTCGTTGAGCTGCTCGTGGCCCGGAACAATTGGTTGTTTACTCAAAGCTGCAGCCTCCCTGAAATCATTAATTGCGTCTTAGCTTCGCTGCCGGCACAAGTCAGAGATCATATGGCTAGTGCCGGCAATTAAGCAGACACACACACGCAAACGTGAACGCTAGACAGTGGTGGTATCGACAGTAGGAGCTTGAAAGAAGGTTGTCGCCTCGAGCACATCTTCAGGAGTTGAAACAGTCGGCTCTACGAAAGGCAATTTTGAATCCGTTTGCGTCAGCTCGTTTTGATCCGTGACTTGCTCGCTTACAACATGACTGTTTGGCTTATTCAAGGTTCGGTCTCCTCACATTTTGATTGTCTGACTGATTGGCTGCGCTAGTACTAGACGCAATGGTTTGGTCTCGTACGTCTGCAGGTCGGTACGTTGGTACAAACGAATGTTCGGCGAAAGCGTCCTCACCACTTGTTCCATGGTGGCGTTGTTCAAGTCAACGTTAACAATCTCCGAAGAGTCATATTTCATCTCGAAAGGAATGTCAACCTTGCTGGCAATTTCGTAAAGTACAGCCGTCAAGGGCTGTTTTCGTGCCCTGACAGTGAACTGATTGCGATCGATTTTGACGCTCAATGAAATCTCTTGCTCGTCCTTGGCCGCTTGCTCGGTGCCTTCTTCGGTGTTTCCGGAAATGAGAATCGCTTCCGAATCTCCGCGCACCACAGCCGACTCTGAAGGCGGTGATTCATTCAGAGCATAAAGATAGAGAGCGACAATCTTTGGCATCGTGCTGCCATCGCCGCTGATTTCGTAATCAGCGTAAGGCTGCGGCGCAATCATCCGCACCGCGCCTTCCAGAGGCATGCCTTCAAATTCAATCGTGACGCGTGCTTTTTGCATCACCGGGCTCAAGAGCACAGGAATATCAAACTCCTTGCTGAGCTTGGCGGCGATCTCCGCTACTAAAGCCGCATTGGCTTTCAAGTCCACGGCGCGCACAGGTCCGCTGGCAACCTTCAAAGTGAACTTGCCCTTGGCCTCTTTGGATTTTGCTTTATCGGCTGAGGCAGGCACTTGCTTATCAACTGAATCCGGTGCTGCTGCTTTCTCTTTTTGCGCAGCCGGCTTGGTCTCTTCGCCGGCGGTTGCGGGCACTGTGTTTTGAGTGCGGCTTTGCGCCAGCGCCGCGGCGGGCAGGATCAGTAACAGGACGAGTGCGAACAAGCGACTGGAAAACATCTGCGCCATTCTAACTACCTCTTGAAAAATGAAGCCTGAATTAACTTTCAGCAGACCTTCCAGTCTCGCCGGTGTCAACTTTGTATCGTGGGGACTAAATAGAGTTTCCTTAGCGTCGAATCGTTGCCCCATCCCGAGACATGAAACCGCCGTTAACGGCGGCCGGGGCACATCTGGAACATTCCCCGTCGCACGTTAGTCTGACGTGAAGGAATTTCCGTATGGCCCGGACAGTAGCACATTGTCTCGCGCACGGCAACGACTTCAAAAAAAAGCGTAGTGCCCTAAATTGTAGAGAAAACTTTTAGTTTGCGCTGAATAAATGGCATTCAAGGCGCACGCAAACTAACAGTTTGCGTTACAAAGACCTACACCGGGGCACTACCGAAAAAAGTCTTTGGTGCTAATGGAAATGGCTGGGCCCACCCGTAACCACCAACCGCACGGGACGCAGAAGGTAATAAATAAAGGTCAGCGCTGGAGGCAATTTAAGCCGCACAAGATCCTCCTCGTTCGGCGTAAATGTGAATCTGAGATAGTTCAACTTGTCCCGTAACCTGCGGCGCGCTCGTAACTGAAACCTGAAATAGCCCGTCATGCCGGTTCTTGTCAGCTCGGGAGTGAATAGATCGCGAATAACATCCTGGGCCAGGGCCGCGACTGAGACATCAACATTTAATGCGTTCTCCACATGTTTCGGAAGGGGCACTTCCAGTAAATCTGCGGCCAAACGCAAACCCAGAAAAAGCATGCGTTCGCTCCCCGTGGATCGCGCGCGACTAATTAGTTCCTGCCAGTTCAGGTCCGTCTCAGTTGCGATCAGACCAGCGATGTCGCAAACCCACGCAAGCCGCTCCCAAAGATGTTTCGATCCATGAATGCACAACGCCAGAAGTAGATCTTCCGTCGCCGGAACTTTGATAGCAACTGTTTCCAACTTTGCGTCCAGCAATCGCGACCAAAAATCATCAGTCTCAAACGGACGTGCAAAAGCCGGGGCGCTAACAGTCCAGTGAAGCTCGACGATCATGCGGTTTCGATCGCGGGTAAAAGGCAGGTTGCATTGAGTTCGTAAGAGCACGGCTTGCTGGCCCTCAGTCAGCGGCGGTAATTGCGCATAGCCTTCGGACAAAAGTAAGTCGCGCGCGCGCAGCACGTCGCCCGGGTGCACAAGAATATCGAGATCGCTGAACTGACGGAGTGCGACGTTTCCGTAAATCTGCAAAGCGAGGGCAGGCCCTTTATACGGCGCTGCCCGAACATCGTTGTCGACAAACAGCGTGAGCAGTTTCTGCAGCTCGTGGGTGAGCAGAATGTTCAGCGCGGAAACGCGTTGAAAAGCGACGCGCAAGTGTTGACGCTGCTGACTGGGAACAGCCTCAGGACAAACTGCGTTCAAGTGCGAATGCAGCAACGGTTGCAAGCCATGACGATCAGCCAACCGCAGCACCAGATCCCAGTCAAGTGGTCCCGACACGAGATCCTGAATTCGTTTTTTTTGGGCCTCATCGAGTGAAGCACGTGCACAGGTAAGCAGGAGCGCGGACTCAGGTCTCTCCGCAGCGAAACCGTTTGCCGCAACATTCGAAACTTTGAGGGACGCAGACATGAAATAAAGGAGGGCAGGAAGATAACGCGCCAGAAGACGCGGCTGGCGAACTTCGGCCTTACTCGTTCACTTTTAAGACGGCAAGAAATGCTTCCTGAGGAATCTCCACGCGCCCGACTTTCTTCATCCGCTTCTTGCCTTCTTTTTGCTTCTCCAACAGTTTGCGCTTACGCGTGATGTCGCCGCCGTAGCATTTCGCAATCACGTTCTTACCCATCGCCTTCACCGTTTCTCGGGCAATTACTTTGTTTCCGATCGCCGCTTGAATCGGAACTTCAAACATCTGCCGTGGTATTAGCTGCTTCATTTTCTCCGCCAGCGCGCGTCCTTTCGATTGCGAGGTGCTGCGATGAAGCACAAGCGAGAGCGCATCAACGGGCTCATCGGCAACCAGGATATCGAGTTTTACTAAATCGCTTTCCCAGTAACCGGCAAGATTGTAGTCAAGCGAAGCATAGCCGCGCGAAACTGATTTTAAGCGATCATAAAAGTCCAAAACAATTTCGTTCAACGGCAATTCATAGGTCAACATCACGCGGTTCGCCGCGATGTATTCGAAACCCTTTTGCACGCCTCGCTTTTCTTCCAACAGCGGCAGGATTCCGCCCAGGTATTCATCGGAAGTAAGTATTGTCGCGCGAATTATTGGTTCTTCAATTTTCACAATCCGACCCGGGTCGGGCATCTTGGCGGGCGAGTCGATCTCGAGGACTTTGCCGTCAGTTGTGTGCACCACGTAACGAACGCCGGGGGCAGTCGTAATTAGATCGAGATTAAACTCGCGCTCTAGCCGTTCCTGGACCACTTCCATGTGGAGCAAGCCAAGAAAGCCGCAGCGAAAGCCAAAGCCGAGGGCCGTCGATGATTCGGGTTCATAGAAGAAGGACGCATCATTCAGCCGCAGCTTGTCCAGAGCATCACGCAGCTCTTCATACTGATTCGTGTCGACCGGATAAAGACCGGCGAAGACCATGGGCTTGATCTCTTCGAAACCAGGAAACGGTTCTGAAGTGGGACGCGCGCTTTCAGTAATGGTGTCGCCAATTTGCACGTCTGCTACTTCTTTAATCGACGCCGTCAGGAATCCGACTTCGCCCACTCCAAGCGAGTCGATAGGCGTGGGCCGCGGACGATTGACTCCCAACGTCTCAACCTGGTAATCGCGCCCGGTATTGAAGAAACGGATCTTCATGCCCGTTCGAATTGTGCCGTCGATCACGCGAAACAAAACAATCACGCCGCGATACGAGTCGTACCACGAGTCGAAGATCAATGCTTTGAGCGGACCCTCAGGATCGCCTTTCGGGTACGGCACGTCGCGCACGACAGCTTCCAGCACTTCATGCACACCCGCGCCGGTCTTCGCGCTGGTAAAGACGGCATTGTGCGTCTCGAGACCGATGAGATGTTCGATTTGTTCGATTGCCCGATCGGGTTCGGCGCCCGGTAAGTCGATTTTATTAATGACAGGGATGAGTTCCAGATTGTTCTCGATGGCGAGGTAGGTGTTAGCAAGGGTTTGGGCTTCGACTCCCTGGGAAGCGTCCACGATCAGCAAGGCGCCCTCGCAGGCTGAGAGCGAGCGCGAGACTTCATACGAAAAATCCACGTGGCCCGGAGTGTCGATGAGATTTAGAACATAAGCTTTGCCGTCTTCCGCCGTGTAATCGAGCCGCACGGCATGCGACTTAATCGTGATACCGCGCTCCCTTTCGAGATCCATGTTGTCGAGCACTTGCTCAGACATATCGCGCCCGGTCACGGCGCCCGTCAACTCGAGCAGCCGATCCGCCAAAGTAGACTTGCCATGATCGATATGCGCGATGATGGAAAAATTACGAATCCGTTCGACGTTCATTTTGATCAACTGTACTTAGAACTTCGTGCTTTGAACTTTGTACTTTGAACTTTTTTCTCTGGCCAGACGACTGCGGCAGCAGCGCGAAAGAGGGCAATAATCCAAAGCACAAAGAACTAAGTTCAAAGTACAAAGTTCTAAGAACGTCTTTCTGTTGTAACAAAACGGGCGCGAAACCGCACGCGCCCGAATGCCTGCAACTTAGAAAGTTGAACTAACCGTCAATGTGGGCTTCGACGTAGGCTCGCCCCTTCTCCGGCGTGTTCACGGTTTTTATGAATTCCAAATTCTTCATCGCCCAGGAGAAATGCTCCTCGGAGAACTTCTGATATTCCTCTCCAATGCCCGACCGGAATCCAATTTTTGTAAGCACCTTCATAGTCAACTGAGAGTCGCCTGTAACGCCGACGGCTTGAAAAAGTCTGTGCTTGTCGTCGTCGGACATCGAAGACGAAGTGTCTTCGTCAGCCGTTGTATTGTTGTTGATACTGCTGTCGTCGTTAGTGTTCAGATTTGTATTGAAATTGCTATTGCGATTCTGGTTGGCAAAGGTGGGTGAGGTCTTCATATAAGTCAGGTAACCAAAAACACCGACGACCGCCAACACGATCAAGCCGAGGCAGCCGGCGCCTCCGCATCCCAGGGCAATTTTTTGATTTCTGTTCATCGTTTCCTCTTTGGATTATTGTCACAGCTGGCGAAATAGAGTAGCACGCAAAGTATGGTCCGAGAGCGGTAGCGTACGTACATTGCCAATTTCCAATTGCCGATTGCCGAACTGATCCCTTGCCTAGGTGCCAATTGGAAATTGCCAATCAGCAATCGGCAATCGTGATGTCTGTTTATAAATCAAATTCACTGATCAAGCGGTGCAGATACGAGCGACTGATGCCAAGCAGTTTTGCGGCAGCCACTTTGTTTCCACCAGATGTCTCTAGCGCTTTCAAAATCAAGCGCCTTTTAAGTGCCGCCACTCCGCCTTCCAGCGTCGCTTCATCTGCAAGATTGGTCCCCGGCAGGACTCTCAGCATTTTTTCCGGCAGGAATTCCAAATCAATGGTGGGCCCATTAGTCAGGACCACTAGGCGTTCCATCACGTTTTCCAGTTCCCGTACGTTACCCGGCCATTCATATTCCTGCAGCGCTTCGAGCAGCAGTGGATCGAGTACCGGCGCCGGTCGCAAATATTTCTCCGCCGCTTTCTCGGCGAAATGAATCGCCAGCACCGGAATATCTTCTTTGCGCGCACGCAAGGTCGGTAAGACTAACGGCACCACATTCAAACGATAAAATAAGTCACGACGAAATCTGCCTTCCGCGACTTCCTGTTCCAAATCACAATTGCTCGCAGCTATCAGGCGAATATCAACGTGCAATGTCTTCGTGCCGCCCACACGTTCGAAGGATCGCTCCTGCAACACTCGCAATAGCTTTACCTGGACCGTCGGGGTCAGGTCCGCTATTTCATCAAGAAATAATGTGCCCCCGTCGGCAAGCTCAAAACGACCTTTGCGAGTTTGCGTAGCAGTTGTGAATGACCCTTTTTCGTGTCCAAACAATTCCGATTCGATCAGGGTTTCTGGTAAAGCCGCACAGCTGACTCCGACAAAAGGACCGCCGGCTCGCGGACTTTCTTCATGAATGGCGCGCGCCAACAGTTCTTTTCCGGTTCCATTTTCGCCGATGACTAGGACGGTCGCACTTGTTGCCGCTACCGTGCGCGCGTGCTTGACGATCCGTTCGAGAGATTGGCTTGCGCCAATCAGATGACTGAATCCACGCGAGCCCAACAACTCGTCACGGAGCCTGACGTTCTCAACTTCAAGGCGTCGCATTCGTGCCGCTTGATTCACTATATGCAAAACTTCGTCGGCGTCGAGCGGCTTTTCAAAAAAACCATAAGCCCCGTGCTTCACTGCTTCCAGCGCCGCTCGCTTGGAGTTGCTTCCGGTAATCACTACAGCCTGAACCGCCGGGCGCATGCTGCGCGCCGCTTGCACCACAGTCAGTCCTTCTGAGATGTCATCAAGATGCGGCGGCAAATGTAAGTCGCTGATGACGACGTCCACTTTCTCATGCTGCAACAGCTCGACTGCTTCGTTACGCGAGCCGGCTTCGATGACGCGATAGTCAGAGTTCAAAGCCCAGTAAAGGCCGCGACGGACCGACTCGTCGTCGTCAACCAGCAGTACTGTTCCCTTCAAATTTGACTGTGATCCGGGCATCAGGAATCCGAGCCAAGGTCTCGCCTGACTAAACTAAAACTTTGGATTGTACGCGAGTGAACGGTCAGCGAACCTGCGACCGTTAGATTTTCTCGATGGCGGCCGATGGTAACACCACGCGGAAGGTTGTGCCAGCACCCTCTCGCGAATCGACTTCGATGGCGCCCCCATTCGCGCGCACAACTTCGCGACAAGTGTAGAGTCCCAGGCCCACGCCTCGTTTTTTGGTAGTCGCAAAAGGACGAAAGAGTTGTTGCTCAATGAAGCCGGGAGACATTCCGACGCCTGTGTCGCTAACACTAAAAAACACTTTTCCCTCACCCGCAGTCCCGGCGGCAACCGAAAGCTTCCCTGCGGATCCCATGGCCTCAACCGCATTCAGAATCAGATTTTCAATCACCTTTTCAATGCGCTCAGCATCAACCAGGGCCAGCAACGAATTGGGTAATTTGGTTTCGATTTGCTCGGCGCCGAGCGCTGGCTCGGCGGTGAGCTTGATCACGCGATTCAGCAAAGGCACAAGGGCCACAGTTTGTGGGCGTTTGAATTCACCGCTTAAAGTTGTCACCGGATTCGATAACCGGTCCACCAACGATCGTAGGTTCTGCGTGGCGATGTTCAGCGACTTCATCGCGTCCGCGCGAAAGGCTTCATTGTCGAAGTGGCGTTCCATGTTACTGACTATCAGGGACAATGCTTCGATCGCATTCTTCAGATCGTGAGTTAGCATCGAAGAGAGTCTGACGAACGATTGAAATTGCCGCGCTTCTGTTTCACGGGCGATCTGTTCCCGCAATTGTGCCGTCATCAAATTGAGATTGTCGGAAATGGGACGGATGGCATCGCTCGAGAGTGCCTCGATGCGATGATTCAGGTCGCCACGCGCAATCGCTGCCACGCCCGCCGTCACTTTTTCCATTCCGCTCGTGCGGCGTTCCCATATACGAGTTAACAAGAGGGCAGCAACAGCCGCGATTAGAAACGAACCAAGCAAGCCTGCGATTGCCACTTGTTCAAGCGAAAGCGTTGATCGAGACGTCTCAACGGCAGCTACGGAAAGATTGAGGTCGGGAAGCCGAACTGGCTGCGACAAGTGTTCCCGACCCGGCAATGAGCTGAACTGTTGGTGCAGGAAGGCCGCGTTGGAATGGTAGAGAATTGTGCCCGTGTCGTCAGTGACAATGATTTCACGTGAGACACCGCGCGCGGCTTCGCGCAGGAGCGAATCCATTTCGACTTCGCCAACTACGGCAGCAACCGGCGCCGCGAGTGTGGCCGTCATCACCGGCGCGGTTATCTGTAACCGGGCTCTCAGAGCATTGCGAGAAACACCCGAGCGAATGGGAGTTTTGCCCAGCCAACTTTGCTCGTCTGGCTGCATTTGCCCGGGCAAAAAATCTTTTTCCCGGAAAACCACCCCATCTGAACTGCGCTCGGCCAGGAATAGTTGTTTGTTTCGATCAAAACCGGCCACACCGACGAAATGACTGCGGCGATTAAGCAGCTCGCCAAGGGTAGACCGAAACTGTGAGGGGGGTTCCGAGACAAATGCTTCCGTGCGAAAGGCGGGCGACTGGGCGTATTCAAGCACTGGCGGGGAGTGGGCGAAGAGGGCCAATTCGTCTTCCTGCCGCTCCAATAACTCAGTCACCTCCTCGCTAAACTGATCGATATCGGTGTTTGCTTCACCTGGCCGGTTGGCAAATCGCCGCGCTCCCCAATAACTGAAACCACCGACCAGCAGGAGCGGCAACAGAAACAGCGCCAAGAATGTGAGAAAGATCTTTGGTCGAAGGCGCAGCATTGGGTGTAGGGTTTTAGGTTTCGGGTTCAGGTTTCAGAGGTCAGGAGTCAGCGGTCAGTGGTCATGGGTCAATCGTTTCAAGAATCTGACGCCGGCACCCGATTACGATCGTGAGTCTATTACCGCGCCAATTCTAATCGGCAATCGGCAATCGGCAATCGCCAATCCCTAGACTGCCACTCTTCCAAACTCGTCCAGAAGCGGCGCCAATGATCGAACAATCTCGTCATGCACCACACCGTTGCTGGCCACCAGTCCGTTGCGGTTCTGAACCTCGGCCACGTTATAGCGCAACGGTTGACCAAACAAATCGGTGATGCGGCCTCCCGACTCGTGCAGGATAATCTCGGGAGCGCACGTGTCCCACTGCTTGGTGCGCGGCGAAAGATGCACGTAGAGGTCGCACTGCTGTTCGCAAATCAGTCCAACTTTTATTCCCACCGAGCCGCGCCGCACTTCTTCCTTAACCCCGAAAGTGTTTACGACTTGATCCATGCGTGGGCTTCGATGCGACCGGCTGGCGGCCAAACGCATCCGGTGCAACTCATGTTGCCGGGAAACTGTAGCGCGTTCAGGGATGAAATTTGGCCGCTCAATCCAACAACCGTCGCCGCGAACTGCCCGATAAAGAGTGCCGGTCAGCGGTTGATAGACAACCCCCAGAACCGCTTCGCCATTTTTCGCGAGACCAATTTGCACGGCGAAGTCGCCATTGCCTTCGATAAAGCCTGTAGTCCCATCGAGCGGATCAATCATCCAGACACGGGGTCTATCGAGCCGGTGCGAGGTGTCAATCGATTCCTCAGCAAGGATGCCGTCGTCAGGAAACTCCTCTTGCAACGACGCAACTATCAGATCATTAGCCACGCGATCTGCTTCCGTGACTGGTTCGCTATTGCTGAAACTTTCCTTCTGCTCAATCTGGAGCGGCTTGCGATAAAAGTCGAGGATCGACGCCCCGGCCTCGCGCGCGAGTCCCACGGCGAACTGCAACTCGCGCTTCAATGTTTGTGATGTCGCCCGGACCATGAAATAGAATCGCGAGCGTCTCGCCCGCAACGCGCCGCAGGCGCGCAGTTCTTAGCTCTTTATCAGAATCTCGTAAGGCTTCGCACTCCCTGCGGGTGAGACTCAACTCACAAAGGAAGATTAGCAGCTGAAGAACCCTGCCCGTAATGACCAAGATCTTTAATGCGTTTGAACCCCTTCTTTACTTGGCGACTTGGCGGTTAATGACCAGCGCGCCGAATTATCTCCAGAGCCTTGTCTATATCCTCACGCGTCGTGCGAAAGTTTGTGATGCAGGCGCGCAACGCAAACTTGCCATGGATTGTCGCGTTCGAAACGTACGCTTCCCCGCCCCGTTGCACCGTCAGCATCGCCCGCTGATTCAAAGCGTCCAGCTCGCGCTCAATCTTTACTCGTGTTTCAGTGTCACTCTCGGCCAGCTTCGCTCGCAGTTGTTTTGGCAAATAACGAAAACAACAGATACTCAGCTCGACCGGAGCGAGCAGCTCAAAATCTTCCGACTGCTCAACACGTTCCGCTAAATACTGCGCCAACGAATTGTCATCGCTAATCGCTGCTGCAAGGCGTTCGACGCCGTAGTAGCGTAACGTCAGCCAGATTTTCAGCGCGCGAAAACGTCGCGACAACTCCATCCCATAATCCCAAAACGCAAACGACTCGTCCGGACTCTCTTCAAGCACCTTGATGTAGTCTGCATCCCCAGCCGTAAACGCCAGGCGCGCCGCGGCTTGATCGCGAAATAAGAGACAGCCGGCGTCGAGGGGCACGTAAAGCCATTTGTGTGGATCAAGCGAGACTGAATCCGCGAGTTCGAGTCCGGCAAAAAGATGACGCTTGCGCGCATCCAGGCTGCCCGGCGCACCATAAGCGCCGTCAACATGAAACCATATGCCAAACTCGCGAGCAATCTCGGCAATCTCGGCTAACGGATCGACTGCGCCGCTGTTAACTGTTCCGGCGCTCGCGACTACGCAAAATGGTTGGAAGCCATTCCGGCGATCTTCTTCCAGACGCTTACGCAAGGAGCGCACGTCCAGTCGCAGCCTCTCATCACAAGCAACCGTGCGCACTTGATCGCGGCCAAAGCCAAGTAGGTCTGCCGCTTTGGGAATCGACATATGCACTTGCTCGGAAGCATAGATCGTCATCGGCGTGCCCTGGTTCCAAAGGCCTTTTGCGGCGCTATCGCGGCTTGCTTTGTTCCGTTGCGCGATATGTAAAGCAGTGGTATTTGCCAGCGATCCGCCACTCGTTAACAAACCGTGGGCCTCATCGCTGTAGCCGATGAGCGAACCAAGCCAGCGCACTACCGTCCTTTCAATCTCTGTGGCCGCCGGCCCTGAACGCCACGATGTCACATTTGAATTTAGAGCGGAGGCGATCAGATCTCCGTAAGCGCCGATCGGCGTAGAAGGCGACGCTACGTAACCAAAAAACCGCGGATGACCATTGTGACGGCTGCCATCGAGTATCGCGCGACAATCAGCGAGCACCTTCTCGAGCGGATGGCCGGCAGGGGACAGATTTGCGCCAACTTGTGAGAGCGTGTCGCTCGCTGAGGTTTTCGGAAAGACCGGTCGTTCACTGATGCTCGTGAAATAATCTAGTACCAGCCTATTAATTTCTGTAGAAAGCTCGGTGAGATCGGCCTCGGAGAGATCCAGAGTCGAACTCCTCGCCGCTGTGGAATTTTTAGTATTGAGAGGCTGACTCATCGGGAGCCCGACTATACAGCGTTTGCGCCGATGTGGTCAGCCCGGAACCGATTGGCGATTGACGATTGAGGATACCAAGCGGCGGCCCCAGATTACCGCCAAGACGCCGAGGCGCAGAGACGCAAAGGAAAACGAAGTTCAAGAGGGTTAAGATTTTGGCCCTTACGAAGATAAGTCATTTCAGCGCTTAATACTTCCTTTGCGTCTCTGCGCCTCGGCGTCTTGGTGGTAATGCTGGGTTGTGAGAGGCGATCAGCAATCGCCATCGTACAGTCGTCGACGCGTTATGATTTCGAAATTAGTGAATCCGATTCTGTCTTGTTAAACTGCGCGCTCAATGATGCAACCAGAAACTTCAGCTTGCACCACGCGCGAAGGAACAGATCGTTACCGTCAGCGCTTTCAAGAGAATGCTGCAGAAAATCATTTTCGGTTAGAACAAGACGTTTATTTGTCGTCGATTGGGATCGGCACCTACCTGGGTAACCCCGACACTCTCACCGATGAAAAGTACGAAGCTGCCGTCATTCGCACTGTCCAACTCGGCGCCAACGTAATCGATACCGCGGCGAATTATCGTTTTCAACGTAGCGAACGCTCGATCGGAAAAGCCCTTCAGCAATTAACTGGGCGGCACGGTTTCGCTCGCGATGAGCTGGTCATCTGCACCAAAGGCGGTTACTTGCCTTTCGACGGCGACGCGCCCCGCGATGTGCGCGCTTACGTTCAGGACACATTTGTCGCACCCGGAATCGCCGGCTTTGGCGACATTGTTGGCGGCAGTCATTGCATGACGCCGGCGTATCTGCAAAACCAACTCGATCAATCGCTGAAAAATTTGGGACTTGAATGCATCGACGTGTACTACATTCACAATCCGGAGTCGCAATTGGGCGCCGTTCCTGAGGACAAGTTTTATGAGCGCCTCAGAAAGGCGTTTGCCAGCCTGGAGAGCAATATTGAGGCAGGCAAGATCAGGATGTATGGCGTGGCCACCTGGAATGGATTCCGCCAGCCGGAATCGGCGGGAGGGCATTCGCTAGCGAAGATGGTGAAACTAGCCGAAGAGGTTGGGGGCCCGGATCACGGCTTTCGCTTCGTTCAACTGCCTTTCAATCTCGCGATGCCGGAAGCGCTGACCTTGCTCAATCAGTATGTTAACGACTCGCAACCCATGACTTTTTTGGCTGCGGCAGCGGCGTTGGGAGTGACGGTTGTTTCGAGTGCTTCAATCCTGCAGGGCCGTGTTGCTCATGGTCTTCCCGAATCAGTTCGCGAACCGCTGGGCTCTCTGGCTACCGATGCCTTAACCGCGATCCAATTTGTGCGCTCAACGCCGGGCATCACCACGGCACTAATCGGCATGAGCAGCGTCGAGCACGTGGAAGAGAATATGCAGCTGACGCAGATTGAGCCGGCGCATCGCGATGATTACGCGCGCTTGTTTTCGGAAACGTAACGCGTAGCGCAAACGTTAGTTTGCGGTCGTTCGACGGATCTGAAATTTGAGATTTGAGATTTGAGATCTGAAACATTCCATTCCTTCGCAGACTTCTGGCCGCATTATGTAAACGAACATAGCAGGCCGGCGACGCGTCTGCTCCACTTGCTCGGCACAGGGGTGGGAATCGCCTCTGTCATCTACTTCATTGCTTCCGGACGCTGGTGGTTATTTTTTCTTGGTTTCATTCCCGGCTACGGAGCAGCCTGGGTCGGACACTTCTTCATTGAAAAGAACCGACCCGCCACATTTCAACACCCACTCTGGTCATTCATGGGCGACTACAAAATGATTTGGCTAATGCTCACCGGAAGGATGAGTGCTGAGGTTAAGAGACTGGACACTGAGAGTTAGAACATTTTCCATCTATCATTTTCCATTTTCCATTTGTCATTTAAAGGAAACTGAAACTGCCAAGTTGCCAAGAATAAAACGAGCTTATTTCTTAGTCTTAATATTCAAATACTTCACCCTTTACTATGTCTCTCAAGTTTCAAAGTCCAAAGAATCAAGATCAAAGGTCGTTTTATTATGAAAGGCAACGTTCCGATTCCCGACCTGCAACACGGCGAAGACGCCTGGCTGATGGTTGTCATCACCTCCGTCCGTGAGCGGCGCACCCAACAGGGCAAACGTTTCTGCGATATCGTGGCGCGAAACGCGACCGGCACCCTCTCGCTGCGGATTTGGTCGGAAGTGCTTGATACGTGCAGCGCGATAACGCCAGGGCTCTGGGGAATCACAGGCAAACTTGAGAGCTTTCAGGACCGGCCGCAGTTTGTAGTCGCCGAATATCGTCCGATCACGGTCGCGCAGTATCGCGAACATCAAAACGCGGAGCCGGTCTTGCCGCTCGCTTACACAATGGACATCGAGACCCTCGCCATCCCTGAGTTCCGTGAACGCGTCGGTCACCAACTCGAACGACTGATGCGTCTCGGTAATATGCGACTGGAACAACAACAGCGTTATCTCGCCGACATTGCCGCCGAAGAAGAACGTTGTTACCAACTGGGTTCGCTGAATGCGACCTCGGGAAGAATTCTGTCAATCGCAGTGCACGTGGGACCAATTCCGGGAGCCCAGTTAGAGGAAATGACCCAAGTTCATAGTGAGCATCTGTTTGGCATCGACGACGCCGGCAATGAGGAGCATGAGCGACGCGCTCTGACTTGCTTTCTCAATCTGCTGAAAGATTTCGATCCTGAGACTGACGAGATCGTCGGCCATAACATTCTCGGTTTCGATCTGCCGTACATCTTCCAACGGTGTCTGGTGAACGAGATTCCGGTGCGACCCTTTATTGATCTATCTGAATTCCACGTGCGCGGCGTTTACGACACGATGCATCACTGGTGGCTGGGCTCGAAGCGCTTTGTAAGTCTGGACGACATCGCCTGGGCTTTGGGGATAGAGTCCAGTAAGACCGCGGAAGCTGAGGGCAGCAAAGTTTTCGAGATGTATGCGGCAGACAAACTGGCTGAAATACGCGAATACAATCTGAACGACGTCCGCGTCACGCGAAAGGTTTATGAGCGCATGGTGGCCGGCTTTGGACGATAGTTTCGCGTTTCGAGCGTTCCGAGTTCCGGTTTTCAACGTTTGGGGTCCAATGCCTCTCATCATAGATTGGTCAGAGATTTCGTCCCGTAGGTTAGCGAACGCGAAACTCGAGACGCGAAACTCGAAAATTTATTTCGGCCCGTAAGCGGGCCAGCGTTTCGTGTTTGCAACGGCCTTTGATACACTCCGCCAGGATTCGAAAACAAGCCAATGGATGGACAGACTCTATCGCTCATAATTTTCGTGCTCGGCGTTGCATTAGGGGCAATTGCCGGGTGGTTTCTCTTAAAAACTAAAGCTAGCGCCGCCAGCGCCGCGAATCTCGCCACCTTAAAAGAACGTCTTGAAGGTAAAGAGACAGAGGTGCAGCGACTGCAGACGGCGTTAAGCAATGAACTGTCCGAACACAAGTGCGCACGCGACGAAAGCGTGCAACTGAAGAGCGCTCTCGAAGGCGAGCGCCGGGCGGCCCAGGAACGAAATGACTCTTTTAAAAAGGCTGCTGACGAACTTGCTGAAAGATTTAAAGCACTCTCGCGCGATGCCTTGAAGGACAATAACGAGTCGTTCCTCGATCTGGCGCGCTCAACGTTGGAAAGATTTCAGTCGACAGCAAAAGTTGATCTTGAGTCGCGACAGAAAGCAATCGACCAGTTAGTCAAACCACTTAAAGATTCTCTCGATAAAGTTGATTCGAAAATCGGTGAACTGGAGAAGACCCGCGAGGGGGCTTATTCGGAATTGCGCGAGCAGGTAAAGGCTCTGGCCACGTCACATTCGCAGCTGCAGGCAGAGACCGGGAACCTGGTAAACGCTTTACGCACTCCACACATTCGCGGTCGCTGGGGCGAAATTCAATTGCGACGTGTCGTCGAGCTTGCCGGAATGCTGCAGTACTGCGACTTCATTGAACAGGAAACGGTTGTGACTGCGGATGGTCGCCTGCGGCCCGATGTCATTGTCCGCCTACCGGGGAACCGCACCATTGTCATCGATGCAAAGGTACCTTTTGATGCTTTTTACGAATCGATTGCCACCAAGGACGACGTAATCCGCACCGCCAAACTTAAGGATCACGCGCGCCTCGTTCGCACCCACATCGGCTCGTTAAGTAAAAAGTCTTACTGGGAGGCAATTCAACCCGCGCCCGAATTCGTGCTTCTGTTTCTGCCGGGCGAAACGTTCTACAGCGCCGCCCTCGAGATGGATCCTAAGTTAATCGAGGATGGGGTAGGCCAGGGCGTGATTATCGCCACGCCAACGACGTTGATTGCTCTGCTCAAAGCAGTTTCTTTCGGGTGGCGCCAGGAACAAATGGCAACGAATGCTCAAGAGGTTAGCAAGCTTGGCAAGGCCCTTTACGACCGCTTGCGCACGTTCACCAATCATTATGAAGACATCGGCCGCGGACTTGACCGCGCGCTCGACTCATACAACAGAGGTGTTCGGTCCCTCGAGGCACGCGTGTTGGTGACTGCGCGAAAGTTTAAAGAGCGTGGCGCGATTACGGGTGAAGAGATCGAAACTCCGCAGCCAATCGACAAGCTCGCCAGTGCATTGAGTTTGGACGAAGGTGGGCTCTTCCCTGAAGCGATAGCGGAAGTCGAGCCCGAAGAGTTGATTGAAGAAGCCCCGCCGCTGTTTAGTCTCTCGGTGGCCGCTGGTGATGATGTCTAAAACCTGATGAGCCCGCGCAGCTGCCTCAGAATGTTCGGGTGCGAAGCTCGCGTAACATGAGGCCAAGAGCGACAAAAGTTAGCGTGCGAAGCACGCGTAAAGCGTAAAGCCTAGGGCGTTAGCCCTAGGTTACCGGAGAGTTAATGCACCGAGCCTGCGAAGCAGGCGTCTAGCGTAGAGCCTAGGGCGTAAGCCCTAGGTATCCAAACAACCTCACAACCAGAGCTCGCGAAGCGGGCGAAAGGATTCCTCACATGTCTCAGTCATACACGAATCTTCTCTACCACTTGATCTTCTCCACCAAAGAACGTCGTCCAATTATTACCCTGGACTATAAACCCCGGCTCTACGACTACATCGGGGGAATTATTCGAGGGCTCGGCGGCATTTCGCTTGGAATAGACGGAGCCGCTGATCACGTACACGTGCTGGCGAAGTTGCGTCCTGAGCGCGCTCTTTCCGATGTCTTGCGCGACTTAAAGGCAAATGCCAGTGGCTGGATGCACGATGTCTTTCCGGAAGCTAGAAACTTTTCTTGGCAACGAGGCTACGGAGCATTCACTGTCAGTCAATCACATATCATTGACGTGCAGCGATACATAGCGGCGCAGGAAGAGCACCACAAACGAGTTTCATTTCGGGATGAATTCATTCAATTCCTGAAGGCGAATGGAATTGCTTACGACGAACGGTATTTGTGCACGTTGTCTCTGTCGCCCGCTTCGCGGGCTCATTGAAATTTTCCAACCGGTAACCTAGGGCTTACGCCCTAGGCTTTACGCTAACGCGTGCTTTCGCACGCTATTCCCATCACCACTTGATGCTGCCTTCCTTAGTAGTATCGATTTGCGGGAGGGCTTCGCTCTCGCTAAAGAGATACCCCTTGATGTTGTCGAACAAAAAGTTCTGAGCGTCCGGGTTCGTCAAGTCCAGACCGTAATGGTTAATTATCTGCGTCTGCTTTTGTAGCCAACCGCTCCAACAGGGTTGGCAGATTTCATTTGCGAGACGCTGTCCTAGGTCGTTCGGAAACGGCGCGAAACCCAGCGCCGGCCTTTTCTCGCCACAGTGTTTGCACTTCATTGTTTCAGCCATAACGCTCCGCGCTCTCAAGTCTCAATTCTCAGGTCTCAGGTCTCAGGTCTCGGGTCTAGCTTTGAGATCTTAATCGGTCTGTGGTTCAAGTTGAGCCCGCGAACTTGAAACTTGAAACTTGAAACCTGAGACCTGAAACTTATTTCTGCGCCGCGCGAATTGCTCCCAGAACCTCATCGTCCTTCGGGCGAAACAATCCGAGCGGCTGCACCTTTCGATGTCGAATGATTCCATTCGCATCGATTACAAAAACTGAACGCGCCACCTTTCCGGGAATCAGGGAACGCGCTCCATATAAATTAGCCACGCTTTGATCCGCATCTGACAGCAAACGCAAAGGCAGCTCGTGGTTACTGGCAAACTTTTGATGCGAATCAACTGAGTCGGCTGAGATGCCGACAACTTCAGCGCCCGTCGCTGCATAATCGTCCCAGCGGTCGCGAACAGAACACATCTGGCGCGTGCAGATCGGCGTTTCATCGCCCGGGTAGAAGAGTAGTACTACGACATTCCCCCGCTGTTCCGAGAGCTTCCATGGTTTCCCTGCTCCATCTGGAAGCGTGAAATCAGGAGCTTCGGTTCCCAATGATGCTTGCGCTGTTTGACTCATTGTTGTTTTCGCTCTTCAGCATACACGTAACAGGCTCACCGCAAAATGTAGTTGCCGGCCTCAGTACTCAATCCGCGTTATTTACCCGTTGACTGCGGCTACGCCAAGTGGCGGGGGTCGCGAGATCCGATGCGGCATGGCTTGCCGGCCCGCATAACAGATGCGCAGAAAACTGCACATGCCGCAATGTCGCGCCGGGCGCACGGGAAAATCTTCCGGACCACACGAGTTGATGATCTGGCGCATCGCCTCGTCAAGCGACGTCGCGCATACTTCCGGAGTCAGCATTTCCGGCGCAAGCCTCCATTCAACATTCGGATGGAGAAAATGAAGCGTTGCCCGGATGCGACAGCCATTCTTTATCAACTCCGGCATCAGCTCGTAAACCGCGAGCGCGTAAGCCTGCATTTGCAGTTGGTAGTCAGAAGCAGCAACCCGGACTTGCTCAGCGATTGAAGAGCCTGTTTCGAATTCAACGTCAACAACTTCCCGTGGCTTTGCTTCAGAGAACTCAAACGCAAATTGATTCCCAGTAGCTTTTGATTGCGCTCGACTTCGTTTCCCTTTGATCCCCGCGCTGGTTAACGGCGGGGGTTCGTCAACCAGCTGATTAATCGCGGCGTCACGCTTCAAAGTCGCCGGTTGATTCATTCGATTAGTTTTGAAGTCGATAATTTCGATCTCAAAACCGTCACCGTCGCCCGCCGGAAAAATCAACAGCTTATCAATCGTGCCTGTCAGGATTCCCCACGGCCGCCGCAGTCGAAAACTCAGTTCGCTCCAAAGGCCCGCCGCAGCCGCCGGCTGCGTGTTTGGTTTCGCACTTACTTTTCGAATCGCTTCGGCGCGGGAAAACACAGCACTCGAAAGATAGTTTTGCGCAAGCGGCCATAGCTCCTTCAGCGCTTCTGCTTCGTTTATGTCTTCCAGGCGATCAGCCAGTTGCGCCAGCCGAGCCCGAATCACGTCGGCAAAACTTAGTTTCAGTCTTTCCTTAGGATCATCACCCTGGGAATAGGTTTCGCAGAAACGGTGAATCACCGCGCCTTTCAAAGTCGCGTTTAGATTTGCAGGTGGCTCAGGCGCTTCGGCGTTGTTCCAAACGGCGAGCTCGTCGACAGACGGCACACGCAGAACCCGATCGAAATAGTACTGGCGCGGGCAACGCTGATAATTGATCAGCTGCGTCACGCTGAGCCGTTGCTGCGCATCGCTGTCAGCGGGCGCGATCGAATGCATCAAGGGAAACGCTTCAGCCAACGACCCAACGGACTCGGGAATGGGCGGCTCGCTGGCAACGATCCCCTCGGGCACCAATTCTGCACTCGTGACAGGATTGAGCGATAGCCTTAACTCGACACCCTCGGCTAACGCTACAACTCCGCTTTGCGATCTCAATCCCAGGTCAAGCGATTGCCAAATCCACCGCAACCACGTTTCGGGTTTTGCGTTGAGACTGTCGAGGTCCTTAGTGGTCCCGGAAAAAATCAAACGATCCTCAGCGCGAGTGGCTGCGACGTACAGCAACCGCATGCTTTCGAATTCTTCACGCCAGGAGTTGCGTTGCTCGAAGGTGGTGAAGCTGAAACCTGCAACCAGGTTGCTGCGCCCGTCAGGCACCTTCAGTGTTAACCCGCGATGGCGGTCAAGCAGAAACCAATTATCGGGCACGCGCGAGTAACGTTGCAGCTCGGGAATAATAACGATCGGAAACTCGAGTCCCTTGGCCTGGTGTATCGTCATCAGTCGCACGGCGTTGGCGGCTTCGTCAATTTGTCCCTCGCTTTCGCGACTGCCGATCGCTTCAAAATCTTCAACGTAACGAACAAAATCACGAATTAGATAATTGCCTGATTGCTCGAAACGCGCCGCGAGAGTGTAAAGGCGTTCGACGTTTGCCAGACGCTGCGCGCCATCAAAGTTAGCAGCAATCACCGTCTGGTATTCTGAGCGCTCAACCGCATAGCGCAAGAGATCGTCGAGAGCGTAATGGTGGCGCCGCTTCACCAGCTCACTGATAAAACCGGCCGCGCGTTCCAGCAGCTCATGTTCGGCTTCGTCGATGAAAGCGATTTCGCGATGACGTTGTAGTGCTGTAAAGAGCCGCCGCGTGTTGTTGAAGTGATAAAGCGGGTCGCCAGTCTCGGCATCTTTGAGCCACGGCGCACAACGCAGCGCGAGGAGCGCGTTGTCTGAAATGCCGACGAGCGGTGAGCGAAGCACTGCGGCCAGCGCCAATTCATCTGTCTTATTGTCGAGGAAGCGCAGCAACTGAACCAAATCAGTAATTTCTTCGCGCGCATAAAAGCCGCGACCGAGCACGGTTTGGTAAGGAATGTTGGCGCGTCGAAAGACCGACTCATACGTTGATACGTTTGTAAGAGCGCGAAACAAGAGGGCGATATCGCTGTATTTAGCTCCCTGAGTTACGAGCGCGCGAATTCTTTGCGCCAGTTGTTCAGCATCAATTTCGCGCGAGCTCAGTTCGGCGCGCGGATCGCTATCCGCGTCTGCGTCCACGGCTGTCTCTGTGGAAGCGAGAAGTTCGACGAGCGGACCGTCCGCGGTAAGTTCGCGTTTCGCTTGGCTCGGTTCATGAGCGACATAACCAAGCTCTTCGCGTTCCCTGGCGTTGACTGGATCGCGCGGTTCGAACAAGCGCGCGAAAAGATAGTTAAAGAAATGGACTAACGGAGGTTGACTGCGAAAGTTGAGCAAGAGCGCCTGCGATACGCCACCGGCTTTAATCAGCGTGTCAGTCATCGCGCGAAAGACATCAACGTCCGCCCCGCGAAATCCATAGATCGATTGTTTGCGATCGCCGACAATGAACAGGTTGGCTCGTTCTCGCCGGCTGATCTGTAGCGCTAGCTGCTCCAGCAATCGTCGCTGCAGAGTGTTAGTGTCCTGGAATTCATCGACCAGGAAAAACTTGTAACGCTCAGCGGCGCGCGTAATCACTTCCGGCCGCTCGAGCAGTGCAAGCGCTTTCAGCTCCAAATCAGCAAAGTCCAGGGCCGATAGTTTGTGTTTTTCTTCCTCGAGTCTCTCGTCGACGCGAAGCAGCAGCTGGATCAACTCCAACGCATACTCCTGCGCGAACCGATCAAGACATAATTGCGGCACTCGGCCTGCCAGGTCTTTTTCCCAGATCAGTTCATCGAGCGTCTTCACGCCTTCGGTAAAAAGTCCTTGCGCGTTCGGTCTTAGCTTGCGGAAGTCGGCTACGGCGCGGCAATAGTCAGCCAATGTTTCCGGCGTCGGAGCTTTTCGCAGCAGCTGCTCCAGCTCAGACCAGGCCTTGATTGCCTTCCTTTGTTTCTCAATCTGCGCCGCAGTGGTTGCGCGAATAGCTGAGAACCTCTTCATCGCCTGGGACAACTCGGCAAGCGCGTTGGTGTGATCTTCCTCGCTAACGTGCGTTGCAGCGGTCTTCACTGCGAGTTCAGTAAGCGCCAGCCCCTGGCCGCGAACATCTCGATAAATTTGTGCAATGGCTGTAGCCAAGCGGCCGCGGCCCACACCGAGGGTCAAACGCGAGATCTTAACCTGGCCAAGGCTGATGAACTCGTTTAGTACCTCTTCGACGACGCCTTCGAGCAGCATCGCCGAGCGGTGTTCGTCGAGAAGCAGAAACTGCGGATCGACACGAGCCTCAACGGGAAACTCGCGCAAGAGGCGGGAGCAGAAACCATGAATCGTTGTGATCACGGCGCCATCAAGCGTTCGTTTGTAGCCGAGCAACTGCTGACGCTTGTCGCTAGCTGCGTTATGCAGAAGTTGGTCGAGTTGCTCGCGAAGTCGCTCGCGCATCTCGTTGGCGGCACGGTTGGTGAAAGTGATCGCGACTATTTGATCGATTGAAAGGTCGTGCTTGAGGAGAATGTGCAGGTAACGCTCGACGAGCACGGTCGTCTTGCCGGAACCCGGTCCAGCCGTTACCGAAACGTGACGGTCAACCGTGTAAGCGGCAGCAGTTTGCTCTGGTTCGAGTTGTCGTTTCGTTTTCATTAGCGGCTCAAGTACAACCTGCCGTATTCCGTGCGGGCAAATCAGATCGCAAGTCTCCACATTTCAGCGCCAAGACGCCAAGTCGCCGGGACGCAAAGAGGATTGTCTAAGGATCGCTCGTATCGCGTTTCTGGTTTCTTGCTCATGTCGAGTTTCTGGTTCTTGTTTGTCCGCCAAGGCTAATCACTCAATCGTACTGCTTTGCCTTCCAGACGCGTCTTGGCGTCTTGGCGTCTTGGCGTCTTGGCGGTAAAAATGTTGAGCGACTTGGCGGACAAATGTTTGAGACGCGCGACTCGATTCTAACGCTCGGAAGGCGGCAAGCCGTTACTGACTACTTACCCACTCCTGACTCCTAACTCCTGTCTCCCGACTCCTGTCTCCTGCCTCCTGACTCCTGTCTTTTCTTCCTTTCGATGCGATAGGTGTCGTAACGACAGACCGCGGCGAAGTCACAGAAGCGGCAGGTCTTCAGCCTTTGCGAGGGGTCGACGCGAAAATCTCCGGCACGGATGTCGTCCACGAAATCCCAAATCTTCGCGAGGGTCGCTGCGCGGATTCGTTGCCACTCCTCGTCGCTAATCAGAGATTTCACGCTCGGATGAAGTCCCGATTGTTCGATGAAGGTTTTGCGGTGCAAGCCCTTGTTGCGCCGTTCTGTGCCACCGCGAATGACGTAATAACCGCCGCCCGCAACTTCCTGATTCGGAAAGATCAACTTTTCCAAAGCTTCGATATAAATCGGCAATTGCAGACTGCGACCCGCTTCCATGTCCACCATCGACGAGCCGGTCGAGAGTTTGTAGTCATAAGCAATCAGTGTTTGCTCCGCGCTGATATCTACGCGATCGATTTGTCCGCTTACTTTTATCGTTTCGGAGCCGACGAAGGTGGAACGAGTCAGCTCGAGCGGTTCAGCTTTCGAATCTGGATCTTTGGCGCCACCCGACTTTAAGCCAAACGATACTTCGAAGTAGGCCGGCAAAACTGCATGACCAGAGGCTTTGCCCTGCATCTCCAACTCATACAGCAGCACCTGATCCAGGAGAATCTTTCGGATCTCCTGGTCGATCTTCCAGATTTGTTTATTGAGCGCCGGCACCACGTCTTCATGTTCCTTGAAGACTTTATCCGCGAGCTCTCGCAATTCTTTTTGGAGGGCGGCACGGTCAAACTGCTCCAGCGGTTGCCGCCGATGTGTTTCGAAGAAGCGTCGCAGAATATCGTGCAGCAGCTTGCCGGCATCGATTGCCTGCAGATCGAGCGCCGCCTCGCCGCGCGGCTCCAGTTTCAGAACGCGCTGGCCGAAAAACTTGTAAGCGCAGTTGCCATAGACACTCAAACCACTAGCGCTGTGAACAAAGTCCTGCCCGAATTTTTGATTCAGGAGCGCAACGAGATGGGGATCGGTGATGTTGCCATCGTAAGGTCCGAACGCTGAGCCCGCCCGTTCTCGTTCGATCTCGATGCGCCGGAGGGCGCCGTCGCTGACGAAACCATCATTGCGCGCGAGAGTAAGAAACTTCTGGATGCGTGGCTGCGGCAACAAGTTTTCAATGTCTACTTTGCGTAGTTGCCGTTCCTGTTGGCGCACGAGGGCGGTGCTAAGTTCGCTGTTGCGCGAGATCTGAGCCAAGCACTTGCCATCATAGTCGCGGCGAATTGTTTCGCTTTCGATTTTAAGCGGCGCCACTGCGCGTCGCAGCTCATCAATGTAATAAGAGGCCACCGTTTCCGAATCGTCTGGCAGAACGAGAGGCCGCGTTAGGTAAAGCTTCTCAGTTGCACGGCAGGCCGCTTGATAAAAATAATGCTCCTCCTTCAAGAGGGTCGCCGGCGAAATGTCTTCAAGAGTCAAACCGTATTGTTTCAATCGCTCCCGTTCTTCATGCGGATAGATCCAATCGCGCGAGGCGCGCAAGGGGAAACCGCCTTCGATCAAACCCGCGAGGAAAACTGCGCGAAAGCGGAGACCGCGCACGTCGGTGGCTTCAAGGACGCGCAAGCCGCGCGCATTCGCCGCGCGCGTCAGTTGCGATTGAGATGTGAGAGAACGGCGTACCTCTTCGATAAAGGCTGCCAGCCGCGTTTCTACTGAGGGCGCAACGGAAGTCCACACGATCTCAATCGCTTTAATCGCGGCCACGAACGCGCGTCGCAGCGCCTCCAGGCTGTTAAAGTTGAGCATCGCCTGCGGCAGCTCGTCATCTGCAATATCATCTTTTACGGGCCGCGCAATCTGCTCAGCAAAAGACAATTTGTCGAAGAGGCGGACCAGTTCACGGCGTAAGCCAACCGGACGGCCGGCCAGGGGAACTGCGCGGATGTGATTGGCAAACTGCTCGATCACCAGGAGCGCCCAGAGGATTGCCGCGGGATGAACATCGCGAGATGGGCGACGCTTTTTCTCAACGTTCTTCTCTTCCAACTTCGCGGTTTCGGCATTCTCAACTTGATCCGCTTCGTCGGGATCGCGCGCTTGTTCAGTGGATTCAATATTGAGCAATTCGCGGGTGGCGGCGGCGCCGGGCAGTTTATTGATTAATTGCTCAGCCCGCCTTGACCACTCACTCAACCGCAGCTCGCTGCCAACGAACGCAAAGGTGTTTTCCAGCGCATCTGCATCCCAGGTGCCAATGCGATGGCGCGTGCGCAACTTCTCGCGCAGGTCTCCTTTTGCTTCGGCTAGGCCGGGTAACAAGTTTATGCCCTCGGCTTCGAACCGTTGCGTTAGTTTTTCGATTTCTTCGCTACCCAGCTTGAAGTATTCCGACTTGATCAAATCGGCCAGTTCAGACACTCGCGGGTTAACCGGCTCATCTGGAGCGAAACTCTCCAGGACTTCGAAAAGTTTTAAGGCCGCGCGCAGCGCCGGAATGTCTTTCACGTCAACTCGCGCTTCGAGATTGCAACTGAGTGACTCTTCGCGCAGCACGCGCGCAATGGTTTCGGAGTACGCAGCGCGCTGGCGCACCACGAGGGCGATGTCCGACAGCGCGAACCCGTCGCGCAACACCAGCTGCTTGATCTCTTTCGCGATGGCGCGAATTTCGGTATCGCGATCGCCACATTCGAGATAGCGCACCTCAGCTGCGGTGCCGGCCTGGTCGGGTTCTGTAATTTTCGTGTCGAGCTGCGGATTGAAGAGCTTTTGCCGCAAGCCCGCGAGCGCCCCTTGCGCTGCAGTTTCTGCGCTGCTGAATTTGCGCTCGAACGGCTCGATGCTCGTTAGGTGATCGATGGTGTCTTGAAAAGGAAGAAAGATATCCGGATTGCGTTGGTCGTGGTTGAGATTCACGACAACGTCGGGCACACGAGGAATCAATTGCCGCAAAATCTCACCCTGAATTGGCGTGAAGTCGAAGAAGCCATCGAGGACGAGTAATTCGACATTCTCCAGCCACGGAAGCCTGACGGGTTGACCATCGAGTTCGCCGTTGAGTACTGCGAGCGCCCGCAGTTGATCTGCATCTGCCTCAGTCAGTTTGGATTCGCGCAGAAAGTCAGAATAAGTTGCGTAAATCAGAGCGACTTCTTGATCAAAGTCGATTTGTTGCGCGAGGCCTTCGGTAACATCACCGTTGGGCGCGATATCAGCGTGCCGGGCAGCGATGATTTCAGTGATCGCCTGGGGCGTTTTCCCGGCACGTTCAATTTCGCCGATCAAAGTAGTGATGGTGTTGACGCAGCCTTCGCGACGCGCCAGGGGACCGATAGCTTTGAGCTGTCCGTTGGCGGAAAGGCGTACCAGGATTTGGGAAATAAGACTGCGTTTTAGAGGCAGCTCGTCCTGATCGATTGGCAGGCGCGGCGGCAAATTTTGTCCGCGATCGTCCCGGGCACTACTCAAGACTCGCCGGACGAAACCGCGGAAGAGGTACACAGGAAGTTCATTCCAGAGTCCGCGGTTCTTAACCCCATCGAGAATTCCCTGAGTCACTAATTCGAGGAGTGGATGCGAGGCTGCGAGGTAGAGAAACCGATCGGATTTCTGATCCGCCACGAGATCGGCGCAACGTTGAATTAAGCGCGAGCGATTACTGCCCAGAAGGGGGCCTAACCAAAGCTCTTTTGCCAAAGCAACTCCGTAAGACTGAGATGACGTGATGGAAGTTTAGCAGACGGAGCGAGAAAGTCTTTACCATTGCCAATTGGCGATGATCTCGATTGCCGATTGCCAATTGCCACTTGACTGCTGTTTGCAGTGACATTCACCGCCAAGACGCCAAGACGCAAAAGCGCAAAGGAAGTATAAACAGCTGAAATGAATCATCTTCGAAAAGGAAAAAATCTTAATGCTTTCGAACTTTCTTTTCCTTGGCGTCTCTGCGTCTTGGCGCCTCAGCGGTTAATGCTGAGCCCGCGACTTGAGTGATCACCAATCGCCAATCGGCAATTGGCAATTGGCAATCGAGATCAATTGCCAATCGCTTCCCTTGCGCCTGCTTTGCGGCCTAAGCTAAGCTTTCGCCACTTCGTTACTGAGAATGTGTTTGCTCTGGTCTCCCCAGGCTGGCGCCAGAACCCCAAACCACTGCATGCGGACCCGTTCGTCTATGCCAAGACTAAAGTCGCGGATTGCCCTGGCGATGATCGCTTTAGTTTCGCTGGGAGCGTTACCTACTCGCTTCTCCCACGCGCAACGCAGCGCCATCGACACCTACGCCATTACTAACGCGCGCATCGTTCCCGTTTCCGGGCCGGCAATTGAACGCGGCTCAGTCGTGATTCGCGACGGGTTGATCGCCGCGGTGGGGCCAAACGTTTCCATTCCCGCAGACGCGCGCATCATTGATGGGAATGGACTGACTGTCTATCCCGGTCTCTTCGATTCCAATACGTCTTTGGGAATGCCGCAGCCGTCTCCTTCACCGGCGGCCACGCCGGGTGGCGGAGGTTTCGGAGGACAGCGCCCCCAGGCAGCCATTTTAACGGCACTGAACTCTTCGCAACCGGCGGGATTACAACCGGAGCTTCTGGCCGAAGATTTCATTAAGCCCGGCGGAGACCAGATCGAAGCTGCTCGGCAGCTGGGAATCACTACTGCGTTGTCAGCGCCACGACAGGGTATCTGGATGGGCCAGTCAGCTTTGATCAATCTAGCTGGTGATACGACTCAAGAGATGATCGTGCGTTCGCCGGTGGCCTTGCATATCGGTTTCACTCCGTTGCGTAGCGGCGTCTACCCCAACTCATTGATGGGCGTCTTTGCAGTGTTGCGCCAAATGATGCTAGACGCCGGCCGCTATCGCGAGGCTCAGCAGGCTTACGCGCGATCGCCGCGTGGTATGAAGCGACCCGATCAGGATCGGGCGTTGGCGGCGCTGCTACCCGTGCTCGATGGGTCGCTGCCGGTGATCATGTACGCGGACAGTGAAAGAGAAATTACCAGGGCACTTGATCTCGCCGAGGAATTTAAGCTGCGCGCGATCATCGCGGGCGGCCTCGAGGCCGGTAAAGTTGCGGGCCGGCTGCGTGAACGAAACGTGCCGGTGCTGCTTTCGCTTAATTTTCCGCGCCGCACAACGGCAGCGATGCCGGAAGCTGATCCCGAGCCGCTCAGAGTGTTACGCGAACGCGTGGAAGCGCAGAAGACAGCGGGACGATTGGCTTCAGCACGCGTGAAGTTTGCTTTTCAATCCGGGGCAATGACAAGCACCAGTGACTTCTATCCCAACATCGCCCGCGCTATCGAGAACGGCCTTTCTCGGGAAGATGCATTGCGCGCGCTGACGCTTTCCGCGGCTGAGATACTTTGCGTCAATGATCGGATGGGCTCGATAGAAGCTGGAAAGATCGCGAACCTGACAGTTACGCGCGGCGAGCTCTTCACACGCACTCCGACGTTTGCCCATGTCTTCATTGATGGCCGTCCGGTCGACCTGAAGCCCGCGACCACTGTTGCTACTGACGCCGCAGCGACCGCAACTGCGACTGGTAGTTGGACCGTGACAGTAAATACAGGTTCGGCCGACCTAAATATGGCTTTGGTATTGCAACAGGAAGGTGATCGGCTGCGCGGCTCCATCCAGGGGGCGCTCGGCAGCGGCGAGATCTCCAATGCTTCCCTCGGCCCGGGCGGTGACTTCAGATTCACAGTCCCGGTAACCCTCGATGGTCAGACGACGGAAGCGAGTTTCACAGGGAAGCTGACTGGCAATGAGATGCAGGGCAGCGTGACGTTCGTCGGTCGCGCGCCGGGTACATTCAACGGCAGTCGCGTCCAGCCCGGATCGGAATCAGCGAACAGCAAAACTCAAGGCGCCGATCCATCAGGTACGTGGATACTCAACTTGATGGTCGGTTTAAAAACGTATCCGGGAACTCTAAAACTTGAACAGCAACAGGGTGGGTTAGGTGGAGTCCTGCAGAGTCCATTCGGCGTCACGAAACTGGAGAGTGGCTCGCTTGACGACGAAGGTTTTCGCTTCTTAGCACGTGCTCGCGTCGAAGGACGCGTCGTAGAGATGACTGTTGAAGGCAGTATTAGCGGCGAAGAGATTCGCGGCACAGTCAGATCAGAGATTGGTTTCGCTCGCTTTACCGGAACCCGGCAAAAATCTTAAGCCAACCGTTTCAGTCTTGATAAGAGAGACGATGATGAGAAGACTAACAATCCAAGTTCTATTCTGCTCACTGATTGTCACCCTGACCATGCCGCAATCCCTGGCGCAGAGTCGCGGCGCAGGAAACGAAACGCTGATTCGAAACGCAACCGTGCTTACCGTTACGCGCGGAACGCTAACGAATGCCGATATTTTGATTCGTAACGGAAAGATTGTGGCCCTGGGGAAAGATGTTCGCGCGACTGCCAACGCTAAGGTGATAGACGCGACTGGAAAGTTTGTGCTCCCCGGGATTGTGGACTGTCACTCCCACTCGATGCTCGACACGATCAACGAAGGAACCTTGTCCGTCACTTCGATGGCGCGCACCAGCGACGTTCTGAATCCCCACGACATCGATCTCTATCGCGCACTCGCAGGGGGCGTCACGAGTCTTAACTTATTGCATGGATCCGCGAATGCGATCGGCGGCTTAAATACCGTCGTGAAGATTAAATACGGGCGTCCTGCTGCGGAATTTATTTTTCCTGGAGCGATGCCCGGAATCAAATTCGCACTCGGCGAAAACCCTAAGCGCTCAAACTTTCAACCGCAAGCTGGGCAAACGCGCCGTTACCCGATGACGCGCATGGGCGTTGAAGAAACTATTCGCGATGCCTTCACGCGGGCGCGCGACTATAAGAAGTCCTGGGACGAATATCAGGCCGCTAGTTCACGCGATAAAAACCTGGTCGCACCTCGTCGAGACTTGCAACTAGAACCTCTCGTGGAAGTGCTGGAAGGGAAACGTTTCGTTCACGCCCACTGTTATCGTGCCGATGAAATTCTGATGCTGATCAATGTCGCCAATGATTTTGGCTTCAAGATCAAAACTTTTCAGCACACGCTTGAAGGCTACAAGGTTGCTCGTGAGATTGCGCAACACGGCGCCGGGGCTTCGATCTTCGCCGACAATTGGGCCTATAAGATCGAGGCTTATGATGCGATTCCCTATAACGCCGCGATCATGACGCGCGCTGGTGTTGTCGTTTCGATGAATTCGGATTCCGATGAACGCGCTCGCCGCTTAAACATCGAAGCCGCCAAAGCGATGCGTTACGGCGACTTGACCGAGGAAGAAGCTCTCAAACTTGTCACCTGGAATCCCGCTGTTCAGTTAGGCATTCAGCAGCGCGTGGGGTCGTTGGAAGTTGGGAAAGATGCCGACCTGGCGATCTGGAGTGATCATCCGCTCAGTGTCTATGCGCGAGTTGAGACCACCTTCGTTGACGGTGAGATCTTTTTCAATCGTCAACAGGATCTGGCCAAGCGCGCTGAGCTCCTCAGAGAACGGGCCCAGCTGGAAGCTGCGGATCCCAATCGCCCGCCGGCTGGAGGCGCATCTCCGCAAGCGCCGCGACGTCGCAGACCCACAAATGCGGATGACGATCTGTGGGAAGGAGGGGAGCAGCCATGACCACTCGAGACGCGAGGACGGGGAGATGGGGGGATGGGGAGATGGGGAGACGGGGAGA